>JAAFJI010000263.1 GCA_013298045.1 Betaproteobacteria bacterium
AGATGCGCGGACGCGCCGTCAACTTCCTCGGCAAGTAGCGGCATTTTCTCTGCGAGAACATTAAGTAGTTGCGTGTATGAAGAAAAATGGGCGCTCATCGGATCGTATTCGTCGCTAAGTGCCCTGAATGTTTGCTGCTTACCCGATAGCCAGATCACCTTTTCGAAGTTGTACGCCCTTGACTTGCAAACTTCTTCTGCAAATTTGAAAGCGATAGATGACTTACCCTTACCGCCGTCTCCCGCGAGTACCTTCACATATTGCAACGGATCGGACAGCCAACTCCACAGCGTGTTAACTTCGTCGGCTCTTCCGACAAACTTCGGGCAAATTAAATTTCTGTCTGGTAAATTTTCATCTAGAACCCGATTTGTAAAGTCGGTGTACTCGTCCCCACCTGAAAGCGAAGCGTGCGGATTCGCTCGTTCGCCCGATAGAAACCACCAGTCTTCAGATAACAGCGCCTTACGATTTGTGTCTTGCACGCGAAAGTAGACGTCATCAGGCAAAAAAAGCGACTTACCTTCTCGATTTGGTCCCGGTTTGCCGAATCGCAGCGGCATGTCGTCGGTCTTTCGTTTCGGAATAAATAGCAGGCCGAAATTCATCGATCGCCCGCTAACGTTTAGCTCTACGTCCACGTAGGCAACATCAACAGATTTACCACTTACATTCCTGATTCGACTCCTGCACTGTTGGACTGAAAATACACCTGTGGGTACACCCACTGGAACAAAAGACTGGTCTTTGCTTTGCTCTTCAACACCGAAAACGATGTAACCCCCGTAGGTGTTGTGGAAGCTGGCAATATGTACAAGAAGCTTGCCAAAAGAGTAATCATCCGAAGGAAATTCGCGCTTGTAATCAAGCAGTTCACTTTCGACAGCGGCAAACCGACCCTCAATGAGTAACTGATTTACAACTGAGTGATCAACTTGTCCGTCAAAAATTGCTTTTGATACAGACTGCTTGATCCTTAGTAGCCCAGTAGTAGCAGAGAAGCTAGACGGCAATAGACTTTTCTTATGCATGCGGACACCCCCTTGTTCCGTTGAACTATTTGACCTGAGTTTATCTTTGTAGTTGATATGGACTACCTACTAATTTGTGTGGCATACGAGGCGCGAATTTTTAAGAGAAAAATGACGAATCGTGTTGCTACTAAAACAAAGGCAACAAGCTGACGTTCGATGCGAACTTTTACTGAACGATTGCAGTTGAACTACCTCAACGCCCCATAAATCCGCTCAGCCAATTCATCCGATATCCCAGCCACGCGCTTGATATCTTCGACACTCGCCGAAGCAATCCCGCGCACGCTGCCGAATTGTTTTAAGAGCGCGCTCTTCTTCCTCGGCCCAATCCCTTCGATCTCGTCGAGCGCAGAAACTTCGCGGGCTTTGGCGCGGCGCGCGCGATGGCCCAGGATTGCGAAGCGGTGCGCTTCGTCTTGCATTTGTTGAATGAGGTGCAAGCCTGGATGATCGGAGGGTAGGCTAATCATCTCGTCGCGATCCGGGAAGACGATTTGCTCCATGCCTTTTTTTCGCTCGACGCCTTTGGCGCTGCCGAAAAGGACGATGTCGAGCAGCCCGGCTTCGTTGAGCACTTGCGCGGCGACGCCGACTTGACCTTTGCCGCCGTCGATCACCCACACATCGGGACGCGGCACTTCTTCTTTCGCGATGCGCGCGGCGCGGCGTGTGAGTGCTTCTTTCATTGCGCCGTAATCGTCGCCGTCGCTCACGGTTTCGATGTTCATGCGACGATATTGGCTCGTTTGCATCGCGCCGTCGGCGAAGACGACGCAGCTTGCAGTGGTCGCTTCGCCCATCGTGTGCGAGATGTCGAAGCATTCGAGTCGCGCGGTTGTGTCCGGCAAACCGAGTGCGTCGATCAATGCGGCAAGGCGCGCGTTACCGGTGTCGCTTTGGCGCAAGCGCGCGGCGATTGCGAGGCGGGCGTTTTCTTCGGCCATGCGAAGCCACACGCGTTTTTCGCCGATCGGGTTACAGACGATTTCGACTTTGCGTTTGGCTTGCTCGCTGAGCGCTTCGGCGAGCGCGGCGGTTTCGAAATCGAGCGTGCAGACGATACCGCGCGGCACGTCGCGGCCGATGTAATGCTGCGCAATGAAGCTCTCCAGAGTCTCGGCGAGTTCTTCGGAAGTCATCGCCTCGCTTGTTGCGTTTTTCACGGGGAACATTGTGCGGTCGCCCACATGTTGCCCACCGCGAATCATCACAATATTCACAGCGATCATGCCGCTTTCATGCACGGCAGCGATCACATCGACATCGCTCTCCGACACACTCGATACGAACTGTTTGCTTTGCAGGCGATTGAGTCGCGCGATCTTGTCGCGAATGCGCGCAGCGCGCTCGAAGGCGAGTTCGCTCGCGGCGGTTTCCATTTGCGATTGCAAATCGTGCGTCACGTCGCTCGCTTGCCCGCGCATGAACATCGCGGCGCTTTTCACATCTTGCCCATATTCCGCTTCGCTGATCGAGGCGACGCAGGGCGCGGTACAACGCCCGATTTGATGCAGCATGCACGGGCGCGAGCGATGCGCGAACACGGTGTTCTCGCAAGTGCGCAGTTGAAACACTTTTTGCAACGTATTGATCCCTTCGCGTACGCTCCACGCACTTGGAAACGGGCCGAAGTATTGATGGCGCTTATCGGGCTTGCCGCGAAAGAAACGAAGCTGGGGGTAGTCGTCCCCCGTGATGCAGAGATACGGATAGCTCTTGTCGTCGCGAAACACAACGTTGTATTTCGGATCAAGCGTTTTGATGAGATTGTTTTCGAGCAGCAACGCTTCAGCTTCAGAGCGCGTCACCGTCGTCTCGAACCGCTCGATCTGCGACACCATCATCGCAATGCGTGCGCCGTGTCCGCTCTTCACAAAATAGCTCGACACGCGATTCTTCAAATTCTTCGCTTTGCCGACGTAGAGCACGACCTCCTCGCCCTTCGCGTCCGTGCCGATCATTCGGTAGACGCCGGGGCGGGTGGGGAGCGATTTGAGAGCGTCTTCGATAACTGCGTTCATTACTTGCGACTATACGAAACGCGACCAAATTTCTATCTGCACATTTTATGGCGATAAATTTCAGTGCCCCTTAAATTCTCGGGATAATGCCGATTCTTCTTGTTTTCCGTTAGACATTTTTCCGTTTATAGTTACGACCTAATAGGGCGTTCATCGATAGTGTCGTTACGCGCCCTCCCTTTGCGTTTCGCTATGTGAAATGCCTCGTTCGTCATTGAGCGCCGTTGCTGCCAAATGGTTGAGCCAACGAGCGGGCGACGCTCACAGCCTCGGTCACAAACGCCCTAGAACATGACACTGATTCAGCGAAATAGTCTTTGCGGCTGCGGCAGCGGGTTGCGGTTTAAAGCGTGCTGCGGAAAACTCGCGCAAAGCGGCTGGTCGATCGCAACTACCGCATCCACTGCAACAACGGCAACAACGGCATCGATGGCGTCGATTTCATCAATCGCACCCACCGCCCCTGCAACGCGCGAGCTCGCGTTACAAAAGCACTTGTCGGGCGAGTTATTCGATGCGATAGCGCTCTACGATGACGCGGTCGCCCAAAACGGATACGATTGGGACGTGTTGCACATGCGGGGGGTTGCGCTCTATCAGCTTGGGCTTATTGATGAAGCGCACGACCTGTTCTCCAAACTTCTGTCCACCCCGGCACAGGCGCTGCCTGGATTCTTCAAGAACTACCGATTGGTGCTGTCGGCAGTTGCGCTGCAAGTTTCAGAATGGGATATGTTTACGCGGCTCGACGCGACGGGATCAAGCGCAATTGCGTTGCGCTCATCGTCTGATCGCGTTGCAGTGCAAACGACGCAAGACGTTCGAGTTGCCGTGGTAATGCCGGTTTATAACCATGCGGTTTTCGTCGCGGCAGCGATCGAAAGCGTAATGGCGCAGAGTCGATTGCCCGACGAGATGATCGTGATTGACGATGGATCGACCGACGATAGCGTTGGCATTGCGCGCGAAGCGCTGACCCGAGCGCCGTTTTCCGTACAGTTCATCGCACGCGGCAATCGCGGCGCTCACGCCACGCTTAACGAGGCGATAGCGCTCGCCAATTGCGAGTGGATACAACCGCTTAACTCCGACGATCGATTTCCAACAGAGCGGATTGAGCGATGTATTGCGCACATCGCGTCACGTCCGAGAGCTCGCTGGGGTTACATGCGGGTCGATTGCATCGATGAACAAGGCAGCACGATTTCGTCGCGCTGGGATCCTCGGTGTCGGGAAATCTATCGTGTGCAAGACAACGCTGCGAACACCGCGTCGCATTCGCATGCCCTGCTGCTCGGTAACGCGAGCATTTCCACCGGCAATCTCTTTTTCCGGAAAACGCTCTGGCGATCTCTAAATGGGTTCGCAGATTTTCGCTACAACCACGACTGGGACTTTTGCCTGCGTGCGGCAGAAATCATCGAACCCGTCGTGATCGACGAGCCGGGATATTTCTACCGCGTTCACGCTCGAAACACCATCAGCGAGAGCGCCGAAAAAGCTCGCACCGAGTCCGCCGAAATACTCGCCCGCCATATCGCCACACTCAGTCGAGCCGAAACCGACGACGCAGGCTTGCGCGACGAGCGTGTCGAAATCGCCTATGCGATGGATTTATTCGGAAGCCCTCCGCTTACGCCTTTGTCAATTGATTAAACGACGCGCCCAATCGTGCGTCTGCGAGTGAACCCATGAAACGAGCCAGCGTTCTGGTCTGTTGTGAAAGGGATACGTTTCAAAGCAAGCGTTTTGATCGATTCGACGCGTATTTACGGCAGAGCGCTTCCCTCG
>JAAFJI010000264.1 GCA_013298045.1 Betaproteobacteria bacterium
CGTGGTGCCGCGAAGTGGGCACCGGTGTACGGGCATCAGAGTGAGCCGGTGCTCGCGTTAACGCGGCTCGCTCGCGCGATGAACGCGACGAGCGATGGCGTGTATTTCCGCACGCTCACGGCGGCAGCCGGGCAGTTCGTGTTCGTCGCCCCGTCGGTGTTTAACTATTACCCACCCGACAACGCGCTCGTGAAAAGCGGCGCAGTCGCACCGGAATTCGCGATTTACAACACCGCGAGCGCGATCAACCGCGCCAACATTGCCTACGCTGTGCTCTACAGCAACATCACGCCCGATCCGCAGGTGTTCGGCGCGACCGGCACGCAATTCGATTTGACAAGCTACACCGCACTCGCGGGGTCGCCGTCTGCGCTCATCGATCGATTGAACGAAACGCTTGCCGCAGGACGTATGAGCGCTTCGACCCGCGCGGCGATTCAAACTGCGGTGGAAGCGGTGAGCGCCAGCGACTCGCTCGGTCGAGTTCGCATGGCGATGTATCTCGCGAGCATCGCGCCGGATTCACAAGTGTTGCGCTAAACAAAGAAAAAGGAACGAATCATGAACTTCAATCACAATCGTCGTCACTTTCTTCGCAACGCCACCGCGCTCGCATCGGTCGGGGCGCTCACGCGCTTCGGCTTAACGCCTGCGTTCGCTGCAACCCCGCAGTTCAACGACTACAAGGCGCTCGTCTGCGTGTTTCTCTACGGCGGAAACGATGGCAACAACATGGTGATCGGAGCGGACACCTCTGGCTACGCCGAGTACAACGCGGTGCGCAGCACCCAGAGCGGCATCAACATCGCACAAGCGAGTTTGTTGCAATTTCAGCCGAAGAATCAGAGCCGTGTCTTCGGGTTTCATCCGTCGATGGTGCGCACCCATCCGCTCTTTGCGCAAGGCAAGCTTGCGGTGCTCGCCAACGCCGGGCCGCTCAACTACCCGATGACCAAGGCCGATTACGAGGCGGGTCGCGACGCACCGTTTCAGCTGTTCTCGCATGCCGATCAACAAGCGCAGTGGCAATCCGGACTGTCGGATGAATTAACCCGCTACGGCTGGGGCGGTCGCCTGGCCGACACCATCGCGAGCGCAAACGGTGCGGCACAAATGCCGGTCATTACCTCGCTCGCCGGTTCGCACAAATTCACGCAAGGTATCACCACCAATCCGCTCGCGGTGCCTTCGAGCGGCACGTTTCAACTCACCGGAACGACTGGCACCGATTCCGCATCCCGAGCCCGCCTGCAAGCGATCAACTCGATGCTTGGTAGCGCGAGCGACAACGTGTTCGTCGCCGAAACCGCGAGCGGATTTGCAAATGCGATTAACCTCTCGAACGTGGTCAATCCGATCATCAGCGCGACCAACAACACGGTCGAGCCGCTGTTTAACGTCACCAACAACTCGATTGCGACGCAATTGCGGCAAGCCGCAAAACTGATCGCGGCGCGCGACACCTTCGGTGTGAAACGGCAGATTTTTTTCGTCACCATCGGCGGGTTTGATACGCATGCCAATCAGCTCGATACGCAGGCGAACCTCCTCACGCAACTCGATGACGCGCTGCGCTCTTTCTACGACGCAACGGCTGCGTTAGGTGTCGAGAATCAAGTAACCACGTTTACGCTGTCCGACTTCGGTCGCACCTTCAAAGCCGCCGCCGGCGGCGGCTCTGACCACGCGTGGGGCAATCATCACTTGATCATGGGCGGTGCGGTGAAAGGCGGGGCGATGTACGGCAACTTCCCGTCACTCGTGCTGGGTGACCCGAACGATCTTGGCGAAGGCCGCTGGCTGCCCACGACATCGGTCGATCAATACGCCGCGACGCTCGCCACATGGTTCGGCGTCGCGCCCGGAGATCTTTCGAGCGTATTGCCGAACATCAATGCGTTTGGCGTGAAAAACTTAGGATTCGTCTAGGTCTACAAACTTGTGTGCACGCCAATTTCGAAAACGCTTACACATATTTCTAGTGAAATATTGATACTTTTTCTACTGCGCCTTTTGGTCATATTTTCTGGGGCATATAGTCGGTTTTATACGTCTACTCGGCACGCGCTGCCGCGAATGCGCTACACCACGACTAGCTTCGCCTGCGTCGGGTCGTAGCTCATCTGCGCGATTGAGCCGTCGCGCACTCTCTCAACGGCCTCATTGATGACCGCCAGTGGAACCAGGAACCACTCTTGGGGACGCACGGGCACGCCAAAGCGATCATGGATCGTTATGTCGAGCTTCGCAGCCGCGAAAAGCCGATGAAACAAAGCCTCCAATTTCGTGCGATTGATATCCGCAAGTTTGTAGGTGGCAACGATTTCAACTTCCCCCAACAAGTAAGTTGCGTCATGGACTGCGCCGGCAATGCGCGCCTCCACGCTGCCGCCGGTCACGCCGATCTTGTGAATTAACTCGCGATGCGCAGTCACAAACGGGTGATCAGATTTACTGCGAAGTACGTAAATCGTTCCACTTTGTAACTCGTCTTCTTCCCAACTTTCCGCGAAAAGCGGGCCGGGGGACGGATCGGTGAGTCGCCGGCCCGCGTTGTCTTTGTAAAGCGCCCGCTGCAACGAGCGCAGCAACAAATTACTTTCGGTGCCATTCGAATAAACAGCCCGTAGACGCGCGTCCATATCGCCGTTAGACGTGCGAAATAGCTCGCCCAGTTCGGCAACATAGACCGTTTGGCCACCTAAAACAAAGAAATCGCCCTTCGCGATACTTGCGTTCTTACCGAACGGTCGAGTTTGCCTTGCGCCGGATTTAAGGTCGCTATCGACGAGTTCGAACAGCGGTTTGAATCGGGCGAAGTCTTTGCATGGTTCGCGATTGGCAATTTCATCCGCAGCTTTGCGTTCTTCGCGCGACGCGATGTGACGTAGCACGCTGATGTCTCCGTCCACTTTTTCCGTAGCGCCGAGCGCATCAATTAATGCATCGTCATCCAATTGATCGACATTGATTGTTGGCTCGTGGCGAGCCGATTCGAGCAAGCCGTGCGTATCCAGCGAGGAAAGCAGCTCGCGAGCTTCCGTTAACTCACGGAAACGGTCAAGGCGCACCGCGTAAAGCCGTTCGAAAATGTCGCGCTCTTCGCCATGTTGCGGCGCACGACCGTATTGTTCAACGAAGCGAACGATTTCTTCGAACCCGGCGATGATGCGTTCTTCGCGCGGTGTGCGCGAACCAAGCTTCACCGGCTCAGCACCGACGCCGAGCTCTGCAAGCAGTTCGTCGTCTGACAAATCATCCATTGTTTGCCTTCTGTTGTGCGGTGTAGCGCGCGAACACCACAACCCCTTCAGCCATCCCTCTTTCCCATGCGTCTGGCGATGTGATATCGGGCAGGCGGCCTCGCTCCTGTTTGAATTTAAGCGCTCGCTTCGCCATGTCGCGAGCCTCCTCGATGGAAAGACTCACCCGCTTGCCCGCGATGCTCGCTTGCACTTGTTTCAGCGTTCTCTCGTCCATCGCTTTCGCGAGCACCGCATAAGCCGCATTAAACGGATTGATGCGATCAATTAAATCGATATCGAGCTCGCGCACATCCATCGCATACTTGCGCACGCCCTCGATCAACGCGAGATTCGCTTTTTCCTCGCCTTCTGTGCTGCCTGTCATTCGCTTCATCTCTTGCACAATATTGAGCGCCGCGATCGCATGCTGCCGGACGGCCTCTTGGTCGGCGTCGCTCAAATCGGGGTAACGATCGCGTACGATTTTGCCCATACGCAGTTGCGTGAGCTCTTCGGGCAGCGTGTTTTCTCGATCAAATAACCCACGTTCAAGGGCCGTCTTATCCTGCACGAACGCGGTGATAACTTCGTTTAGATCCTCGCGACAAACCCGGGCTGCCTCTGGGCTTGACGGTGTTGCCAGGCCGTTGATCTCCAAATGGAATTGGCCTGTTTGTGGGTTGACGCCGACGTTGACGCCGTTTTCCGCGTATCCTGCATCGCCGTAGTCAAATCCAGCGCGTTGTCCTGCGTTTTTTGGCGTGAACTCGAAGCGCGGCGCGAGCACCTGTTCCATCAACAAGCTCGCGGCAATCGCCTTCAACGTATCGTTGACTGCATCAACGACGGCTGATTCTGATGCATCCGGTTCTGCAATCAGATTGGTAAATCGCGCACGGTGTTTTCCGGGCGCATCGCGCGTGGCGCGACCGATGATTTGAATAATTTCGGTCAAGCTGCTTCGATAGCCCACCGTCAGCGCATGTTCGCACCAAATCCAGTCGAAGCCTTCCTTCGCCATGCCTAGCGCAACGATGATGTCCACGTGATCGCGGTTATGGCGTTGCGCCGGGTCCTTTAGTGCATTCAACACTTTCGAGCGTGCTGCGGGATCGCTATCGTCGACTAAATCAGCCACTTTCAGCACGCGTTTATCAGCAAGATGCACGAAATGAAAACCAGTCACCGGGTCGGCACCGCGCCACTCGCCTATGGCTGACATGATGTCTTCCACCTCGCGATGTTTATCCTTTGTGCTCTCGCGAGCATTCACGTTCGGAATGTGTACGATTGTTTTAAGCGATGTATCAAGCACAGCCGGAATCGCTTCGAGATAGCTACCCGAATAAAAGAAATAGCCAATGTCGAGCGATTTCAAATGCTCATAGCCATTCAATTGTTCGTAATACGTGTAGGTCACCGTTTCGAATTGCGCTTCGTCGTGCGATGACAGCACGGGCATTGCATCGCCTCGGAAGTATGAGCCGGTCATCGCAACGATATGCGCTTTGTCCCGCGCGATGAATTGGCCGAGTTGCGCGCCCAGTCGATTGTCCGGGTTGCTGCTCACGTGATGAAACTCATCGATGG
>JAAFJI010000266.1 GCA_013298045.1 Betaproteobacteria bacterium
TAGGCTGCACCGAGGGCGCGACGTTTGTGCGCAGCGGTCGCTCGGCTGTGCTTGCGGTATAGGCCCGCGAGAATACGATTCGATCACCATATCCGAGCGCGAGCTGGGCGTTTGGGACGTTTGCCTTCAACATGAACTGCTTCATGATGTTGTCGAACTGTGCGTAATCGAGGTTTGGCGTGCTCGCGTTGATCGGTGCCGGTCCCGGGCTGCCGACGATTGTGTAGGCGGCCTGAACCCGCGTCGCAGTGGCGAACATTGCAATCGTCGCGACACCGCAAGCAACAATGTGCACGACTACGCCTCGCGCGTTCAGACGCCAGAATTCGTTTCCTGCCTGCATCGGTCGTCCCTCGAAACCTCTAATGGGACGTAGTTTGCGAGAGACGTGAGAAGGAGGCAAGCAATGCGACGTTACACACCGTTACATCGAGCTGCCCAATCCCAGACTTTAGCGCTCGCTCGCCACACCAAAAGGGAGCGGGCGGAGTCCATGTTTTGCAAGCAACGCGATAAATGCGGGTTCGCGATGCAGCGGTTCGTAAAGCGGCTGCACTTGCACTTCGGCGAAGCCGCCTTCGTGTATCTCAGCCGCGCGTTGCAATAGGCGGAGGGCTTTTTCGTTCTCGTCGATTTGGCACCACGCGCAGGCAAGTGATGATGGATTGGTCGACTCGACATCGGAATGCGTCGCGACGTCGCGCACGATTCGCGCCGCATGCGAGCGATCGCCGCGTCGCGCGATCGCGATCGCTAAACCGATGCGAGCGTCGGTATCGTCGGGATCGTGTGCGAGCATGCTGCTGTAGAGTTCAAAGGCTTCGTCATGGCGATCTGCCATCAATAGCACCGTGCCAAGTGAGTTGCGTGTGTTGCTCCGCTGAGGAAACTCGTCGAGCAATGTGCTGAATTGCGTTTCGGCCTCCGAATAGCATCGTGCAAACATGAGGGCCACCCCTTTATTCGAGCGTGCGGCTGGGTAAAGCGGATCGAGTTCAATCGCCATATCGTAGGCAGCGAGCGACGCTTCGACGTTGCCACGCAAAGATTCGAGGTTTCCGCGCAGCAAATACACACCCGGATGTTGCATGCTAAGCCGCTGCGCATGCGCGAGCAATGTCGATGCTTTTTCGAAATCGTATTCGTAGTAGATCGCGTCGCCCGCGAGATTGAAGTGCGCGGTAGGTTCGTTCGGATCGAGCTCAATGGCACGCTTCGACGCAGCGCTACCGACACGAAACGCTTCTTCGGCGGTGACGGCTCCATAGGCAGAAAGATTGCCCATCGTACCCGCGAGAAACGAATGCAGCGTCGCAACATTCGGCGATCGCGCAATCGCTGCTTCGAGAAATTCTCGCGCTTTGCGATGACCATCCAACGTGCCGAGCGATGCGGCACGGCGCGATTCGACGAAGGCGTCGATTGCGATTGGGTCGGCACCCTGCAAACCTTTGCGACGTGGCGGCGGCAGGTATTCGCCGCGATGCACGCCGGTGAGTTTCAGCACGATGTCATCGCGCAGTTGCTCGCCGATTTTCTCGATCCATGCGGCGAGCGTTTCGTCCGCGCTGCGGGCAGAGCGCCAGCTGCCGAGTACGGCACCGTGCGGCGCGCCAATGAGCATCGCGTGCAAATGTTCGCGACCCTCGTTGAGCGATAGACGTGCGCTGAAGATCGCTGAGGCGGAAAGCCGTTTCGCCGCGTTGATCGCGGAGAGTTCGCCGATCACGCGAACCGAGCGCGGACCAAGTACGCGCACCAATGAGAGTCCTTGCAAGCTTTCAACGAGGGTATCGAATAGCCACGAGGCAGTTGCGTCGCCGTTGGCTTCTGCAACCACGGGCAGCACGGCCAGTCGCGGCAGCGACGCCGCACGTGTCTCGTCGAGCGCTACGAATTCGGGGATGTAGCGTCCTTTCGGCAGCTCGATGCGGATACGCGGCGGTTGATCGAATTGCGCGTAGTGCTGCGCTATCTTTTCGCGCAACCGCCCGATGTTCACGCGAACGATAGGGTCCTCTTTCGGATCGAACGAGGAGGGGCTGCGTTGAAACACTTCGATTCCGATCGCCATTTCGCGCAGCGCGCCATGATCGCCTTGCAGTTTGTTCTCTACGAGGTACTGCAAAAGACGCAGATGACTCGGCGAGCGGCGCAAGCTATCGCTGCACAGGAGCCGCGCCAGCTCCTCGCGAACGAGTACATCTCTCTGCGCATGGTCTGCCCCGATCTGCGTGTTGTCCAGGTTCATGATCGAACTGTAGTCGCGATGCCGCAAGTTTCTACCGCCAACGTAACGCTATGTAACTCCGTCGGTCTCAGGACGGGCTTGCGCGACACAGTCTTGCCTGACCGGTTTACGAAGTATTGCCATATATAACAAAAAAACAAAACGCCCATTAAAATCTTTATTACAGGCATAAAAAACATAAAATAAGTTTGATAAAATAATGCCATAAAAAATAGTAAATACAAGGCATAAAAATGAAAAGCTTATATATGCATCGCACGTAGTTATCGAACGCGCCATGCGCAAACTTCTTTGACGACATCCTCCAACGTCTGAGCGTTCACCGCGAGGCGGACCCGGTAGTTTGAGTGGTGGCGCTTGGGCGGCGCGTTCGCGCCTGTGTGCAAGACCGCACGTTGCGCTGCGCCGAACTCGAAATGCAACAAATAAACGTCGGCGGTTTTTTCCTTCGTTGACCGTTCGACGGCTTCATCCTTGATTGCGTCCACTCCCACGCATACATGCGAGCTTGTAGGTGTCGGGCTGGGGTCACTTCGGGCACTCGAAGTGCAAATCACATTCGTTTGAACGCAACAACACGCGTCCAGGTTCGCGGCTACAAAATAGCCCGAAGCGCGTCGAAATTCGTGCCGATCTCTCGCGGGTTCAATCAGTTAAACAAAATCACTTTCGCCCCATTAAATAAAGCACTGAGAACGCTTTATGATAATGTCGATGCTTAATTAAAAGTAGAGATATTAAATAAACAGCGGGCTTAACTCGTACTTGTCAACGGAGCATAGGGTGATTCCAATCGATGCTGCGAAAAATGGTTCGTACGACGCAGATCTGCGCGATGCGCTCGCACGTTTGCGCGGCAAGGCTTTGCTCTCGCTCGTCAACGACGCAAACCGTATCGAGGTTCGACGTGGCGGGCGCGGTGTTTTTGAATTCACTTTGCAACCGGTGCAGTCGCGTTTCTGGCGAAACTACACGCTGGTTTCAAGCGAGCCGATTGATCTGCAAACCGCTATCGAATGCCTGCTGCTGGCTCGCGCGAACGATCAACGCTGGCTGGAGGCGATCGACTGGCGTATGCCTCGCAAACGCCACCAGGGACGCATCGCTGGGCTCATCGCGTTTGCGGTGTTCGGCATTCCGTACGCCATCTTCGGCGGCTACGCTCTCTACACCAAAGCCCCCGGCGTCGATGCAAAAACGTTTTGGATCGGTCTCGCAGCGGTCGTGGCGATCGCGGGTTATATCGCTTGGCTTGATTTTTTCTTCGGCCCGGTGCGACATGGTTTGGCCAGAATCGTCGGCCAACGCCTCGGCGGACATGTCAGCGAATCCTATGGGCTTGACGCCGGCGCGTGGAACATCGAGACGCCAGATCGCGAGTCGCTTGGCCGAACGGTGTACGCGAATGTGCTCGTGCGTGTCATCGATTTCGCCGTTTTGATGGTGGCCACACTGTTGCCGGTGACTGTCGTTTGCACTGTGCTTTTCGTAGTCTTCGACAAATAACGCTTGCCGCCAACACCGCGATCGTCGCCCGCTCCATTTGCGCCGATTGGTTCGTCGTTACGTCTCGCGCACAACCCACGTCCGCTTGACTTGTCCAAGGGCCGCACGTGCTTCGTCTTCGCGTTCTGCGGGCACCGGAATGCGAAAGTGTTGATGGTTTCGGTAGCCGAAATGTTCGAATTGCAATGCCAGCGGATTACGGTTTGTCCAGCTCACGCGCCAGCCCGTGTCAGGCGCGAGTGGCGGCAAGCGGACATCGCTGGTTTGTGCTCCGATGCAAGCAATGTCATGGTCTCACAGCCTCATCGCGAGTCAATCATTGAACCAAAGCGATCCGAGCGTTCCGCGGCTGCGATTAACGCCTCTGCAAGTGTGCTCAAGTGCGCAAGTAATTGATTGACGGCGATCGCTTGCAACTTGTCTGGCTCGCCCGAGATGAAACTCAATCTTCCTTCGCACGCTTCCAGCGTGGAATGATTGGTGAGCACCTTGATTTCCGGATCGTCGTAGATTGCGCGAACGGCTTGCCGCACCGAATCGGTGATCCAGTTCGGTGGCAAAGTGCCTTGCTCGCGAATCGAAAAGCGCGTGCCGAAATCGTCGCTCACGCCGATCCTCGTGGTTGAGGCGTCGCTTTTTGCGATTCGATGGGGCGTCCGATTCCGTAAAAGAAGATTCACCAGCCAGCCGCCAACGCGGCCGAGGGTGCGCACTTGCAGATCGTGATACTCCCAACGCTTCGTGAGCGGCGTGCTCACGAACAGTTTCCAGAGAGACGAGGTGCTGCTGCCCGTTGAGCGACTGATGCGTGCGTACCTCACCGAGAATGCGCGACCATGCGCGACGAGTTCAAAGCTCGAATCGAATTCGTCAACTTGCGTAACTGCGGCACCTAGCTCTTTCGCAATTTTTTCGAACCGTCGCGGATGTTTTCGATTATCGACGCGCCCGAGAAACCAAAACAAAAAGAACAGCAACGCGACACCGCAAAACACGAGGATGTCCAGGTCATCAAACGGAGCGCTTTCGCGGCTAAACATGGCTGTGACCGAAGATTGGGTTCAT
>JAAFJI010000267.1 GCA_013298045.1 Betaproteobacteria bacterium
TTGTCAATTGCAAATGCCCAAGCAAGAGCGCCGGTGCACCGGCAATGTAGACAAAGAAACCCATGAAATTGATGCTGGGCACCGCGGCCAAACACTGAAAGCGCTTGTTGAAGAAAATCTTCGAATAGGTTTGCAAGAGCGACTTTGCAGAGAATGGTAAACGCCGTTCGTGCGCATGCGATTCGGGCAACGCAAGTTTTGCCCAGAGTACGAGCAGCGCCGCGTAGCTCGCGAGAAACCAAAAGATCGATTGCCAGGTTGAATGCGCAATCAACCAACCGCCCAGAATCGGCGCGACGATCGGCGCAGCGGCGAAGAGCATTTGAATGCGCGAGAGCTGTCGCTGCGCCTCATCGCCATCGAAAAGATCGCGCACGATCGCGCGACCGACGACGAAGCCTGCGCCTGCAAACATGCCTTGCAATAAACGAAATGCGAGCAGCCCGGTGATCGAACCAGAAAGCGCGCAACCGACCGAGCCGAGCGCATGGACGGCGAGCGTGCCGACGATCACCGGCTTGCGACCAATCGCGTCACTGATCGCGCCATGAAACAGGGTGACGATCGCAAAGCCAACGAAATACAGGGTCAGCGAAAGCTGCATCTGCACTTCGGTCGCGGGCAACTCGGCCTGCATTGTCGGGAACGCAGGCAGGTACGTGTCGATCGAAAACGGACCGAGCATCGTGAATGCGGCAAGCAGAAGTGTGAGTCTCGCGCGACGACGTTTGTCGTTCACGATAACGAGTTTGAGTTGTTCGACTTCCACTGCTTTTGGCAAGCGCGTTGCGGGCGCTAAATCACCGTCCAAACACCGCCTCTTCAATCTCGCGGCGTTTCAGTGACGGCGCGAAGAGGACGATGAAATCGTAGGCAAAACGTCGCAAAAAGGCGTTCCGCCGCAAACCTACACGCGTAATCGACGGCGCGAACAGGTGCGACGCATCCAGGCGTTTCAAGTCGCTATCGACCTTTGAGTCGTAGGCCATTTCCGCGAGGATGCCAACGCCCACATTGAGCCGCACATAGGTTTTGATTACGTCGGAATCAAGCGCCGTGAGCGCGACGTTCGGCACGACACCGGCACTTGCAAACGCACGATCAATCTGCGATCGCCCGGTAAACGCATTGTCGTACGTAATCAGGGGAAATTTTCCCAGCGCTTCGATCGAGAGCACCTTTTCTTTCGCAAGCGCGTGCTTGGGCGGCGCGATGACGCAGCGATTCCAGCGATAGCAGGGTAGCGTCACTAGCAGCGGCTCAGCCGCGAGCGCCTCGGTGGCAATTGCGATGTCGGCTTCGCTTCCAGCGACCCAATCCGCGCATTGCTTCGGATTGCCCTGCTTTAACTTAAGTTTGACCTCGGGGTATTTGGCACCGAACTGCGTGACCACACGCGGCAGGACGTAGCGCGCCTGGGTGTGGGTGGTGGCAATCGTGAGCACACCCTCTTTCGCGTTGGTCATGTCCGAGGCGAGCGCTTTGAGGCTAAGCGCGTCGGCGTTTAGCCTTTTGGCGATCGCGTACGCCTCGGCACCGGCGCTGGTGAGGCCGAGCAAACGTTTGCCACGCCGCTCGAAAATCTCAACCCCAATTTCGCCTTCGAGCGCTTTGATATGTTTGCTCACCACCGGCTGCGCGGTAAACGCGGCATTCGCCGCCTCGGAGATGCTGAAGTTGTTCTCGACAACCGCGCACAGAAATCGAATTTGCTGGAGATTCACGCGTGCTCCGCACAAAACGATACTCTAAGCGCGCCGACCTCGCGCTTGGGGGCGAGGACCCAGCGCGTCTCAATGTTCGCCGCGCTTCGCGACGCTCGTCGTAATTTGAAATCGATCATTTTCAGCCGTGTCGCTTCCGTAAATAAGGCAGTGTTTTCGGTGCGGCTTTGCGCGGTGACGACCCGCCGCAGCGAGCGACAAGGCGAAGCCGCCGGTCTCGCGCCGGACGCGGCGTAGCGTGCGAGTTTTTCCGCAATTTCCGCACAAAGCGACATACCCATATGAAAAGTTAGAATATCACATGACCCAGCGTTTCCATGTACACCCGGTGAACCCGCAACTGCGGCTAATGAAGCAGGCAGCCGAGCTACTTCGCGACGGCGCGGTGATCGCCTACCCGACCGACAGCTCCTACGCGCTCGGCTGCCACGTCGGCGACGCCAACGCACTGCGCACACTGCGCCAGCTGCGGGGCGTGGACGAAAAACATCACCTGACGCTCGTCTGTGCCGATCTCACCGAGCTCGGTAAATATGCGCGGGTCAACAACGCGGCGTTTCGCATCCTCAAGCAAGGCACGCCAGGTGCGTTCACCTTCATTCTGGAAGGTACGCGCGACGTCCCGAAGCGCCTGCTGCATCCGAAACGCTCAACGATCGGGTTGCGGGTGCCGCGTCATCCGGTCGTGCAGGCGCTGCTGCAAGCGCTCGGCGAACCGATTCTTTCCGCGACTTTGATTCCGCCAGAATCGACCACTCCGCTCAACGATCCTGACCTCATCGCGTCAACGCTACCGAAGTCGCTAACGCTATTGATCGATGCCGGCGAAGTCGCCGAGGCGGCCACCACCGTCATCGATCTCACTGGCGACTCTCCGGTGATTGTGCGGCGCGGCAATGGCGATTTAAGCGTTCTTGGACTCGAATAGCCCAAAAATTGTGCAAGTGGGGATAAAATCCCGGGAAAAGTGCGCATCACGGCGTCATCGAGAGCATTCAAAAGCAACACGTTGAAGCCGCAAACCCGCGTATCGCTATTGGGGCAATCGACCCCATCAACCAAATGAGCTGGAGGAACGATGAAACTGACCGAACGATCAAGCGGATTAATTCGCCGTGAATTTCTGCGCAATTCAGCAGGGGCTGCACTCGCGCTTGCGATGAGCGTCGCCCTGCCGATTGCACAAGCCGCCGAGGTGGCAGGCGTTAAGGTGGACGACAAAATTCGCCTCGCCAACACGGAGCTCGTGTTAAACGGTTCTGGCATTCGCTACGCAGCCGCCGGGCTGGTGCGCGTCTATGTGGCTTCGCTCTATCTTCCGCAAAGGCGATCAAGCGGCACTGAGATTGCCGCATTAAAGGGTGCGAAGCGCGTTCACATGAATCTGTTGCGCGAAATCAATGCCAATGATTTTTCGAAAGGGCTGATGAGCGGAATGCGCGCGAACGTGAGTCAAGCCGATCAGCAAAAATATTTCGACAGCCTGTTAAAAATGGGTAATATTTTCGGGCAGACCCCACTGCTCAAAAAAGGCGACACGATCAGCGTCGATCAAATTCCAGGTACTGGCACCGTGATACTCGTCAACGGCAAACGCGTCGGCGAAGTCGTCACCGACGAATCGTTTTGGAATGTGCTCCTGCAAATCTGGATCGGTCCGAAGCCAATCGACGAGAGCTTAAAGCCCGTGCTGTTGGGAACGAAAGAAAGTAACGACAACACGCGCCGCGACGAAAATCGCTTTTGACGATTTTTCGCGTACGGAAAAAGCCCGCAGTCGCGGGCTTTTTTATGCGTACTCTACGGCATATAGACGCCGTCGAGGTTGCGTCCGACCGATCGTGATTCGTGCGCCGGCCGGTCTGCGCGAAACGCGTCCTAGCCGCGCAGGCGCGCAGCACGCACGCCGCCTGCGACGAGTAGCCCGGCAAGCAGCAGCTGTAGCCAGAGCGTGAGCCCCGGTACCGCAGTTGCAGTTGCTGTCGAGACGGCGACCGCGCTCACGCTGATCGAACATGCGGCGGTGATCGGTCCGGTCGTAAACACGTTGCCATTCAACGAGCCGCCGCAACCCGACGCGCCCGTAATCGTAAAGCCAGGGGCTGGCAGCAGCGTGAAGCTGATCGTGCCGCCTGAGCTCACCGACTGCGTGCCCGCAGGCGAGACCGATACGCCCGCAGGCAGCTGTACGCTCACGTTGAAGGCGTTGGTCGTGCAATCCACCGCAACGTTTGTGACATTGGTCGTGCCCATCGTGCCACTGCCGTTGGTCACCGTGCAGGTCTGAGCGGGCGCTGAAGGCTGGGTTTGAACGCTGACGGTGTAGTTTGTGCCCTGCACGAGCGCACTTGCGAAGGCGAAGCCGCCATTGCCCGACACCGCCACCGTTTGCGCGCCGGCATTGAGTGACAACACGAGCCCAGAGCCCGATAGACCGCTGACCGACCCGCCAACGGTGCCGCTGCCGTTGATGGCGACGTTTTGCGTGACCTGCGGTGCGGCAGCGTAGTTCGCGTTGCCCGCTTGATCCGCAGCGATAGTGCAGGTGCCAATACCGAGCATCGTCACCGTCGTTCCTGCGACGCTGCAAACGCCCCCGGTCAACGAGGAATACACGATCGCGTTGCCCGAATTCGGGCTCGCACTCGTCGCAAGAGGATTGATCGGGAACGTGGCGTTCAAGACGAAGATCCGACTCGCTGGCGACTGCGTCGGGAACGTGAGCGTTTGGTTGGCGATGCCGATGCTAAGCGTCTGCGTTGCCGTGCCCGGCGCATAGTTCGCATTTCCCGCCTGGCTCGCAGTGATGACGCAATTGTTGCTCCCCGCGCTGATACCGGTCACAACACCCGCGGTGGTCACCGAACATGCGGTGGACACGGTCGAGTAGGAAATCGGGTTGCCCGAGTTTGGCGATGCGCTGGTCACACTCACATTCCCGGTGCCATTCACGGCGACCGTCGGGGCCGCGCCAAACGTGAGCGTTTGGTTCGCCTGCCCAATGCTGAAGGTTTGCGTTGCGGTTCCGGCTAGGTAGTTGGCGTTGCCTGCTTGCGTCGCGGTGA
>JAAFJI010000268.1 GCA_013298045.1 Betaproteobacteria bacterium
GCCTTCGGCGCTTGCCGTTGCGATGACTTTGCTCGCGCCGCCTGCCATATCGCCAAGAAAGATCGCGACGATTGTGAGACCGATGATGATGACAACGGTCTGTAGTACGTCGGTGAAGGCAATCGACCACATGCCGCCAAAAATCGTGTACACGAGGACAATGGCGGCACCGATCAAGATGCCCTGGGTCAGCGTGAGCGCGCCACCCGAGAGGATCCAGATGACCAGACCGAGCGCGGTGAGCTGGGCACTGGTCCAGCCGAGGTAGCTCACGGCGACGCAAACGCTGGTGAGCACTTCGATTCGCGAGTCGTAGCGCTTGCGGTAAAAATCGCCGAGGGTAACCAGGTTCATGCGATAGAAAACCCGGGCAAAGCAGAGCGCGGCGATCAGCAAACACGCCGAGGCACCAAACGGATCGGCCGGGATGCCGACCAGACCGTCTTTGGCGAAGGTCGCGCTGACCGAGAGCACCGTCTCGGCACCGAACCAGGTGGCAAACACGGTCGCCATGTTGATCGGCAGCGGCAGAGAGCGCCCGGCTACCAGATAGTCCTTTGAGCTGCGCACGTTTCTTGCCGCCCAGAGACCGATGGCGATGGTGAGCGCCATATAGATGACGACGGAGGTAATGAGCATGAAATCCCCGATTCGGTGTTTATCTGCCTGCGATTATAGAAATCGTCGGCGGGCGTCAAACCCATTTCGGCGTCGATCGCACCGAGTTCTGAAGTGCATCAGCAGAAAAGGCTTACGCCCGGAGTTTATTGAGAATAAATCGATTGTTTTCTAATATCGAAAAGTAAAAAAATATAGACTTTACATTTAGCTAAAGCGGCATCCGAGACAAGTGTTGGATTCAGTAGTTCGCCGCAGGTGCTACGTGGTAGACACCAATGTGCTG
Organism: Betaproteobacteria bacterium; assembly: GCA_013298045.1. GTDB lineage: Bacteria > Pseudomonadota > Gammaproteobacteria > Burkholderiales > Casimicrobiaceae > Casimicrobium. The sequence goes on from JAAFJI010000268.1 coordinate 905, forward strand.
CCCGTGGAGCGGTTGCGCATGCGGTCCTCCTTAAAGGTGAGAATGAATCGCTCAGCACTCGGATGCTGAGGCGTTTGCATTTTGGTGTCTATCGCGAGGTACAGGCACAACGCGTGATTCGAATCGTTGGCGTCGATACACTTCACGACTCTGTCAGGGGTTCCAATCGACGCTGACCAACTTTTTTTGAAAGACTGTAGCGATCGTGCCGACGCTTGGTGTTGTCGAAGGTTTTTTTGGACCGCTTTGGTCGTGGTCGCAACGCGAGGCGCTCCTCGCGATTCTCGCGCCAGCCGGCTATTCACGCTACCTCTACGCGCCGAAAGGCGACGCCGCATTGCGCCGTCACTGGGACGCGCCGTACACAGAGACCTGGCTCGGGCAAATCGCTAAATTCGCGACCGTCTGTAGATCGCTCAATGTCGAGTTTGGCATTGGCGTCAGCCCTTACGCATTGGCGAACGATTTGTCGCGGGAGCGGCTTCGCGTCTTGACCGATCGCCTGCGCACGCTCTCGTCGATCGGCGTCTCGCGCTTCGCGATTCTGTTTGATGACATGGAAACCGACGCCAACGCACTCGCGAAAACACAACTGGACATCGTTGAGGCGGCGACGGCAGCGGTGCCGAATGCGAAGTTCATTGTCTGCCCGAGTTACTACAGCGACGACATCGTGCTTGATCGCGTGTTTGGCGAGCGACCGAGCGCCTATCTCGACGATTTGGGGCGACACCTGGATCCAGCGATTGAAGTGTTCTGGACCGGCCCGGAGGTGTGTGCGCGCCAAATCAGTGCGACGCATCTGGCGCGCGTCGCAGAGACCCTGCGCCGCAAGCCCACACTTTGGGACAACTATCCAGTCAACGACGGCCCGCGTATGTCTACACAGCTTCATCTGCGCGGCTTCACCGGGCGCGATGCGGCTGTCTCCGATCTCATTGCGGCACATTTCATCAACCCGGCGCTACAGCCGATGTTGTCGGCGATTCCGGCGCTCACACTCGTCGATGTGTACGCGATGGGATCGCGCTACGACTACGCCGAATCGTTTCAAGAAGCTGCGCAGCGGGTCGCGGGCACCGCGTTGGCGCGAGCCTTACGCGAAGATTTACTTGCGATGCACGATACCGGATTGCATCGTTTGGGCGAGAAAGCGCTCGCGCTGCGTGCGAAGTACGAAACATTCGATCATGATGTCGCGCGCGAGGTGGTTGCGTGGTTGAACGGTGCCTATGCCGTGTCGGCGGAGCTGGTGCAAACGCAGTAGTCGCCTTCGCGATTTCGAAACTCGCACAAAGAGCGTCGCGAATTTACGATGAACCGGTTTCCGGATTAAAACTTAATGATTCACTGCCCTATAAAAAATGAAGACTACGTAGTTAAATTAATTTGTTGACAGACAAAATTAATACATTGAATGCATTATTTAATAGGGCGTATACCTATGGAGTTGATAGGCGGTCGGCGCGCCCGACTGACGCGACCGGCCGCACGATCGCGCAAGTTCAAATTGCATTTGCCTGCGGCAGCGATACTTCTCTTTTTCAACCGACCAAGGGTGAAGCGCTCTCGCTTCTACAACTGGCAATGACGGAATCGCGTATCACTTCGCATGAATAAAAACCTCTCGGCGCTTTCGACGATCGCGCAGAAAAAAGAGCGGCGAATCGTCGGTTTGATGTCCGGCACATCGCTCGATGGGCTCGACGTCGCGCTCTGTCGGATCAGCGGCTCGGGTAACAGCACTCGCGTCGCGGTGGAGCAATTCAAAACGGTCGATTACGACGACGACATCAAAACCGAAATCCGAAAAGTTTTCGCCAAACGAACTATCGATTTCCAGCATCTCGTCTTGCTCAACGCATGGATCGGCTCGTTGCATGCGCAGATGATTCTCGATTGCCTCGCGGCCTGGCGCATTGAGCCGTCGAACATCGATCTCATCGCCTCGCACGGTCAAACCGTGATGCATGCGCCGCAAAGCATCCACAAGCAGGCGAAGTTTTCGAACGCGACCCTGCAAATCGGCGACGGCGATCACATTGCGGTTAAAACCGGAATCATCACACTCTCCGACTTCCGGCAAAAACACGTCGCAGCGGGTGGCGAAGGCGCGCCGCTTGCGGTGTATGGCGATTACTTTGTTTTCGGCAAGAAAGGCGAGCGTCGCATCATGCTCAACATGGGCGGTATTGCCAACTTCACATATCTGCCCTCAGATCTCGATCCGCGCAAGGTGTTCGTCACCGATACTGGTCCGGGCAATACCTTGCTTGATGCTTTCGCCCGGCATTTTGAGCCGATGCAAAGCTTCGATCGCGACGCCGCGATGGCTACGCGCGGACAGGTGAACCCAGCGCTCCTCGCGGCACTCAAGTCGCACGAGTTTTTCGCCGCACCCGTCCCGAAAACGACCGGTCCCGAACTCTTCAACGGCGACTATGTGCGTGCCGCGCAAGCGGCGAGTCATACGGCGCATATCGCCGCCGATGACTTGATGGCAACGCTCACCCGTTTTTCCGCTGAAACCATCGCCGAGGCGATCCGGGATGCGGTCGCTAACACCGACGAGACGCTCGCCGACTTTCACGTCTATCTCTCAGGCGGTGGCATGCACAACCCGCTTCTGGTGCGCTGGCTTCGTGAGTTGCTGCCATGCAGTTTCGCAAACACCGATGTGCTTGGGATTGCTGGTGATAGCAAAGAGGCCGTACTCTTCGCAATGCTCGCGAACGAATGCATTGCCGGCGGCGAGGCTGACTTCGGCGCGCGGCGCGGCATCCCGTCGGTCACAATGGGAAAAATTTCATTGCCTTGGTGAACGACACCGCCAACTGCGCGTCGCCTCGCGACTCAATCGATACCATCCTGGCATAGACTAACTGGTATTAGTCCGGTATTATTTGGTTTATGTTCGTTACCTCGGACTCGGTCAGTGTTCGAGCGCCCCCTAACCTATGACTCCGACCGAATTTCATCAGCTCCGTCCGAGTGACGTTGACCCTGCGCCTAAGTATTTGCAAATTGCGCGCAAGATGTCCGATCTGATCGAGAGACGGGCGTGGCCGGTTGATCATGGGCTTCCATCGGAGCGGCAGTTGGTGGAGCTTCTGAATGTTTCGCGGGTCACTGCGCGGCGCGCGCTGCAAGTGGTGTCGGACAAAGGGTTAGTGGTTCGCAAGCCAGGCTCTGGCACCTACATCGCGCCTCGGCTTGAACAGCCGCTCTCAAGGCTGTCGAGCTTTTCGGAGGAGCTTCGCACGCGCGGTTTCACGAGTTCCTCCACGTGGCTCATGCGCGACGTCGCAGCCGCCAATTCGCAAGAGTCTGTCTCGCTCGGGCTGGCACCGGGGGCGCGGGTCACCCGTCTGAAGCGCTTGCGTCGTGCAGACGACATCCCGATGGCAATTGAGCATAGCCGCTTGCCCGAGGCGCTCCTGCCCGATCCGATGGCGGTAGAGCAATCGCTGTACGCCTATCTCGATGGTGCGGGCACGCCGGTCGTGCGTGCGCTGCAAAAACTCACTGCGGTCAATGCAACGGCTGAGCAAGCGAAGTTACTCGAAATTGCGAAGGCAACCGCGCTGATCTACGTCACGCGTGTAGGCTACGCGCGCGATGGTCGAGCAATTGAGTTGACCGATTCGTACTGCCGCGCCGACGTCTACGAATTCGTCGCGGAGCTCACGCGTGCGCCCACGACGTTTGCGAGTGTCGATTCAAAGTGAGCAAACGACTACGCGGCTATATCGCTACGCTCGACGGCTTTGTCGATGGTGAGCTCACACTTGCGGGTGGTCGAATCGCGATAATTCGCGGTG
>JAAFJI010000269.1 GCA_013298045.1 Betaproteobacteria bacterium
TCTGAAAACCCGTAACGCTTCGAGACTTGTACCTGTTTATGCGTCGCTCTGGTCAATCTCGCGCTTCTCGTCGTCGACCTTCACATCCAGAATCGCAGCGGTAATGATCGCCATCGGTAGCGCAAACACCGCGATGCCGCCAGTTGCGATGATGGCAGCGAAGAATTTGCCGATTGGCGTGATCGGATACACATCGCCGTAGCCGACGGTCGTCAATGTCATCACGGCCCACCACATCGCGGCGGGAATGCTGGCGAACGCTTTCGGTTGCGCTTCGCGTTCGATGAAATACATGCCGGACGCTGCAAAGAAAATCATGATGAGCATCGCGACCAGCGCGATGACGAGCAACTTGCGACGCGCGCGAATCGAGCGACCGATCGCACGCATCGGTTTGTCGTATTCGGAAAGATGCAACACTCGCAGCAAGCGCACGACACGAAGCAAACGCAAGAAGCGCAGGTCGAACGGCGCAAAGTAACTCAGGAGTGCGACAAGATCGATCAAGGGCAGAAAACGCAACGCAAAGCGAGATCGTCCCGTCACCGGGTTGGCAAACTTCGGTACCTCGACGATTGACCAGACACGCGCGAGATACTCAAGCGAGAAAATTGCGAACGAAGCTGTTTCGAACACGCCGAGCGCGGCATGCCAAATCGGCGGCAACTCGGGCACGGTATCTACCACCATTGCCACGACGTTGAGAAAAATCAAAATACTCAATGCGAGATTGATTCGTCGCCCGAGTTTTGAAGGCGACTCTGGGCGATGCAGAATGTTGGAAACTTGGTGTCGAAGTGTCATTCTTCTATCGCGATCTACGTTGCGCAGCGTGGGAGTCTAGCGTCGAACGATGCGCAGTGCGCCGAAATATCGGTGCCACTTGAGTTGAAAATGATCGGTTGTTTCCAACATTAGCTGTCCACCGCGCTTCCCGCCGATTTCAATGACTACGCTTCAAATCAAACAGCACCTCACCGTTCAAAAGCTCCGTCACGGTGGCGGATTTCACGCCAACGGCATTCGCGCAACAGACGAGTGGATTGATCCGTATTTGATGGCGGATCATTACCGAATGAGCGAACCGACGTTTCCGCCGCATCCGCATGCTGGTTTCTCGGCGGTGACATACATGTTCGACGACGCGGAGACGGGATTTAGCAATCGCGACTCACGTGGTGACGCGTCGGAAATTCGCGCGGGTGACTGTCATTGGACGGTCGCTGGTGCGGGTGTTGTGCACGAGGAAGTACCTGTTGAAAACGGCAAGGTCGCGCATGGTTTGCAAATTTTCGTCAATCTCGCGGGGAAAGATAAACACATATCGCCTGCGGCTATTCACATTCTTCGTGAGGAAATGCCGCGCGTGACGCAAGCCGGTGGCGCGAACGTGAAAGTCGCATTTGGTGCTTACGCCGATGGCGAGCGAATGATCGCGGCTGTAAAACCCTTGCCGAGTGAAGCAACGCTGCTCGACGTCTCGGCAAACAAAGGCGAAGCGTTTCGTTATCTCGTTCCTGCAGGCATCAACGCATTCGCCCTAGTGATTCGCGGCGCGATTGACGTCGTTGGTGAATCGGTCAGCGAGGGAAAGGCGATTGCTTTTGGTCGCGACGGCGGCACACTCGAATTCACTGCGGCCGAGGACGCGCACGTCGCCGTCTTCCTCGGTAAACCGTTCGACGAACCGGTTGTTCGTCACGGTCCATTCGCGATGACCAACCAAAACGATATCAACCGTGCTATCGCCGCCTATCAGGACGGTCGCATGGGTGAGCTTTCGTAGCCCAAGACACGCATAATGGTTGCGAGTTGTTGTGCGTCAGCGCCTGTGCGCGTTTTCGACACCAAAAATACGACACCGATCTTTGTCGAAGACAAACGCGGATTTTGGTTTGCTTAGTGCGGTCGCCTTCGAGCGTAGAAACCAGCGCGGAGGAGTCGCGTTCTATCGGTGCAAGTCTGCGCGCAGGCTGAAGCTCATCCCATTTTTTGCAAATGCATTTGCATCGGACAAGATCCGCACGTTGCGGTCGTCTTGAGTTCCGTCGGTTCGGTTGAAACGATTTCAAACGCGGCGCAGCTTGACCACCAGACTCAGAAAAACTAACGTGATCGCTCTTTCAACCGGCGCGCCGGTGGCGTGCCCTACCAATCGGGGATTTGCGATGACAGATCGATTCAAAGTATCGACATGGGTGTCTTCAGTGGCGTTTGCAACGCTCGCTACCGCGACCGCGCTGGCGTCGCCGCGCTTTGACGTGACCAGCGAAGACGCTTCGTTCACGTCGGCCGAGCTTCGCACGCAGGTATCAAACCATAAAGCGGTTCATGCGGCGGGTGACAGCGTTTCGGTCATGGTCGCCTACAGCAACGCCTCGTATGTGAGCGCGCGCGTCCCGGCGTGGCTTGCCGACGCAAGCAGCCCCGATCTTTCCTTTCTTCGAGTGACGCGCGACGGCATCGAGCTCCCGTACCAAGGCGCCATTGCCAAACGGGTCGCAATTGAGAAACAGGCGCACATCGAACTGCAGCCGGGCGAATCGTTCAGCGTCTCCTACAACCTGGAGCGCGCGTTCGATCTCTCAGCGGGCGGTGCATACGAAGTGAGCTTCGTGGGCTCAGAGACCCATATGCTCGGCGGTCGAAGTTTCGACTCGATGCCAGCGGCGCTTTTTGTCGAAGCCGACGCCTCGCGTGCCCTAGCCTTTGGTTCACGGCACAGCGACGAGAAGCTAGGCGCGAGTAGCTACGCGGCTAGTTGTTCCGCGAGTCAGCAATCCGGGCTTGCCACCGCGCTCAACAGCGCCGTGGCCTACGCCAACGACGCGGTGGCCTACTTAGCTGCGCCCCCCTCGTCAACCAAGACTCGCTACGTCACCTGGTTTGGTGCGGTGACGACGTCGCGCTGGAACACAGTGAAAACGCATTTTGCGAATATCAAATCGACCTTCGATACGCAAAACATGTCGTTCGATTGCGGATGCACGGACGCCGGCACCTTCGCCTATGTCTATCCAACGCAGCCCTATAAGGTGTATCTGTGCGGCGCGTTCTGGAGCGCGCCCAACACCGGCACCGATTCGCGCGCGGGAACCTTGGTGCACGAGACCTCGCACTTCAACGTGGTTGCCGGCACCGCCGATAATGTCTACGGTCAGGCGGGCGCAAAACGGCTGGCGATCTCGAATCCGAAGAAGGCGATCAACAATGCCGACAGCCACGAGTACTTCGCCGAAAACACACCATTCCAAAATTGAGGCGATGCATTGAATGAGCGCTCACGATTGCAGGGACGGCACGGGATTCTCCGAACCTATGTCGCCGTCTCAGCGATCGTGACGTGCACGCTCGCCAGCGGGTTTGCCTCGGCGGTGACGAAAACGGTTGATTTCATGCGCTGCGAAATGCATGTGGCAGGCGCGCCGGGTCGCGTCACGCTCAAATTAACCAATCTGGGTTCGCAAACGTTCGCACTGCTCCGTCGCAATACGCCATTCGAACCGATGCAGTCCGAGCATTTGCAGCTCACGCGCAACGGCAAGCCGGTTGCCTACAGCGGTCGCCTGGTGAAGCGATCACCGCCAGGCAAAGACGAATACCTCGTGTTCGCGCCGGGTAGTTCGCAGGAAACGGTGTTCGCCCTCGCCGACGGCTACGACGTTTCGCGCCCCGGACGATACCGGCTGTACTGGCCAGGCGAGCTCATCGACGCAGCGATCGGCGATGTCGCTGTCAATCCGGACGATCCTCGCCCGCATCGCGTCACTTGCAAAACCGTTCACTTCACGAAGTAGAAGCTAGGTTTGCGAGCGATGCGGTCAAAAGACCGACCGAGCCGCGTCTTCACATCGATGATGGGCGGACTTGTGAAACTTACCTCTCAAACGCCTCGAAAAATAGAGCGAAATTGCGTCATTTGTATATTGTTGATTCTCAATAAAAACGCCTGAGAATTTATTTTTTACACGGCAATACTGAGAACAGTTGTTATTCACTCCACTCTAAACCAGCGCGAGCCCAAGCCGGATGCGCTTTCAGGCCGAACGCGATCGCTGGTGTGACGACGCCGAAGCGTCTTGGCAGCGCGCTACAGCCCAACGCCCCCGCGCGCGCGAGCAACAGCCCCGCCTCCGCCACCAACATCGCGGTCGATTTGTAGCCCGGATGACCGCTTGCTGTCGCGCGCATGGCAACGCTCGCGCCCGACGCTGCGGTCGCTCGCATGCGAAGGCTGTAACCGGTTTGTTCAAGATGCTTTTCGCTCGGACCTTGGCCGCTCGCAGGACCGACCCAATCGAAGAATTGCTTTGCCGCAGTGCGCCCCATTTGATCGAGCTTGCCGTTGCGCGCAATCGACTTCGTCATCGCTTTGAAGCTGAGCGCGAGCATTTCGGCGACAACGCGTTGTGCGAGTGAGACCGGCGCGAACGATTTGGTCGAAAGCCCTTCGACGTATTCGCAATCGGCAGCGAACGGCGAGCCTTTCGTGCTTTTCGAGCCTGCGAGCAAACTCATCGTGCGATACACAACCGGGGGATTGATGAATGGCGCCGGCACCGTTGGCGCAAGCCACGCTTCTGCATCGGCGTTGTAGCGCGCGGAGAAATCGTACGGATGTTCATCGCGAATCTGTTGTGCAAGTTTTTCATCGCTTACGAGCGCGGCGGGATCGTTCATCACGCCACTGTCCCCGCCTTCGAGC
>JAAFJI010000027.1:0-19822 GCA_013298045.1 Betaproteobacteria bacterium
GTCCGCGCTTGGCCATGGTGTTGCCTTCGAGCGCGGTCATGATCGATGAGCTCTCGCCCGGGGTGTTCATGAGGATCGACGTGGTGGAGCCGCCGTAGGCTGCGCCGTAGTACACGCCGCAGAGCATAATGAGCGCGCCCGCCGGATCGACTTTGGCGGTGACCGGCAACAGCATGGCAACCGTGAGGGCGGGACCGATCCCGGGCAGCACGCCAATCGCGGTGCCGAGCGCGCAGCCGATGAACGCCCACATCAAATTCATGGGCTGAAGGGCGGTTGCGAATCCGCTTGCAAGCAAATTCCAGGTCTCGAGCATGGCTTTGTCTTTGCGTTAGGTGGACATGCGGGCTGGGCTCGGCTTACAGCCAGTCGTTGAACAGGCGGGGCAGGTTGACATCGAGCACGAGCGTGAACAGCCAAAAGATTGGGAAGACGATCGCCGCGCCGATGAGCGCGTCGCGCCACCACAGACGCGAGCCAAATCCGCGCGCGACACAGACAAAGAGCGCGGTTGCAGCCAGCACGAAGCCGATGCGGGTGATGAGCGCAGCCATCGCCAATACACCGGCGCTGACCCAGAGGCCACCGCGATAATCAACCACCATTTCGGCGACGCTGTCGGTGAAATTGCGAAGTCCGCCGGTTGCCACCTGATAGAGCAGCAGTCCGCCCGTCAGCGCGAGAAATCCGGAAATCACGTAGGGTACGAACGCCGAACCAATACCCGCGTAGCCGCCGTCGGTTGGCAGCTGCGTTGCGCCGATGAAAAAGACCGCCGAGAGAAACAGGACGAAGCCCGCGATGCCGAACTGCCAAATCTTTTGCACGAGAATCCCACTTCGATGAGTTTTTTGACGATGCGCGGCGCGGCGACCGCGCCGCGAGTTAGCGACGGTAGCGCCTGCCCGCGTGCGCCAGCCGGAAGCGATCTTTTCAATTCAATTGAAAGCAGCTTTGTCGCTTTAAGCCCGATAAAACAATGCGTTTAAACAAATAATTGATATTAAAACCTTAATCGCTTATCGACGTTTTTGCCTTGTTTAATGGGGCATATCTAATTGGAGCCAAACCACTATTGAAACCGACGCGCGTCGGCGTTCGAGCCAAGCGCGCTACTTCCAATCGACTATTTCACCAGCCCAACTGCTTTCATCGACTCTTCGATGCGTTTGTGCTCGGCGTCTACGAACTTCGTGAATTCGTCGCCGGTCAGCACCGAGGTGAACCAATCATTTGCCGCAAGCGCATCGGCCCACGACTTCTGTTTGGTCGCGGCAACGACTGCGTCGGCGAGCGCTTTGCGCTGTGCCTCGGTAATGCCAGGTGCGCCATAGACGCCGCGCCAGTTGCCGATTTCAACGTTGATGCCTTGCTCTTTAAGCGTTGGCACTGTTTCGCCCGGAAGCTTTGCGCCGGAGGTGACGGCGAGCGCGCGCATCTTGCCGCCTTTCACGAACTGCTGCATTTCGGCAAAACCCGAAGTGCCCACCGTGACGTGGCCGCCCAAGATCGCTGCCGAGGCTTCGCCGCCGCCCTGGAATGGAACGTAGTTAATCTTTGCCGGATCGACGCCCGCGTCTTTAGCGATCATCGCCACTGAAATGTGATCGACCGAGCCGCGCGAGCCGCCGCCCCATTTGACCGAGCCGGGGTCTTTTTTGAGCATCTCGATCACGTCCTTCATCGACTTGATCGGCGAATTGGTCGGCACCACAAAGACGTTGTACTCGTAGAAGAGCCGCGCAATCGGCGTTGCGTTGGCAAGCGTTACTGGCGGTTTGTTCTGCACGATCGCGCCGACCATCACCGCACCGGTGACAATCATCGCGTTCGGGTCGCCCTTGCTTGCGTTGACAAACTGCGCGAGACCAATGGTGCCGCCGGCACCGCCTTTGTTCTCGAACTGCGTAGATTTAGCCACCCCCGCCTCAACCATCGCCTTGCCCAGGTTGCGACCGGTTTGATCGAAACCGCCACCCGGATTCGCGCCGATCATGAATTTAACGTTGTCGAGGGCGAGCGCGTTTGCACCGAGGAGAACACATGCCGCAACCGACGAGGCGGCGAACATGCGCCGCGCGCTGTTTGAAAATAACATTGGAAGACTCCTGCGTTTTTAAGCGATGATCGAATGTAGGCAACGGCACTGTCGCATCGCTGTCCGTCCCGCGTTTCGGCGACAATCTCGCAAACTACATCGAACCGTCGACCCATGCCTTCGTCAAAAGAAAATACTGAGAAACCGCGCCTGCTGTTGGTCGAAGATGACCCATCGCTCGCGCCCGCACTCGCGCTCGCGCTGTCGCGGCGCGGCTTCACGATGGCGCAGGCGAGCGACGGCGTCACTGCACTCGATCGGGCGATGCATGAAAAATTCACGGTGATCGTGCTCGACCTGACACTGCCGGAGAAAGACGGTCTCGAAGTGCTGCAAAAGTTGCGCGCGGCCGGAAACACCACGCCCGTGGTCGTCCTGACCGCGCGCGGCACGGTGGGCGACCGGGTGCAGGGACTCAAGCTCGGTGCCGACGATTACCTGGCCAAGCCCTTTGACATTGATGAACTCGAAGCGCGCATTCACGCCGTGCTTCGCCGAGGCGCGGTGAAATCAGAGACTGCGAGCACGGGGCTTGGCGGACTCAAGCTCGATCCGGGAGCAGGGGTCTGCTACGCGGACGGGCAAGCGCTTGAACTTTCAACGCGGGAGGTCGCGCTGCTCACGGCCGTGATGGAGCGACCCGGTCACGCCGTGACGCGAGAGAAATTGTGGCACAGCGTTTTCTCGGATGGCCGCGAAGCACAGCCGGATGCGATTGAAGTCGTGGCGTATCGACTTCGAAAAAAAATATCGCCCTACGGCGTTGAACTTGTGGCATTGCGCGGCGTAGGTTATTTGCTTCGCGAGAAGCGAGGCGAATGAGCGACACACCGGTGGTGCGGCGCGCCTCCATGCGCCGCCGCTTGACCCTGCCGCTGGTCGCGGCGCTTGTGTTGTTCTTTGTCGTCGATAGCTATTTCTCGTATCGCGACACGTTACAGTCGATCAACATTGCCTACGACCGAACGTTGCTCGCGTCGGCGCGGGCGATTGGTGACGGCGTGAAGTACGTGCATGAAACGCTCTCGGTCTCGCTACCCTATCCCGCGCTTGAGGTATTCGAAGCCGACACGCGAAGTCGCATGGTCTATCGGGTGAGCGATTTCGAAGGCGGTTTTTTGTCGGGCTACGCCGATCTGCCTGCGTTTCGCGGTCGATCAAGCGAACAGCCTCCGTATGCGGCGCTGGTCAATTTCTATGAAGACACGTTTCAGGGCGAGCCGGTACGTGTCGCAGCGCTGCTGCAGCCGGTGAGCACTGGAATCGAATATCGGATGGTCACGGTGCAGGTCGCCGAGACGCTCGAGCTGCGACGCGCAATCGCGCAGCGGGTGCTCTGGCCTGCAATCGGCCGCGAACTCGCGGCGATTTTTGTGCTCGCGCTCACCATTTGGGTCATCATCGGTCGCGCGCTGCGACCGCTTGCGAAACTTCGCGCAGAAGTGCTAGAACGCTCCGCGGAATCGGTCGCGCCACTGTCAACCAAAACCAGCAGAGAGCTGGTGCCGGTGGTCGATGCGATGAATGAAGTGATGTCTCGCTTGCACCGCATGCTTGAAAATCGGCAGCGCTTCGTACGAGACGCGTCGCATCAGCTGCGCACGCCGCTCGCGGCGCTAAAAATTCAGGTGCAAAACGCGCGTGAAGGACTGGTCGAGCCTTATCTTGCGCTGGGTGAAATTGAGGTCTCGGTCGATCGCGCAACGCGCGTGGCAAACCAAATGCTCGCACTCGCAAAAGTCGCCGAACTTGGCGAAGAAACCCATAACGACGCTGCGGCGGTCACCACGACCGATCTGGTTGTCGTTTGCCGCGATATCGCGGTCGAGTGCTCGCCGCTGATTTCGACCAAGCTGCTGGATTTTTCTCTAGACGGAGATTGCGACACACCGCAACTTGTGCAAGGCAGCGACTGGATGCTGCGGGAGCTGCTTCGCAATTTGCTGAGCAACGCCATTCGCTATTCGCCCGAGGGCGGCGCGGTGGGTTTTCTCGTTGAACGCGATGTCGGCGAGCGACGGCTCTATGTCTGGGACTCTGGCTCAGGCATTCACCCGTCGCAGCACCCGAAGCTCTTTCAGGCCTTCGCCACCGGCGATCGAATGAGTGGCACCGGGCTGGGGCTCGTGATTTGTCAGGACATTTGCCGAAAAATCGGCGCGACATTGAGCCTGGCGAATCGCGATGAGCGATCGCACAACTCGCTGCCGCCGCTTGCCACAGGTTGCATCGCGCGCATCGTGTTCCCGTCGCCGGATTTTGTTGCGGCTAGCTGAAGCTCGCGGTGTCCGAGCGCCTCTCCGCTCGCCTAAAAAATGTGGCGGTCGAGTCCGCGCTGTAGCAAGATCGTCGTTGCAAGTTCTTCGATTGAGCGGGTCGAGGTGTTGAGCATCTGGATGTTGCTCGCCTCCATCAGTCTTTCGGCCGCAAGCACTTCGTCGCGGCATTGCTCGGGGCTTGAATACTGAGAGTTCGGGCGACGCTCGTTGCGAATCGCGGCGAGACGATCGGGGGCAATCGTGAGGCCGAACAGCTTGTCGCGATGAGGCATCAACGACTGCGGCAGCGCGCCGCGCTCAAAATCGTCCGGGGTGAGCGGGAAATTTGCGCAGCGAATGCCGCATTGGAGCCCCAGGTAGAGTGAGGTCGGCGTCTTCCCGCAGCGCGATACCCCGACCAGAATGACCTGCGCGCGCGAGAGCTCTTTAGTGCTCTGCCCGTCGTCGTGGGCGAGGGTGAAATTGATCGCCTCGATGCGTGAAAAGTATTCCTGGGAATTGCGCAGTCCGTGCGACCGACCGGCGGCGTGTGCGCTTTTCATTCCGAACTCTTGTTCGAGCGGGGAGATAAACACCTGAAAAAAATCGAGTACCCGGGCGTTGCACTCGCGGATGCGCGCGCTGATTGCCTCATCGACAATCGAGCTGATTACGATCGGGCGGTTCTGATCGCTTTGCGCAGTTGCGTTTATCTGCGCGACCGCACGATCGGCCAGCTCCATCGAGTCGACGAATGGAATCGTCGTCTTTTTGAATTCAAACGTGTCGAATTGGGTCAGCAGCGAGTTGCCCAGCGCCTCGGCGGTAATGCCAGTACGGTCGGAGACGAAGTAAACGGAGCGGCGATTTGGCATAGTGCGTTCAGGCTCGGGTGGAGAGCGACCAGTCGTGCCACACCGGTGTCACGCTAGATGGCAGTTTCGGAAGATCGCCGACCGCGAGCCGACTTTCGCGCGGCGAATGAAAATCGGTGCCAAGCGATGCGCGCAGATCGAAGCGTCGGCAGTAGGCTGCGTAGACTGACCAATCGGCGGGCGAGTGCGCCGCGCAGATCACCTCAATTGCCCGCCCGCCTGCGTCGACAAACGCTCGCAGGAGCGCCTCGATACCGCCGTGCCACTGAAGATCGTAGCGAGCGGGATGGGCGAGCACCGCTGTGCCGCCGGCATCGCAGATGAGCCCGACTGCACGCTCAATCGACATCCATTCGGTCGGAACATAGCCGGGCTTGCCTGGTTTCATGTATCGCGTAAACACTTCGGCGGTATGTGAGCAGTGTCCGGTCTCCACGAGATATCTTGCAAAATGCGTGCGAGCGATCCGGTCATCGGCGCTCGCGTATTTCCGAGCGCCGTAGTAAGCGCCGGCAATTCCGACCTGACTGAGCGCGTCGGCAATCTGCAGCGCACGAATCCTGCGCATCTCGCGAACCTCAACCAAAGCGGCGTCAAGTGGTGGACACTGCGCGTGCAAGTTAAGCCCGACTATATGTACGGAGACCCCGCGCCACTGAGCGGAGAGTTCGGTCCCGCGCACCACGCCGACGCCGTGTAGTTCGCCGTAGTGCAGCGCTTCGTCGTTGGCGTCCACCGAGTCATGGTCGGTCACGGAGATAAGGTTGAGACCCCGCGCTGCTGCAGCGAGGACGAGTTCCTGCGCGGTCCACGCGCCGTCGGAGGCGAGCGTGTGGAGGTGTAGATCAGCCAACATGTCGTAGGTAGGGCGGTCGAAATTGCGCTAAAAAGTCATCTTTGTGACTATAGCTGTTATGCTGTTGACATAAGTGCGAGAGCAGGACGGCTCCGGCTTCGACGCGTGTTGCAGGTGAGGTTTACGATGGGATTGTTCGAACGAATCAAAAATCCGCGTGAGATCAGGCAGAAACTCGGGCTCAATCAAGACGAGTTCTGGCAAAAAATCGGCGTCACGCAAAGCGGCGGCTCGCGTTATGAGGCCGGTCGAGACATGCCAAAACCGGTCGCAGAGCTGCTTCGCCTTGTGCACGTAGAAGGCGTGGATATTAGCGCCGTGCGAAGAGAAGATATCGAAATCATCGCGTTTCTCAAAACTAGTCATCCCGAGCTTTACGATCGTTTGCGCAATTCGTTAGTTAAATAAACCAAGCGCACCTCTATTTTGTGCGCCGCAGCATCGGCGAGCTGACCCCGTATAGAATTTTGAGAACAAACTACAGGGGTCTACATGTCGCGCGCCGCCGTCACGCTCAATCCTCGTCTCGTCCGCTGGTTGGACGACCTCAGAATGCACGATGTCGGGGAGTTTGGCGGCAAGAATGCGTCGCTTGGTGAACTGCTCGGTAACTTAGCGTCGAAGGGTGTGCAAGTTCCCGGCGGTCTCGCGACGAGTGCCGACGCGTTTCGCGACTTCCTCGCCGAAAACAAACTCACCCAGCGAGTTTCGGAGCGCCTTCAAGGCTTAAACGTCGATGATGTCGGGGCGCTAGCCAAAGCTGGCTCTGAGATACGACAGTGGATCGAATCCGCGCCTCTGCCCAGAGCGCTTGAGGCGATGATCGCCGAAGGTGTTATCGCGTTGGAGAAAGAAGCGGGCGCCCAAATCAGCTGGGCGGTGCGCTCTTCCGCCACGGCAGAAGACATGCCCGACGCGAGCTTCGCCGGACAGCAAGAAACTTACCTAAATATCGTTGGCGTACCGGCAATTCTGGATGCTGTTCGTCGCGTGTTCGCAAGCCTCTACAACGACCGCGCGATTGCTTATCGCGTACACACCGGTTATGCAGAAATGCCGATTGCGCTCTCAGCGGGCATTCAGCAAATGGTGCGCTCCGATACGGGCGCCGCGGGGGTGATGTTCACGCTCGATACCGAATCGGGCTTCCGCGACGCGGTGTTTGTGACGTCGAGCTACGGCCTCGGCGAAATGGTTGTGCAAGGCGCCGTGAACCCGGACGAGTTCTACGTGTTCAAGCCGACGTTGCGTGCGAACAAACCGGCGATTCTTCGTCGCACACTCGGCAGCAAGATGCAAAAGATGGTGTTCGGCACCGAGGCGAAAGCCGGAAAGTCAACGCAAATTCTCGACGTCGTCGCCGGGGATCGTCAGCGTTTTTCACTCAGCGACGCCGAAGTCGAAACGCTCGCGCGCTATGCGCTCACAATTGAAGAGCACTACGGTCGCCCGATGGACATCGAGTGGGGCAAAGACGGCACGACCGGAAAAATCTACATCCTGCAAGCACGACCCGAGACCGTGAAATCGCGAGAGCAGGGAGGCAAAACGCTGGTTCGCTATCGCATGAGTGAAACGTCGAAAGTGCTCGCGAGTGGTCGCGCGATTGGTCAAAAAATTGGACAAGGCTCAGTCAAGATCGTCAAAAACGCGGCGCAGATGGACATCGTGAAAGACGGCGATGTGCTCGTGGCTGACATGACCGACCCGGATTGGGAGCCGGTGATGAAACGTGCGAGTGCGATCGTCACCAATCGCGGCGGACGCACTTGCCACGCGGCGATCATCGCACGTGAACTTGGTATCCCAGCGGTCGTTGGTTGCGGCGACGCAACGAGTGTTTTGAGTGCGGGCGATGTTGTCACCGTGAGTTGCGCTGAAGGCGACACTGGCAACATTTACGAAGGCAAACTCGCGTTCGAGCGCACTGCAGTGCAGCTCGACAAAATGCCACCCGCGCCGACTAAGGTGATGTTGAACGTTGCGAACCCGGATCTTGCGTTCGAATTTTCGCAAGTCCCCAACCACGGTGTTGGTCTTGCGCGACTCGAATTCATCATCAATCGCCAAATCGGCGTGCATCCGCGTGCGTTGCTCGATTTCGACAAACTCGCACCCGATCTCAAAGCAAAAGTCGCAGAGAAAATTCGTGGCTACGCTTCGCCGCGCGATTACTTCGTACAGCGCTTGGTGGAGGGAATCGCAACGATTGCCGCGGCGTTCGCGCCGCGCCCCGTGATCGTGCGAATGAGCGATTTCAAATCGAATGAGTACGCGAATTTGCTCGGTGGCGAAGCCTACGAGCCGCACGAAGAAAACCCGATGCTAGGCTTCCGTGGCGCTTCGCGCTACGTCGCAAAAGAATTCGCAGAATGCTTCGCGCTCGAATGCGAAGCGATGCGCTATGTGCGCGACACGATGGGGCTTACGAATGTTGAAGTGATGATCCCGTTCGTGCGCACGCCTGCGGAAGCGGAAGCGGTCGTGAAAGTGCTCGCGGCGAATGGTTTGGAACGTGGCAAGAACGGGCTGCGCCTCATCATGATGTGCGAAGTGCCGTCGAATGCGATTCTTGCCGACGAATTTCTCGAATTTTTCGATGGCTTCTCGATCGGCTCAAACGATCTCACGCAGCTCACACTTGCTGTGGATCGCGACTCAGGCGGGCCGATTGCGGCGACTTTCGACGAGCGAAATCCTGCGGTCAAAAAAATGCTCGGCTTCGCCATCGATGCATGTCTCGCGAAGAAAAAATACGTGGGCATTTGCGGGCAAGGCCCGTCCGATCACCCCGACCTGGCTGCGTGGCTCGTAGAGCGCGGTATCGAGTCGTTGTCGCTTAATCCGGACGCGGCGATTGACACCTGGCTCATGCTTGCGCGACTGAAGGCTGCGTAGCGAAACCGCGATGCGCTTGCGTCAGCGATTCGCAAACACCGCAGTTGCGGTTTCGGTCGCGAGCGCATGTGCGTGCGCACTGCACACCGCCTACGCGACTGCCGTCGCACTGTTGCTCGGTGCGGTTTTTCTCTATCGGCGATCCCGCAAACCGACGAAACCGCTAGAGAACCTGTCCGATTGGCTGATTGCACTCGAAGGCAAGGATCCGTTCGATCCGGACGTCAAACCGGTTTACGAATTCAGCGGATTCGTCACGACGTTCGTCGCTGTGCTCCGTGTCAAGCATCATCCAACGCTTAATCGGGAAACGCTCGTGCTCTTTCGCGACGAGATCGAGGACGATCAATGGCGAGCGCTTGTCGCGCGCATTCGCCACGGACCGCATACGCTCGCAGCGATGCAAGCGACAAGGTGGTATTGAGTCAACATGTGGAGACAGTGATTGACCGCGATTTGCGGTGCGCGGTTTTTTCAGGCTATAATTTCAGTCTTGCTTGGGGGTATAGCTCAGCTGGGAGAGCGCTTGCATGGCATGCAAGAGGTCAGCGGTTCGATCCCGCTTATCTCCACCAAACGCTCTTTGGTGGAAACAAGCAAAATACTGTTAGAAGTTCCTACGTCCCCATCGTCTAGAGGCCTAGGACACGACCCTTTCACGGTTGTAACAGGGGTTCGAATCCCCTTGGGGACGCCAAAACAAAACAAGCCACCTAAAGGGTGGTTTTTTTGTTTTGATGTTCTCAAGTAGGAGAGAACCCCTTGGGTTCGACGAGCAAATGTCCGGGGGACATTTGCCGGACGCACGAAGTGCGGTCTTCGCGAAGCGAAGATGACGAGATCACCGTAAGGTGAGATCGGCACAATCCCCTTGGGGACGCCAATACAAGTGAAGCCACCCACCGGGTGGCTTTTTTGTATTTGCTCGATTTCGCACATTTGAACGTCGCGCTAGCTTGCACGCAAGGTTCCACGCCAAGCTTCAATGGCTGCGCAGCGTATGGAGCGAAGCCGCCTTTGCGCGGGCGATTCAGCCGAAAGTACGGGCGTCAGTCCGTATAACTAGGTCAGCTATCGCCCATTAAAAAGAGAGCGATTCGCTCTTCTGTCAATTCGTCGATAAAACATCAAATCGACGTTTAAGTCAAATTTTTTGAGGCGCACGCTAAGAAAGTTGTTGCTCAAACCGCATGACGCGACCGCGTCATGCGTTTCGGCTCGTCGGCTCCCGACGCTGCTACGGCCGCAGCGCGTCGATCGCGTTTTCGATCTCGATATTCGTGCGATTCCCGACCCGAACACCTGCGGTGAGAGGATTCCCGGAGAGCCCGAGCAAGCGACGCAGAATGAGCAGACCGTCGGTTGTCGCGCGAACCTCTCGGTCGCCGTCCACGTCAAACCGAAGCAAATTGCTGTTGATGTGTGTCGCGATTTGCGTCGCGTTGCGTTGCGGGGCGGTAGCGTTGACGTTGTCGGTCAGGGCGGCGTCGCGCATGCCAAGCAAATAGCGCAACAGCAACAGGCCGTCGGTCGCGCTCGCGTAGATATCTGGCGAGCCGCTATCGTCGACGTTTAGAAGGGCCGGCGCGACGCACGCACCCACACCAACGCTCGGGCAGAGCCCGCCGGAGTTGACAGTGACGGTGTCGATACGCCAGTTCGCGCCAGGATTGACCGCTGCGGTATCCCATGCCGCGCGAAAGCGTAGCTGGATCGTCTGACCGTTTAGCGCGACCGGGAGGCGGGCGGTCGATGTGACATAAACGCCAGGCTCGCCAGTCCAGGCCATGCGTCCGGCAATGGGGTTGCCGTCGCCGGATGAAATGGCGAAGTCGTAACCGTTTGCAACGAATACACCGCCGACGGCGGGCGAGGTGATGTCGTTGAACGTCGTTCCGCCGTCGGTGGAGACTTCGAGTACGCCACCGTCATACGTCGCCTCGAAATTCCAGGTGTGACGTACCGATACTGTCGCGCCACCGCTAGAGGCTGGCAGCGCAATTGCCGGGGTGATCAAACTGTTGGTCGCCACAGCGGCGACGCCGTTGGTAAACGCAGTCTGCGGCGCGGCTGCGGCACTCGCCCACAGCGCGGGTGGCGCGGCTCCTGTGCGCACCGACGTCCAGCCGGCGGGGAGCGCCGGCGCGACCACGGTGGCGAAGGTTTCGTTGAGCAGGGTGCTGGTCGTGCCGGTCGGCAGTGAGAAACTAAACACGCCCGGTGAATTTCCGCCGCCATGGTTGGCAACTACAGTGAACGTCGCGTCAGCGCCGCAAACGAAGCCGCTCGCGGTGCTTACCTGAAAGGGCGCGGCGGTGGTCTGCGTTTGCGCGGTGGCGATGTCTGGCAGAACGGCATTGGGTTGGGTGACGAGCACCCCGGGCGTGCTGCTCCACAACGTCGCATTGACACCGGTCGCGGCGGCGCTGCCCAGGTTTCGTAGCGATACGTTCACCGAGTTGCACTCGCCGCGCTCAATCAGGCCGTTGCCGGTAGGCAGCTGATTGCTGGCGAATTGGAGGAACGGGCCGGGCGGAATGACCGTTACCTTGAACTCGCGGGTGCGCACCGCGTTACAAACGTCTAGGGCTACTGCGCGTACGGTGTAAGTGCCGGGCGTGGTGTTGGCGTCGGTGTTGACCGTTATCGTACCGCTCGCTGCGATGGTAAGCACGGCCCCCACGCCGCTGCCCGGCAGTAGGGTCGGATTCACCGCGCGGGTGGTCAGGTTGTTGTTCAAATCGCTTAGCGGCGACGCGGGTACCACCGTGGCGCTGCTGCCTCGTGCGACGACGACATCGCCGTAGAGACCGAGTGACGGTGCGACGTTGCTTCCGACTAAAACATTGACCGGAAGCGAGCTCGTCGCACCGGACGGACTGGTGACAGTCAGAAGCACTGGGTAGGCCTTGCTGCCGCTGGTTGGCGTCACCAGGGTACACGCAGCGGTTGCGGTCAAGCTGATGTTGCCGCCAGCGTTCGCTGCTGTGACTGTGAGCTCGGACGGCACCTGCGAAACGCTAACCGTGTTGCTCCCGCTGTTGGTGGTCGCGACGACCGCCGTTGCGGAGGGAGCACCCTGTGAGGTGCTCACCGAACCGGTTACGTTGAGCGTCGGCGCGGCGTTGACGTTGTCGGTGATGGTGAAATTCACATCACTGATGTCAAAGTAGATATTGTTGACTGCTGCCACGCGAATCCGGGCTTGGGTTGTGGACGGCGTGTTTGCGAGGATGTTTACCGTGGCAGAGCCCGTGTTCGGCGTGCTCGCTAAAAGAATGGTTGGAAAACTGTTGCCGCCGTCAAGCGAGAGCGCAATCTGCACGTTCGCGGTGCTCACCGGCGAGAGGTTCGTGTTCGCGACATTCCAGCTCACCGTCTGGCTTGTTCCGGCGGTCCAGCTCACCGCCGTGTTCGGCGCTGTTACTGCGAACGGCCCGGCACCGGCCGCGACCGTGATCGCGGTGGCGGCGTCATTGGTGCCGCCGCCGCCGGCGCGGTTGTCGCGAACTGTCACGCGGAAATTCATAGTACGCGCCGTGCTCGGCAGCACCTCGCCGGTCATGAAATTTGGCGACGTGGTGCCTGGCAGCGGCGCGGTCGCCGGTGCCACATTGGCGTTATTCAGGATGTAGCGCAAACTCGGAAACGTGCGCGACGGATCGGCGCTCGGCGCGAAGCTTCGGAAAAGCGGACCGCTACCGGCGTCGGTCAGCACGCCGGTCGGGTTGGCCGCGCCGAGATCGAATTGTTCCCAAACGTAGGTCAGCGGATCGTTGTTCGCGTCGCTGCCAACGGCGGTGAGCGTGAACGGTGTTAGTCGCGGAATCGTATAGCCGGACGCGGTCGTAACGGTCGGTGGCGTGTTGCCGGTGACGCTCGACACACCACAGCTCGCGCCGCCAGCCGGGTTTGCAATGAATCCGAGCATCTGGTCGAGGCTCACACGATGGAAGTAGTCTTCGCTCGCGTTTTGCAGGTTGTCGCCGCCGCAGATTCCGGCGTAGGCCTGAATGGTGATGCCGCTGCCGGGCTCGTATGCCGTATCGCCATTGCGATTGCCACCGGTGCAGCTACCGCCGCTTCCATTAAATGTGTGTTCTCCGGCAAATTGATGTCCCATTTCGTGCGCAACGTAGTCCACGTCGTACGAATCGCCCGTCGGGTTACCAAGCCCTGTAACGCCAGCGGCTTTGCGACCGGCGGCGCAGACCGAGCCCAAGGAGGCGACGCCGCCGCCGCCGGTGCTGAACACATGCCCGATGTCGTAGTTTGCGCTGCCGATGAGTGCGGTGACGTTCGCCTGATTCTGGTCGAGCATCAGAAAGCCGTCGTTGTTTAGGTATGGATCGGTCGCGGGATTGGTGTAGATCAACAAATCGTTGTTCGCAACCAGCACCATGCGCACAGAAAGCTCGCGCTCGTAAATGCCGTTGACCCGGTTAATAGTCGTGACGACGCTGCTCAACGCGTCGATCACCGTGCCGCCGACGGCAGCTGTGTACTCGCCAGTGGTCGCAAGCGCTAGGCGATAGGTGCGCAGATTCGCGCCCGAGGCGAGCGCCGCGACCGAGTTCCTGCGCAGCAGATTCGGCACGCTCTTCACCATATCGCCGGTGACGCCGCAGCGCATCGGCTCGCGCGCCGGGGCGTAGTCGGATTTGTTGAACGCGATATAGGTTTCTAGATCGCCTTTTTGAAAGGGCTCGATGTAGCTCGTGTGAGTGTTGGCGATCAGCTGTGCGCGAAATCCACGCGCAGTCAGATCGATCCGCACCGTGGTGGTCGGATTGTCGATACCTTGCCCGACGTACGCTTTGAGCGTCGGATAGCGCTCGGCAAGTGCGGGCTCCATGATCTGGGTTTCGACCATGCTGAAGCGACCGAAGCCGCCTTCCGGCAGGGGCAAAGCGAGATCGAACGAGCTGTCGTGGGCGGACACCTCTGCCTCGCGCGGCGCGCCACGCAGCAACTCGGTCATGCCCTGAAAGTTGAGCCGCAGCGTACGACCGACCTCAGGCTGGATGAGCCGCGGTCCGCGAGCAATCACGTTTGCTTCGTCAACATCGGTCCAGAGACTGGCCGCCGATGCATTCGCAACAAGAACGAACAATGCGCTGCATGCCGCCAGCAAAAGTGCAAAAGATTTTCGAAACATGAGTTCCCCGAGAACGATTGAGTTTGTATTCATCATAGCTCGCTGCAGCGCGCCGCGCAGTATCGGTGTGACCGGCGACGAATTGAGCTCGTCAGACGCCTGTTGTGCACCGGGCTGTTCTCGCGTCGCTGCGTCCGATAACAGCGTACATCTATGCCTTGATAATGAATGGCTTTTTGATGTTTAACGGCGATAGCGACATAGCAACAAACCGTTATAGACGCTATAAAAACATGGGCAATTAGCGCGTGAGATTTTCGGCGCAAGACCTTCTCGCTCAAACTTTCACGCCCGGTGTGTCACCCGACCATCCACTTTATCCGCTGCGCACAGCCCTACCTCGGCAGCTGGTGTACGCGAGTGTTGTCGTAGTGCTCAAACGGCTGGTGAATCCACGGACTACTCGGCAAGAAGTCGACGAAGTAGTCCGGATGGAAAGTTGAAACGCCTTTTCTCCACAGTACCGCCGTGCGGACGTCTTTCAAACTCGTGTAGCGCTTTGGGAGCTCTTCTTTGATGACGTGAAGGGTGTGACCCGAATCGACCATATCGTCGACCACGAGTACGCGATCGCCAAGTCTCGCCGAGGTCATCGTCAGATGTTCCGACACGAGCAGCTTGCCGCGTACGGTGCCGCCTTCTTCGACATAGCTCGAGGTGCTCATGATTGCGAGCGGTTTGTCAAAGATCCGAGAGAGCTGGTCGCCAACGCGCAGGCCACCGCGCGCGATGCAGATGATGTGATCGAACTCCCACTTCGAATCATCCACGATGATCGCGAGTTGTTCGATCAGGCGGTGGTAGCGTTCCCAGGTGATGTACAGATGTCCTGTTTCGATCATTATTCTGTTGGCAATGTGGGTTTTGGCTCGACGATCGGTTGCACGCGACTAAGGACGACGCTCGCTGCGCTCGCTAAGACGTCGCGCTCTCGCGCTAAGACGACGCTCCCGTTGGTCGCTAGGACGCAAAGCTTTGCAGCCGTTACCATCCAGTCCATTGTATTCGGACTTCGATCGCCGTGAAGCTTTGCGTCTTAGCGAGCGAATGCGAGCGTCGTCCTAGCGCGTAGCGCGTCGTCGTAGAGAGCGAAGCGAACGACGTCCTGAACTGATCGCGAAGCGATCAGTTCAAAGGATGCTGCATAAGAATCGTGTCGTCGCGTTCGAAACCGGTGGAGACGAGTGCCATCGGAACGCCAGTTAGCGCTTCGATGCGCTTCAAGTAGCTCTGGGCGTTCATCGGTAATTGTTCGAACTTGCGAATGCCAAACACCGATTCGCTCCAACCGGGCATCGTTTCGTAGATTGGTTTGCAATCGGCGACTGCCGCCGAGCCGTACGGCAGACGATCGATCGTCTCGCCACGGAACTCATACGCGGTGCAAATCTTGATTTCGTCCATGCCGGAGAGCACGTCTAATTTCATGATCGCCATGCCATCAACGCCGTTGATTTCGAAGCTGCGTTTCAACGCCGGAATATCGAGCCAGCCGCAGCGACGCGGGCGTCCCGTGACGCTGCCGAATTCGTTGCCGCGTTTGGCGAGTCCTGCGCCGACGTCGTCGAAGAGCTCGGTCGGGAACGGACCAGCGCCAACGCGCGTGGTGTACGCCTTCGTAATCCCAAGCACGTAGTCGATCATGCGCGCACCGACGCCCGCGCCAGGACCCGCTGCGCCGGAGACGCAGTTAGAGGAGGTCACGTACGGATACGTGCCGTTGTCAACGTCAAGCAAGGTACCTTGCGCGCCTTCGAACAAGAGCGGCTTGCCGTGACGACGCGCTTCTACGAGCAAGTGCGACACGTCAGCAAGCATCGGCGCGATTTGCTCACCGGCCTTCACGAGCAGATCGTAAGTCTGTTTGAAACCGACCTCGGGTGCGTTCAGGTAGTGCTTCAATTGAAAGTTGTGATACTCCATCACTTCTTTCAAACGTGCTTCAAAATTGGATTCGAGCAAATCGTGCAGGCGAATCGCGCGACGCGCGACTTTGTCTTCATACGTCGGACCAATGCCGCGACCGGTGGTGCCGATTTTTGCGTCGCCGCGTTTTGCTTCTCGTGCTTGATCGATGGCGACGTGATACGGCGCGACGACCGGGCAAGCGTGCGCAATCTTTAGTCGCGAGCGCACTTCGACGCCCGCCGCTTCGAGCTCGCCGATTTCTTTCATCAAATCTGGCGGCGAGACGACGACACCGTTACCAAGAAAGCATGTCGTGTGCGGATGCAACATGCCGGAGGGGATGAGTCGCAAAACGGTTTTCTTGCCGTTGACGACAAGCGTGTGCCCCGCGTTATGGCCGCCTTGAAAGCGCACAACGCCATGCACTTGCTCGGCGAGCCAATCGACGATTTTTCCTTTACCTTCGTCACCCCATTGGGTGCCGATGACGACTACGTTACGTGGCATGTTTAATGTCCAGATGAACTAAGTTAGATGAGTAACGGTTCTGTCATCCCCGCTAAGGCGGGGACCCAGTCCCTGAAAAGGTTGTGTCTTGTCGATGATTGCGTTTGCGCCAACGTACCCGGTCTGGAGCCCCGCCCTCGCGGGGATGACAGTGGAGGTATTCACTTGTCGCTCGTGACTTCAACCAACGCGCGCAGATCGACAAACGAGAACCCGGTTGCCGCGCGACCTTTGCCGGTCTGCATGAAGACTTCGCCCACGCCGTCATAGCGGCCACCGCGCGCGACGACGTGGCTCGTTTCGCTCAAGTAAGCGACAAACACGAGTCCAGTGTGATAGTCGAGGCCAGGCAGATCGGCGAGATCGACCGAACACTTTGCGCCGGCGGTCTCGACGGCGTCGCAAACCGTTTCGAGCTGATCCAGTGCGGTATTGATTTCTGCGTTCGCAGGCAGCGTTTTACGAGCGTCGGCGAGTACGGCGTTCGCCGGGCCGAAGAGGGTGGCGAGTTTGGTGAACGCTACTTTCGCTTCACCCGATAGCGGTTTGATCGCCGCGATTTCGCTCGTGCTTTTCGCGGCGAGCGCGGCATCCACTTGCGCGACCGCGCGCGGCGATAAATCGAAATATTTGGCAAGCGCCTTAAACACGCCAACATGTCCACAATCGATCAGCAGCGGTGTCGCATTTACTGCTCGCGCCGAAGAGATCAAGAGTTTGATAATTTCAACGTCGCCTGACACGTCGCCGACACCGAAGAGCTCGGCCCCGACCTGCGTGAGCGCGCGCGACGCACCGAGGCTTGCATGCGTGCGAAGCACTTCGCCCGCGTAACAAAAACGACGCGCGGCATCGCTATCGAAGTACGCCGCGTCGATGCGCGCGACCTGCGGCGTGATGTCGGGGCGAACGCCCAACATGCGCCCGGATAGCGGATCGATCAGTTTGAACGTGCTCGCTTCAAGGTCGCGACCGGTTCCGGTAAGCAAAGCCTCAAGATGCTCAACAAGCGGCGGATTCACCAGCTCGTAGCGCGGCGCATGCACACCGAAAGCGTCCAAGAGCGCGCGACGAGCGGATTCCATGCGCGCGGCTTCTGGCGCAAGAACGTCTTCAACAGAATCGGGGAGAACCCATTTGCGCATGGCGCGGGGTGGTGCGTTTGCCGTCGTTTCCTGAGCCAGATCGGACGAAAATCGCAAACGCAAGAGTTATTGACACCGAATTCTACTGAAGACGGTTTGATCGTTGATGGCGCATTTAACACCTGAGCGTTTCGCCCAATGAAACATACGCTTTATATGAATAATTTTGCAAGACGAATAAAGAAGAATTCGAACAAACATTAGTCTTACATGGGCTAAACTCGAAAGTGCTATGTGACAACGACCATGCGCCCTGTCACCCGCCACGTGTACGTTCGTCAAGCGAAGCTATTCACGCACGTAGAGCACCCGCGTTTGCGCGAGTCGGTCATGCAGAAACTGCCGGTTCCGGTCGACCAGCGCCCAAAGAAAATTCGAAAACAGCGCGATGAGCCAGAGCGGGCCGGACTTTCCGCTGATCGTCACATAAACGGCGAGCGCGAGCGCAGGACCAACCCAGGTGGCGAGGTAGCGAATCGTGGCTTGTTTGGTGCTGGGCACGCCAGCACTTGGGTCTGCGGTGACCAGGCGCAGTTGCCAGGTTTTGAATGCCAGCGTCCTGCGATCGTTGGTCCAAAAATAGATGAAATACCCACCAATTGAGATGAACAGATAGAGCTGCTGAAACACGAGGATCGCGCCGCTCAGAATCTGCGGGCGACCGAGCGCCATCGATTCGCCGGAGAACGCGGCAAAGATGATGCCAACGATGAAGAGGTAGGCGACCAGGAACAGAAGTTCGTGAACAAACGCTCCAAATCGACGCCAGAGCCCGGCGTCCTCGTGCTTCGCGGCGTTGCCGGCGGCGGCGTCTGTTTGCTGTGCGGATGCTTCGTGATCGTTGTAGGTGCTCATCTAGAAATGTTACGTGGCGACGTACCGATGAACTTCGCGGCAACTCAATTAACAGCCCTATGACCGTATGCCGATTCGAATGGCGCATTCGTGCGACTTCGCATGACTTTTTATACGAACTGAATTCGATCCAAACTACAGTTTGAAAAAGACTTGGGCAGAAATCGCTGTGCCAGACGCCGTTCCGGTGCGGACCGAGTTGCAGGGGCTCCCGGGATTCAGCGCGATTTGAAGCCGCGACCGTTGCCGTCGCTAGGCGGCGGACTACTTTTGCCCGGCAGCTTTCTTGCGAAGCTCTTCTTGTTTCTCAGGAGGCAAACTTTTGTATTCGTCCCACTTTTGCGGGACGGCAGCGCGTTTGTCGGGGGGGAGCTGTTTGATTTCCTCGTAGCCCGCGCGTGCTTTTTTGCGCTCGTCGGGCGACAACTGGCTCCAGTTTTGCATGCGCTGCTGTACTTTTTCTTGCTGTTCGGGCGGCAAGTTTTTTTGCTTCTCGGCCACCGCGCGCCATTTTTTTCGGCGCTCGGAGGACATGCCGTCCCAGTCTTTTTGAAGTGGCGCAAGCGACTTTTGCTCGTCGGGTCTGAGCTCGCCCCATTTCTGCGCCGCGACCGGGAGCGAACAAAACACGAGTGCAGCCGCGACCGCCAAAGGCGCAACCAGCTGCTGCCCAGAACTTCTTACAGGAGTGTACTTAGAGATTACGTTAGAAAACACAAATAACCAACTGATTTTATTAGTTATTTTCCTCTCTCAAAAAGCTTTTGAAGCCTTTGTCGAGAAGGGCGTCAACCGGTACATCGTCGCCAAGAATCATGAGATCGACATCGGCTGCCTCGCGGGCATTGACCAATTCACGCCACTCGTTCGCTCCGTAGGTGGCGATCAAGGCTGCCGCAACCAACCCAGTCGCCCAGAAACGCCAGTCAGTAAGACGATTGCGCCAGCCGCCGCCCTCGGAAAGCGCGAGGGTATTGCCATTGTCGACCACGATCGAGGCGGCGACCGCTTCGCGTGCAGCGAGTTTTTCCACCGCAGCATGACGCGCGGCAGCCAGGCGGGAGGCGATATGCGGCGCAACCTGAGTGGCGACGCGATCAAGGTGTGGACGCAATGCTCTGCCAGCGGCGTCAACGTCGTGATCGAGGAGGATTTTCTCTTCTTTTTTCATAGGGCGATTCCTTTCTGCCGCAACAGGCCTTGTAGCGCCTGAACTGCGCGGGAGCAATGAGTTTTCACGCTTCCCTCCGAGCAGCCCATGATT
>JAAFJI010000027.1:19832-23428 GCA_013298045.1 Betaproteobacteria bacterium
CAGTGTCATGATCTTCCCAGTAACGAAGCAAAAACGCTTGTCGTTGACGCGCGGGGAGTTTTTGTAGCGCCTCTTCGATCACCGCCATCGACTGTGCTTGCTCGAGCGAGGCGAGCGGTTCGTCCTTGCCGATCGCGCCGTCCTCCATTTCAAGGATTTCGAGCGGATCGAAATCGTCTCCGGCCTCGGCGCTGCCGAGATCGGAGAAGTTCACGGTGTACTGTGCGCGAGTTTTGGTGCGGCGGAAATGGTCAAGGATCGTGTTTTGCAGGATGCGCGTGAACAGCATCGGCAGCTCTTCGATCGGCTTCTCCGAATAGCTGTCGGTGAGCTTCATCATCGAGTCTTGCACGATGTCGAGCGCCGCTTCGTCGTCGCGAACCGTGAAAGCTGCGTGCTTGAAAGCGCGACGCTCAACCGAGGCCAGGAAGCGATCTATTTCTTTTGCGGTGGCCAGACGATCCTCTTTTTCGAATGTGTTCTCGCTGCGGGTATTGCAGTTGCGTGTGCGACTCCTCGCACGACGGGACGCCACGAATCATAATCGTACGCGAATCGCATTGCTGGCTTGGTTGATGTGTGCCGCTTTAGCGCTTGCTATTGAGCGTAAATGAAACGATAACGGTCATATGAAAAACGAGCCCGAAGGCTCGTTTTTACTGGGCAAGTAAAAATTAAGTTACAGCCCGGCCGCGAGTATCTGCTGGAAATAACCGCGGACGACCACGTTGCAGAACGGTGGCACCAGTCCGCCGTGGTAGGCCTGAACGACCTTCTCGGCAGGGCTCGATCCGGATGCGTTCGGATCGGCAGCGGTTGCCGCTTTGGCACCAGCAAACGCACCGGCGACGGTCGGACCGACAGTCGCTGCGTCTTCGAGGTTAAACACCTTCACCAACGCGCCTGCGCCAGCACGCGTGAACGCCGTTGCGGCGTCTGCCGTGTTGGATGCGAAAACGGTCGGATCGGCCGCGCCCATACACATACCCACCGGACGATTGGGCACCCAACCGGTCAGATCGTTCTTCGCAGCCGCTTGCAGGGCTGGATGTGTTGGCGTTGTCAAAATGGCATTGCGATAGCTGTCCTTGATCAAGTTTGGCGTGCCGACGCCGGCGGCAAAGAGCGCATCAAGGCTCGGGTCACCAGTCACCAGCGCCCCGCCTGAGAACAGCTTCGGCGGCAATTTGCCAGTGGTGAACACGGTGGTGAAATTCAGCGTGCTGCTCGGCAACAACGTCTCGATCCCGGTCGCGTACGGCGCTTCATAGACTTCGGATGGCGAGGCGTAGAGATTGCCATACGCTTTCTGCCAGCTCGTGAAGAGAAGCGGTGAGAACACGGTTGCGCCGAGATTCACGCCGCCGCGGAAAATCGTTTGCGAGAAGTTGGTCATCGCGTACGGGCCCGACATGCCGCCGAGCGCCGTCACTTTGAACTCGCCCGAATACTTCTCCTGAATCGCTTTGGCGGTTGCCATCGCGACGTGGCCGCCCTGCGAATAGCCGGAGATGAAGAGTTTGTCCGATGCAGTGGCACCGACGTTCGGGAAGGCTTTTTTCGCAGCGCGCAGTGCATCGACCATGTCGCTGGACTGCTGTTCAGCGTTCAGGTAAGGGTGATACGGAAGGCGCGAAGCGTCGTAGCCTGCGTAATTCGGCGCGACAACGATCCAGCCTTGCGCCGCGTACATCGCAGCAACCAAACCGGCTTCGCTGGTTGCAGGGCTTGCCATGTTGAAGCCTTTTTCGATGGTCGTTCCGTGCGCGTAGAGCAGCACCGGTCGGGCACCGGTACATGCAGCGTCGGAGCCGGTCGGAACCATCACCCCTGCCGTGGCATTGGTCGTCTCGCCTTTGCCGCCGACGGTGTTGTACTCCATGTAGCGGAAGTTGATACCGCATTTTGGGTCACCCGCGAGCGCGAGAAGGTTACGACCGGTGGCACTCGCCGAGAGCGCGCCTTTGTACTCCGCTGCACTGAATGCGGCGAGCGTGGGCGGTGGGTTAGCGACGATGGTTCCGCGCGCGGTCGAGATCGGGTCGATCACGGGACCGGCAGGCACGTCATTGCTGCCGCCGCCACAGGCGGTGAGCACGGCGGTGGCGAGCGCGGCCAGGCCGAGCGAATAACTGGTTTTCATATTTCCTCCTTCGTGGATTTCTCTAAGCGCGGCGTACGACGAAGCGATTGAGGCCGAGTCGCGTACGCTCTTGAATGATGCAATAGTAGGCGTTTGTCCCGCCGCCCGCCACACTTTCGGTGCGGCGCAGGGCGTTTGAAAACAGCGGTTGTCGCTCAGGCGCAACCGCGCTCGAAAATGGCGCTCAGGCGATTGCGGCGGCGACCCGGCTGCCCTGGTCAATCGCTCGCTTGGCGTCGAGTTCCGAGGCGACGTCCGCGCCGCCAATGAGCGTCACTTTGACGCCTGCGGCAACAAGCGGTGCTTCTAGTTCGCGTAGCGGGTCTTGCCCGGCGCAGAGCACGATCGTGTCGGCCGCAATCCAGGTGCCGTTTTCGCGCTTTTCGCCGAAGGTCACATACAGCCCTTCGTCGGCGATCTTCTCGTAATTCACACCGGCAATCATCTCAACGTTGCGTGATTTGAGCTCCGCGCGATGGACCCAACCAGTAGTTTTTCCAAGATTTGCCCCGATTTTTGTGGATTTCCTTTGCAAAAGTGTGACCTGTCGAGTAGATAATGGAATTCGCGGTTTAACCAATCCACCCGGGGCATTGGCCGGATCTGTTACTCCCCACTCTGCTAGCCAGACCGGCAAATCTAGCGTTGGCGAATGTGCGCCCTTCACCAGAAACTCAGCAACGTCGAAGCCAATGCCGCCAGCACCGATGATCGCGACCTTTTCGCCCACCGGTTTTTTGTGCGCGAGCACATCGACGTACGACAAAACGCTTGGGTGATCTTGCCCGGGAATTTTCGGGGTGCGCGGTGTGACGCCGCTTGCAAGAAATACTTCTTCGTAGCCTTTGCCCACGAGCGTCTCGACACTCGCGCGATGATTCAAGTGCAAGCCAACGCCGCTTTTTTCGATGCGTGTGGCAAAGTACTTGAGCATTTCATGAAACTCTTCTTTGCCCGGAATCGTCGCCGCCATATTGAGCTGGCCGCCGATTTTGTCTGCCGATTCGAAAAGATCTACCGCGTGACCCCGCTCAGCGAGCACGCATGCAGCCGCGATACCCGCTGCGCCTGCACCGACGACTGCGAATTTACGGCGCTTTTTCGTCGGCACGTAAATCAGTTCGGTCTCGTGACACGCGCGCGGATTCACCAAACAGCTGGAGCGTTTGCGGTTGAAAATGTGATCGAGACAGGCTTGGTTGCAACCGATGCAGACGTTGATTTCGTTGCGTCTTCCCTCACGCGCTTTCTTCACGAACTCAGGATCGGCCAGAAACGGTCGTGCCATCGACACCATGTCCGCGCATCCATCGGCGAGCACCTGTTCGGCCACTTCCGGCACATTGATGCGATTCGAGGTGATCACCGGAATCGACACTTCGGGCTTCAACTTCTTCGTGAGCCAGGTCCATGCAGCTCGCGGCACCGAGGTTGCAATGGTCGGCACACGCGC
>JAAFJI010000270.1 GCA_013298045.1 Betaproteobacteria bacterium
GCGCATCGGCAGGAAGCCGTCGCGCGTCGAGGTCGAGCCGCCTGTCGCCTGCACGCCCAACACTTTCGACATCGTCGTCATCATCGATTTCATCGCGGGTGGCGCGCCGTCGGCGAGCATCGTGATGTTGGCGTACACCGGTGCGACCGGCGCTTGAATCGGTTTGACTTTGCTCCAATCGGCATCAAGTTCTTCGGCAACCAACATCGCAAGCATCGTGTAGATGCCTTGGCCCATGTCTTGACGCGGCACGGCGACCGTGATCGTCGAATCGGGCGCGATCGCAAGCCATGCGTTAAACGATGCATCGCCTTTCGCAACATCGCCTGGTAATTTGAATTTCTGCGCGTCGGCAACACGTCGCCACGCGAGCGTTGCGCCAACCGCAAGCGCGCCGCCGACGAGACCGGTGCCAATCAAAATCGCGCGACGCGTTTTCGAAAAACGTTTTTTCGGAGCTTTGTTCACGTTCCCCATGATCTAGGCTCCCGTTTTCTTAAGTTGTGCCGCTTTTTTGATTGCGGCGCGCATCGCGGGGTAGGTGCCGCAACGACACAAATTGGTGATCGCCGCATCAATGTCGGCGTCAGTCGGTTCGGGCTTTTCTTCGAGCAACGCGGTCGCCGCCATGATGAAACCCGATTGGCAATATCCGCATTGCGGCACTTGATGTTCGATCCATGCTTTCTGCACAGCGTTCAGACCTTTCGCCGTGATGCCTTCGATGGTCGTCACATTTTTTCCGGCAACTGCGGAACATGGTGTAACGCACGATCTCGTCGGCGCGCCATCGACATGCACGGTGCATGCGCCGCACATCGCGATGCCGCAACCGAACTTGGTGCCGACCAAATTCGCGTCTTCGCGCAGCGCCCAAAGCAAGGGTTTTTCATTGGAGATGTTGAGCGTCAAAGGCGAGCCGTTGACGTTGAAACTAATGGTCATTTTTCTTTCCTCGCAGTTGTATTCAACGACTCATCTACGGTTCGCCCTATAAAATATCCGATTTAGCAGATTTTTATTGCTTATAAATAAATTACTTATTTTCACTTTAAGAACCATTTAATTGGGCGTCCACAATGGAAGTTGATAGGTGTCACTTCAATTGACGCGATGCGAGCCAAATCAAGAGCAACACTGGAACGCCGAGCAGCGCGGTTCCCACAAAAAACGAAGGATAGCCAACCGCGTTCACCGCAACACCTGAAAAACCAGCGAGCCATTTCGGGAACAGCAACATCATCGATGAGAGCAAGGCGTATTGCGTCGCCGAATAACTGATGTTGGTGAGGCTCGACATGTAGGCGATGAAGGCGGTCGATGCGATGCCCGAGCTCAAGTTGTCAATCGAGATGACGAGTGTGAGCGCCGTCACGTCATGGCCGCGCGTCGTGAGCCACGCGAACAGCAAATTGCTCGTCGCCGAGAGAATCGCGCCGAGCATCAAGGTGCGCATCATGCCGATTTTGATCGACAGCACGCCGCCGACGAACGCGCCGACGAGCGTCATGATTACGCCGTAGAGTTTGCTAATTGCAGCGACCTCGTCTTTGGTGTAGCCCATGTCGACATAAAACGGATTGGCCATGATGCCCATCACGATATCGCTGATGCGGTAGGTTGCGATCAGTGCGAGGATCAATGCGGCATGCCATTTGTAGCGCGTGAAAAAGTCGACGAACGGATCGATCAAGGTTGCGCGCAGCCAATCCATTGCGCTTTTCGGGCGCACCATCGGTTTCTGTATCGGCTCACGACTAAAGGCAACGGTCGCGAGCCCGACGATCATCGACGCCGCCATGACCAAATACGCGATCTTCCACGCGTTCACGTCGTAGTTCTGCGGGTTTGCAACTTCCGCGCGCGCCGCGATCCAGAGCACACCCGCACCTGCCCAAATCATCGCGATGCGATAGCCCATTTGATACGTTGCCGAGAGTGCGGATTGCCGTTCTTTGTCACCCGATTCGATGCGATACGCATCGAGCGCAATGTCTTGCGTCGCAGAGAAAAATGCGACCATCAAGGCGAACCAAACGACCCCGGAGACCGATTGTTTCGGATCGGAAAACGCCATACCGACGATACCGATTACGACGCCGAGTTGTGCGACGATCAACCAACTGCGTCGTCGCCCGAGCGCTCGCGTGAGCAGCGGAATCGGCAAACGATCGACGAGCGGTGCCCAGCACCACTTGAAGGCATACATCAACGTGACCCACGAGATGAAGCCGATCTTCGCGCGATCGACGCCCGCTTCGCGCAACCAGAACGAGAGCGTGCCAAATACGAGTAAGAGCGGCAAGCCCGCCGAGAAACCCAGCGCAAACATGCGCAGCGACGCGGGTTCCAGATAGACGCGAAACGCTTCTCGCCATCCGGGTTTATGGGCAGGCGCGTTGTCGTCGCCGATGGTTGTTGCAGCGTTTGAATCGGTAGGTCTCATCACGCTATTATTGTCCTCTATGAAACGCCTCATTCCACTCACATTGGTCGCGCTCTTCGCGCTCGGCGCGGTACTTGCCAACGCCCAGGTGCAAAAGCCCTTGCTCTGGGAGCTCTCGAAAAATGGCAAGACCGCGACCCTGTTCGGTTCGCTCCACGTCGGGAAGCCGGACTTCTATCCGATTTCGGCAGCGGTGCGTGCGCGATTCGACGAGGCGGACGTGGTTGCTGTTGAGGCCGACGTGACGCAGGATGCGACACGCATTGCTTGCAACAAACTCGCTGCGACCAACGACCGCCTAGCAAAACTTTTACCGGAAGAGGAACTCGCGCAGCTCAGCCGCTACGCGCAGGCCTCAGGGCTTGATCTAAAGAAATTGGACGGACGCAAACTCTGGATGGTGAATTTGATTCTTACCGTGACCGAGCTCACCCAGTTAGGCGTTGACTTCGAGGACGGTATCGATCTGGTGGTCACACGCGAAGCGCATTACCTCAAAAAGAAGGTCGTCGAGATTGAAGGACCAAAACAGTGCGAGAGCCTCGCGGGTGCCGACGGACCGGAGGCGGTCGCCGGAATGAACCGGTTTCTTGCCGCCGTACGCGAGAACAAAATGGAGCGACGAATCAGCGACATGATTGCCGCTTACCGCATCGGCGACGGCGAGGCGATTGCAAAGATTTCTGCCGATGAATTTGGCGACAGCCCAATCGGTCAGCGCTCGCGTCGACGCATCTTCGACGATCGTCATCCGGGAATGGCTGAGACCATCGACGGCTACCTGGGGCGCAAGGAACGCTACTTCCTTGTCATCGGTGCCGGGCACATGTTCGGCCCGAGCAATCTATTGCAGGCGCTCGAAAAGCGCGGGATCAAGGTGACAGCGATCCGCGTCGATGCCGCTGCACCCAAATCGCCGCCGCCCGAGCCGCCGAAGGAAGACTCGACGCCGCCGAAGAAAGCGGGCTAGACCCGCACCGGGCCGACCAGATCAGTCGCCGAGATATTTATTGATCGCGCCAATGTCGTCTTCGTTTAAATCACCAGTGGCAGCTTCGAGGCGAAGTCGATTCAAAATCGCGTTGTAGCGCGCCTGAGCGAGATCACGCTGAACCTGGGTTAACGTCTGCTGTGCATTTAGCACATCGAGGTTGGTGCGAACGCCGACCTCCAAACCCAGTTTCGTCGAAGCGACCAGGGTTTCCGCAGATTTAAGTGCTTGTTGCTGCGCACTCACACTTGCGATGCCGCTGGTGACGCCCAGAAAGTTTTGCCGTGCGGCAAGTGCAGCGGTTCTTCGTGCGGATTCGACATCGTTGCGAGATTTCTCGACGTTGGCAAGCGCCTCGCGTACCCGTGCGTCAACCGCGCCAGAGAGATCGAACGGCAGCGAAAAATTGATCCCGATCAAGCCGGTGGTGCTGTATCCGCTGCGCGAGCTGGACAGCGAACCCGTATTCTGGCCATGGGTGGCGCTCGCCGTGGCGTCAAGCGTCCAGTCCTTTCCGGTTTGCGCGCGCTTCACGTCAAATTCACTCACCGAGAGCGATTGCTGCGCAAGCTTCACGGCGAAGGCTTCACGTTCGGCGCGGGTGACCCAAGGCTCCATGCTGGCTGGTTGCGGCGGATCGAGGACGACGTTTTTGCGCAACCCGCGAAGATCGGTTTCGTAGCGGCCGACGACATTGCGAAGCGCCCAGCGGGTTCGATCGAGCTCATTGGCCGCAGCAATTTCCTGGGCGACCACCTGATCGAACCGTGCCTGCGCTTCGTTGGTTTCAACAATCGTTGCAGTACCGACCTCGAAATTGCGCTTTGCCTGTGCGAGTTGCTCGGCAACCGCCGTTTTTTGCGCAGCAACGAATGTCACGTTGTCCTGCGCGAGCAAAACGTCGAAGTACGCTTGCGACAGACGCGTGGCGAGGTCCTGTTGTGCCGAGGCGAGCGAAATTTCCGAGAGAGTCGCCGCTGCGCGCGCCTGCTCGATGCCCACGCGATTGGCTGGGCGCACGAGCGGTTTTGAGACCTGCGCGGTGACACTGCCATTGAGATACGCGCGATCGACTTGCCCACCGAGCGCCGAAGGCAGACCGCGCGTATGCGCATCGCCATAGTTTGCCGCAGCGTTCGCGGAGACCGAGGCTGAGAGCCCGTTGGCGGCTTCCGCCTGGGCAACCCGCTCGCGTGCCGCCTGTAGCGAAGATTGCGCGGCTGCGACT
>JAAFJI010000271.1 GCA_013298045.1 Betaproteobacteria bacterium
ACATTGTTGAATGATCTTGTTCGATTCGCGCATCTCTTGCACGCGAACTAGATAACGGTCGTAGCAATCGCCATTCACACCGACGGGAATGTCGAAGTCCATCTTGCCGTAGACCTCGTAGGGCTGCTTCTTGCGCAAGTCCCACGCGATGCCTGAGCCTCGCAACATCGCGCCCGTGAAACCAAGCGCCATTGCGCGCTCAGGCGTAACGACTCCGATACCGACCGTGCGCTGTTTCCAGATGCGGTTATCGGTCAAAAGCGTTTCGTATTCGTCGATGTATTTCGGGAAACGATTGGTGAAATCTTCAACGAAATCGAGGAACGAGCCTTGACGGTTCTCGTTCATCTTTTTGATCGCGTTCGCGTTGTGAATTTTCGACGCGGTGTATTGCGGCATGCGATCGGGCAGATCGCGATACACGCCGCCCGGGCGGTAGTACGCAGCATGCATGCGTGCGCCCGAGACCGCTTCGTACATATCGAACAAATCTTCGCGTTCGCGGAAGCAATACAGGAATACCGTCATCGCGCCGACGTCGAGGGCGTGGCAGCCGAGCCACAGCAAGTGGTTCATCTCGCGCGTGATTTCATCGAACATCACGCGGATGTATTGCGCGCGCAGCGGCACTTCGATACCCGCGAGTTTTTCGATTACCATGCAGTACGCATGTTCGTTGGCCATCATCGACACATAGTCGAGGCGATCCATGTACGGCAGCGATTGAATGTAAGTTTTCGATTCAGCGAGTTTTTCAGTCGCACGATGCAAAAGACCGATGTGCGGATCGGCGCGGACGATGGTTTCGCCGTCGAGTTCGAGCACGAGACGCAGTACGCCGTGCGCCGCAGGGTGCTGCGGTCCGAAGTTCATGGTGTAGTTTCTTATCTCAGCCATGATCTATCCCGCATAGCTTTCTTCACGAATCACACGCGGCACATTCTCGCGCGGTTCGATCGTGACTGGCTGATACACCACGCGGCGCTGTTCAGGGTCGTAACGCATTTCGACGTATCCCGACGTCGGGAAATCTTTGCGGAACGGATGACCGACGAAGCCGTAA
Source organism: Betaproteobacteria bacterium (assembly GCA_013298045.1). Taxonomy (GTDB): domain Bacteria; phylum Pseudomonadota; class Gammaproteobacteria; order Burkholderiales; family Casimicrobiaceae; genus Casimicrobium. The sequence continues at coordinate 1,064 of JAAFJI010000271.1, forward strand.
TCGGTGAGGATGCGACGCAAATCGGGATGACCTTCGAAGACGATGCCGAAGAGATCGAACGCTTCGCGCTCAAACCAGTTCGCGGAGGGCCACACATCGACGAGCGAATGAACTACTGGGAACTCATTGCTATCAGCGAAACAGCGAATTCGCACGCGTTGATTCAAACTTACGGAAACCAAATGGCAAACTACGGCGAAGCCCTGTGATTGTTGAGCATGGCCTTCGTAAGCCGAATAATCAACACCACACAAATCAATCAAAGTCTCGAATCTGCATTGGGCGTTGTCGCGAAGCGCTGTGTTCGCAGTGATCCAATCTTTCGCCGCGACTTCGATCGTTAGCTCGTTGAGCGCAGTCGAAAGACGTTTGATCTTGTCGCCGAGGGCTTTGGTAACGATTTCGTTGAGCATGATCGTCAAGCCCTTGCGATCGTGTTGGTGCGCTTGATCTTGTTTTGCAGCTGAATGATGCCGTAGATCAACGCTTCCGCAGTCGGCGGGCAACCGGGCACGTACACATCGACCGGCACGATGCGATCGCAGCCGCGGACGACCGAATAACTGTAGTGGTAATAGCCGCCGCCGTTCGCGCAGGAACCCATCGATATCACCCACCGCGGCTCGGCCATCTGGTCGTACACCTTGCGAAGCGCCGGCGCCATCTTGTTGCAAAGTGTGCCGGCAACAATCATCACGTCGGATTGACGTGGTGAAGGGCGAAACACGATGCCGAAACGATCAAGGTCGTAACGCGCCGCGCCAGCATGCATCATTTCAACCGCACAGCATGCAAGACCGAACGTCATCGGCCACATCGAGCCATTACGCGACCAGTTAATCAGCGTGTCAAGGCTCGTCGTAACGAAGCCTTTTTCCAAAACACCTTCGAGACTCATACTTCCATCGCTCCAGCGTTATTCCCAGTCAAGCGCGCCGCGCTTCCACTCATAAATGAACCCGACTGTAAGGATCCCGAGAAAGACCATCATCGCCCAAAAACCGGGACTCCAGGGACCTAAATCCATGAGCGCAACCGCCCACGGAAACAGAAACGCGATCTCAAGGTCGAACAGAATAAACAGAATCGCGACCAAGTAATAGCGCACATCAAAACGCATGCGCGCGTCTTCGAAAGCTTCGAAGCCACATTCGTAAGGTGAGAGTTTTTTGTCGTCGGGTTTTGCGGGAGAAATCAACCAGCCGACGACGATCAACACGCCGCCGAAGGCAAGCGCCACCATCATGAAGAGGAGGATCGGTACGTAGGCTTCGAGTGACATAAACGCGTCTATTTCCCCGTGAGTTGCCAAAAAAAAGGCGGTGCCATATATGCGCTCCGCCCTTTTTCTTTTTTGCGCTTTTTGCTACACAGCGCTTTTTTTGGTGCCGTCGGCGAGACTCGAACTCGCACAGCTTTCGCCACTACCCCCTCAAGATAGCGTGTCTACCAATTTCACCACGACGGCTGTAACTGAATATTCGTATTACTTTGGTACGTCTTGTTTCGGCGCTTCCTGCTTTGGCGCAGCGGGCGCGTCTCCATCCTTTTTGGCGACTTCTTTTGCTGCCGGCGCAGTCACGCCTTGCATCAACCCGCCAGAAACACTAGGTGCCTTCGCGGCATAGTACGTTAGCGCAATACTGGTTGCAAAAAAAAGCGTCGCTGCGACTGCGGTCGAACGGCTCAAAAAATTGGCGGAGCCGGAAGCACCGAAGACGCTTCCGGCAGACCCGCTGCCGAACGCCGCGCCCATGTCGGCACCCTTGCCCTGCTGCAACAACACGAGTACGATGATTGCCACGGCGGTCAAAACGTGCACCGCGAGCATCACAGATTGCAAAATTTCCATAGCCAGAAATTATATACCGAAACGGTCGCTCAATCCGTGTTGCGATACGGCAAGCAGCGTGTCAAAGCGCGTCGACGATAGCCAGAAAATCCGATGCGATCAGCGATGCGCCGCCGATGAGACCGCCATCGATGTTGGGCTGAGAAAACAGCTCGCGCGCGTTGCCCGGTTTCACACTGCCGCCATATAGGATGCTCGCGTCGCGCGCGTCGGGCGAAAAGCGCGTGATTTCGTCGCGGATAAACGCATGCATCGCCTCCGCCTGTTGCGGCGACGCGGTTTTTCCGGTTCCGATCGCCCACACCGGCTCATACGCGAAAATGAGCCCGACGCCCGTCACGCGAATCAGCTCGGCGCACGGCGCAAGCTGCGCCGCAACAGTTTTTTCGGCGGCTCCGGTCTCGCGATCGGAAAGCGTCTCACCGACGCAGATTACCGGGGTAACGCCGCCGGCAAGCGCCGCTCTCGCCTTGGCAGCGACCTCGATGCTAGTCTCGCCGTTGTACTGACGTCGCTCCGAGTGGCCGACCAACGCGAGCGTCGCGCCAAACTCGCGGAGCATGCTCGCGCACACCTGCCCAGTATAGGCACCGTCTACATGCGCGCTCACATCCTGCGCGCCGAGCACAATCTCGCTCGCCCCAAGACCGCGCTGCCCCTGCGTCAAATAGGGCGTTGGAACGCAGACGCCGACCCGACCGCGCGAACTCCGATGCGCCGCAAGTGCTTCAAATAACGCCGCGTTGACCGCAAGCGAGCCATTCATTTTCCAGTTTCCGATCACCCATTGGTGTCGTCTGTCTTTTCGCATACCGCTGAACCTTTCCGCTGCTTCAAAAGTCGCTATTGTTGATGAAAAGTCTTGATCCGCAGACGCCTGCCCTGCAGGTGCGCACATTCGCTCCCGCTTGCGACTGAGGCGAACGTGCGGTGCTCGCGCGCAGAGTGGTTCCAAGCGGTGCCTTCTCGAACTCTCTCGGCTTGGGCACTCCAAGTCGGAAAATCGATGGTGCTGCCCCGGGTCGGCCGATCGGTTGCCATAGGACGTCAAAATACCCCCGGGTACCGTCGACGAGATTGTGCGGTCGTCTGGTCGTGTTACTGTGACGGATAATTTGTTGCAACGTCGACGTCCGCTGGCGGCGGATGCGCTCGCTACCGCAGCAAGTCGCAACACCCGATGAACGCAAGGACGCCGCCGAGCTGCGAACTTTCGAGCGCTGCAACCAGCCCGGTAGCGCTACTGGGCGACTGGGCGTTGATCGACACATAATGCCTTTTGAGGTCAACTTGTCTCCGAACAATTCAATCGAAGTATCTGCCTCGGCGCAGGAGCACCAACTGCTTCTGTGGATCAAACAACAAGTCGATGTTGGCGTAACCGATTTGCAGCAGGGCAACGCCGAACATGCAGTCATGCGCTTCAAGGCAGCGCTCGAGAAGGCACCACGCGACTCGCCCACCCAAAACATCGTTCGACATAACCTGCTAACAGCGCACAAACAATGCATCGAAAAACTCCTTGAAGTCAGGGACTACGGCAACACAAACCGCCATTTGCGCGATGCGTTTACCTTGCACTTATCCGGGCAACTTGCCACCGATCGTGACTTTCGCGGCCGATTCGCCGATGTGTTTTACGATCTTGGCAAGGCTTTGGCGCTGGCGCGCGAACACGAAGCCGCGCTCGCCTGCGTGCGCCGCGCGCTATCGATCG
>JAAFJI010000272.1 GCA_013298045.1 Betaproteobacteria bacterium
CCTCGCTCGCCGCCGCCAGTGGCGCGCCGCGCGCAAGGGTGAGCGCCTGCGCAACAGAGCTCGCGGGCACCCCGTTCGCGCGAAGCCAATCGCCCGCCAACGCTGGCTCCGGGCGAGGCAGCGTCAGGCGAAGCGCGCGGGAACGGATAGTCGGCAAGAGCTTTGCAGGTCGCGCGGCCATCAGCAGCCAGCGCGTATTCGACGGCGGCTCTTCAATGGCTTTCAGGAGCGCATTCGCACTCTCGCGCGAGAGTGCTGTGGCAGGATCGACCAGAATCACCCGCCCACGCTCGGTAGACGCCGATAACTCCATGAACGAGATTGCCGCTCGCGCCGCGTCTGTTTTGATGATCGGAAGGCGGGCGACTTCATCGTCGCTCTCCTCAGGCGCAAGACGCACAAAATCCGGATGCACGTCGCCTGCGAGCCAACGACAGCTCGCACATTGCCCGCAGGCGAGGCTCGCCTGCGGCGCTTCGCACAACAGCGACGCTGCGAGCGCGGCGCCTGATTGCGAGAGCCCGTCGCCATCACGCCCGACGAGCATCCACGCATGATGTCGCGTCCGTACCGTTTCACGCACGCTTGCGAGCCACGCCCGCTGCCAGGGGAGCGCTTCGTAGTTCATCGAGACTGCACCGTAGGTGCAAAGCCCGCCGACGCGCCAATCAATCGAAGCACGCGCTCGATGACCTGCGCGCGCACGGCATCCTTCGGTTCACGCGAATCGAGAACTGCGATACGCGACGGCTCGGCTTCGGCAAGTGCGAGATACGCCGCACGCACGCGTTCATGGAAATCCTTCGCTTCGGACTCAATACGGTCGAGCGCTTCGCGTCCGACGATCCGATCGTGCGCGGCATCGGGTGGCAAATCGAACAATAAGGTGAGTGCGGGCGAAAAACCCGGATGCACGATCTCGGCGATCTTTGCGACGTAGGCTCCACCCAACGCACGCCCCCCGCCTTGATACGCGTAGGTGGCGTCGGTAAACCGATCGCACAACACCCATGCTCCGCGCGCAAGCGCTGGCCAAACCACCTGTCGCAGATGCTCGCGACGCGCGGCAAACACGAGTAGCGTTTCGGTCTCCGGTGACATCTCGTAGTTAAGAAATAGCGCGCGGATTGATTCACCGAGTGCCGTGCCGCCGGGTTCGCGAGTGCAAATGACCTCGAATCCGCGACTTGTCAGGCAATCGCGCACCGCCTCGATATGCGAGCTTTTCCCAGCGCCATCAATGCCCTCGAAGGTGATGAACTTAGTCTGCATCGGTGCTCCGTAAGGTCGAGCTGCGAGTATCGCGTGTTGCAAGGCGACCGAAAGCGCTTTGGCCTAGATGCGGCTTCATCGTACTCATCGTCCGAGTTGATACTTCGCAACCGCGCGATTGTGTTCCGCGAGGTTTCGCGAAAATTCGCTGGTACCGTCTCCGCGCGCGACGAAGTAGAGGTAATCGCTTTTAGGCGGATTGACTGCGGCGCGAAGAGAAGCCCGGCCGGGATAGGCAATCGGCGTCGGCGGCAGTCCATCACGTGTGTAGCTGTTGTAGGGCGTATCGGTTTGCAGATCGACCTTTCGCAGATTGCCGTCGAATTTCGAGCCGAGACCGTAAATCACGGTCGGATCGGTTTGCAGTCGCATCCCGATGCGCAGACGATTGACGAATACCGAACCGACCAATGGCCTATCGCTGTCACGCCCGGTCTCCTTCTCGATGATCGAGGCGAGAATCAATGCCTCGTAGGGCGATTTGAGCGGCGTATCCGGCGCACGTTGCTCCCAGGCATTTGCGAGTTCCTGCTTCATGCGTTTATGCATCGCGCCGAGCAGATGGAGCGCGTTGCCACCAGGTGCCACAAAGTACGTGTCCGGGAACAGAAATCCTTCGAGATTTTGCGGCTCAACCGCAAGACGTGCCGCCCACTGCTCGGGCGCAAGCACGGTGTCGGGGCGAAACTGTTTTGAGTCGTCGCCGAGCTTTTTCATCTGCGCGTAGAGCTCGCGCTGCGTCGAGCCCTCGACCACCGTAATCGGCAACTGGATTGCAGCCCCGGTTTCCAGCGCGTCAAAGACCTCCCCCAGCGTTTGCGGCGGCGAAAACAAATACTGACCGGCTCGAATCTTTCCATCGCCGTCACGCAGGCGCGACAGCAGTTGCAATTGCCACGCAGGCGCAACGCCCAGCTTGGCGAGATCGCCGACGACGCGGCTCACCGAAGCGCCGCGGGCGACGGTTAAGGTAACCCCCCCCTCAGGCAGCGTCGCTCGGACGCTCGGCAACATTTCGCGCCCAGCGAACAGCGAAACGCTAAAAGCCGCGAGCGCGAAGAGCAAACTGACAAAGATTTTTTTCATGATGACGAAGCGACGCTCAAGACAGTCACGGCATCGTGATAGAACACGCCACCGAATCCTATAATTCTGCCCATGTTTGCACCTTGTCGCACTCGCGCCCGAAATTCGCACGGCTTCACGCTGGTTGAAATTCTGGTAGTCATCGTAATCATGGGGGTACTCGCTGCGATGATTGTGCCCAATGTGATCGGTCGCACGCACGATGCGCGCGTTGCAGCGGCGAAGCAAGATGTGGTTTCGTTGTCGCAGGCACTTGCGATGTACAAACTCGACAACGCGCGTTTGCCGAGCGCAGAGCAAGGGCTCAAAGCGCTGGTCGAAAAACCGACCTCCTCGCCGTTGCCAAACAATTGGCGCACCGGCGGCTACATCCCGCGACTGCCCAACGATCCATGGGGCAATCCGTATCAGTACGCGAACCCTGGTCTGCGCGGCGAATTCGACGTGTTTAGCTTCGGTGCCGATGGCAAGAGCGGCGGCGAGGGCGAAGGCACGGATCTAGGCACATGGAACCTTTAGTCTCGGTTCGCAATCGTTCGTGAAGAAGTACGCCGCGTTTAGTCTCATCGAGGTGCTGGTTGCACTCACCATTCTCGCGGTTGGTCTGATCGCAGCGTCTCGTGCAGCGGTGCTCGCAAGCTTCGATCAAAGTGCACTGCGCGACCGCACGCTTGCGCGCTGGGTGGCGCACAACGCGCTGGCGGAAATCCGGCTCCAGCCCACGATGGCCGGGGCCGGAAAGACCGCCCGCGAGTTCGAGCAGGCCGGCATTCGTTTTCTTGCATCGACCGAGGTGTCGTCCACGCCTAGCCCGTTGTTCAACAAGGTCGATGTACGCGTCGCACGCGCCGACAACCCGCGCTACGAATTGGCGCAGGCCGTCGGCTTCTCCTCGCGCCTGTGATGCATGCGGCTCCCCGTCAACTCGGCGTCACATTGATCGAGCTCTTGGTCGGCCTCGCGATCACCACACTCATGACCATCGCAGGATGGCGCGCCATCGACGCAATGCAGGTAGCGCGCGACACAACGGTTGCCGACGCCGCGCGCTGGCAGTCGATTGACACCCTGTTTGCCACAATTGAGGCGGATTTGCGTCGCGCAGACTTGCAAAGCTTCTCTGGCAACGCGCAGGGCTTCACGTTCAAGCTCAACCCGCTGACCACAACCGAGGGTCCGCAAGCGATTGCCTATCGCTTCGTCGCCGCGCAAAGCGGGGTCGTGCAGGTGCTGCGCCAGACCGATGCAGACGCAGTCACGCTGGTAGAAGTTAGCAGTGGCGTGTTTGCGTATCGCACGGCGAGTAAGCCTGCGACCTCGTCTGCGGCGGCCGCGCCGTCGGGTCGGGTGGAGCGAATCGACGAGTTTCCACGCGCGATCGACATCGGACTCGATCTGCTCGGTCGCGACGCAAACGAAACAACGCCGCGACGCGTTGCGCGCACGGTGATGTTGCGATGAACTGCTCGCGACCTCTGTTCGCGCGCGGAGCTGCGCTGGTCGTAGCGCTTCTACTCACGGCGCTGGGCGCGGCGGTTGCCGCGCAATTGATCAAGCCGCTCGCCGGTTGGCTCAAGCGCGAGTACATGGCGCGCGATACACAGGCGAGCTACACGCTGGCCGATGCAGCGTCGACCTGGTCGCTCGCCGTGCTTGCAGGCGATGCACGCACATCGACCATCGATCATTACGGTGAGCTGTGGGCCATCGCGCTACCGCCGACCCCGGTCGAAGGCGGCACGATTGAAGGCCGGATCATCGACTTGCAAGCCAAATTCAACTTAAACAGCCTGGTCAACGCGACCGGCGCGCGCATCGATGCCAATGTCGCAATTGCGGCGTCGATCTTCGCGCGAGCTGGTTTGACGCAAACGCTCGTCGAGCGGCTGGCCGATGCGCTCGACGCCGATTCGCTCACTATGACCGGGCAGAGCGAAGCGCAGGCCTACGGTCAGCCGATGCCGAACGCGCGAATCAAGCATCTCTCGGATTTGCTCAAGCTCGGTGGCTTCACGCCAAGCACGCTCGAAGCGCTCGCACCCTGGGTCGATGTCCTTCCCGAGGCGACGCCGATCAACGTGAATACGGCAAGTGCAGAGCTCCTCGCCGCCGCACTGCCGAACGTATCCGCCGAACAATGGGCGCGTGCGCTCGCCGCGCGCCAGGCAAAACCGTTCAATAACGTCAACGAGCTCGGCTTACTGATTGGCAC
>JAAFJI010000273.1 GCA_013298045.1 Betaproteobacteria bacterium
TGGTTGATGGGCAACATTTCGGCACCCGTATTCGGCGCTGCGAACCCACAACAATTCCTCGCACTACTCGCCTCGCGGCAGCCGGATCCGGCGACAAAAGCGGCTGATCCCGCGAAGGTGAAAGCGTTCAACGACGCTAATCCGGAAGTGCTGCTGCAGGGCAAACATTTCGCATCGCAACCGGTGCCTGCGAGCTTCGCATCGGTGAATTACTGGGGCGTGCACGGCTTCGGTTTTGTAAATGCCAAAGGTGAAAAACAATTCGGCAAGTGGATTTTCGAGCCCGTTGGCGGCCTGCAAGGGCTCACCGACGATGAGGCGAAGGCTAAAGGCGCGAGCTTTCTATTCGACGATTTGCGGCAGCGTGTGAAAGAAGGCAAAGTCGCATTCAACTTCAATCTCGAACTCGCGCAGCCGGGCGACAAAATTGATAACGCTACCGTGCCCTTGCCCGAAGGTCGCAAAAAAGTGAACCTCGGCATGCTCAAAGTAACGTCTGTGTCGGACGACGCCAGCGGACCGTGCCTGACGATTAACTTTAACCCGATGGTCATGCCGAAGGGCGTCGAGCCATCGGCCGATCCAATGCTAGCTGCGCGTGCCGCGCCGTACGTTGTTTCGCTCGCGCGACGTCTCACCGAGGGCGCTAAACAGCAATAGCGCAGTCGCCCGCGACGAATTCCGACGATACGCCGCTGGTTGGTCGTGCGACCACGCGCCGAGCATCGTCGTCCGCGTCGCACCATCAACATTATCTGACTCAGGAGCTCGATCATGAAAAATACCCGCCGAACGTTCTTCATTCAGGCGCTTTCGAGCGCCGGTGCCCTGTCTGCTTTCGCGCTTGCGAAATCGATCAACGCGCAAACGCCGGAAATGGTCGCGGAAACCGATCCAACGGCGGTGGCGCTGGGCTACAAAGCCGACGCAAGCAAGGTAGATAAGCAGAAATACCCGAACTATTCAGCCGCACAAAGCTGTTCCGGGTGCGCGCTGTTTCAGGGTAAAGCAAGCGATGCCGCAGCGAGCTGTGCGGCCTTCGGCAACAAACGGGTGGCCGGCAAAGGTTGGTGTAGCGCGTGGACTAAGAAGACCTAGGTCGCGCTGGAGCGACCCCAGGTGGTCGCCTACACATTAATTTGTAGGCGCTAACCCGGGCACGCTCGCTAGCGACTACTTCTTGTCAATGTTCCAATAAACGTTTGCGCCGGCTTTCACGAGCCCGCTGACGCCTTTTCGCACGGCGGCTGGGTTCTTGTACTCGCCCAAAATCGCGTGGGTGCCGACCGCCATCGCACGCTGCTGCACCGCCTCTGCGATACGCTTTTTGTCCGCTTCGCTTTCGGCGCGGGCAAAGTCATCGCGAAGCTTTTCTAGCTGCGCATCGCTCGCCCAACCCGCCCAGCCTTTCTCGCCCTGCCCACCGAGCGGCGCGCTGGTGAGCGGATTCATGATGTCGGCACCGACCCAGGCGGTGAGGAAGATGTTCCAACCGCCTTGTTCGACCGGATCTTTTTTCGCGCGGCGTGCGACCAGCGAGCCCCAATCCATCGTGATCAGATCGACCTTGAATCCGGCCTGGCGCAAGAGCTGTGTCGCCACCAGCGGCAGCTTGTGAATCGATTGCAAATCGGTCGGGCGCATCACGACAATCGGCTTGCCGTCGTAGCCGCTGTCTTTGAGCAATTGCTGTGCTTTTTTCATGTCGCCATTGACCATGAACTCGCTGCCCTTTGGCGACGACAATGGCGTGCCGCACGGATACACGCTTGGGCAGGTGAAGAACATGCCTTCGTTCTCGGGTCCGACCTGTGCGCGCAGGAAAGCGTTCTGGTTCATCGCCCACATCGCCGCTTCGCGTACCTTTGGATTGTTAAATGGCGGCACCAAATGGTTAAAGCGCATCACATACTGGAAATTGACGGTTCCGGTGTCAACCACGCTCACACGCGCGTCTTTGCGCAGCGCCGGATATTGCTCAAACGCCGGCTGCTCGATGATGTCGATTTCCCCTGCTAGTAGCGCGTTTTGCTGGGTTTGCGCGTCTTTGAGCGCGAGCCACTCGACACGATCGACCTTCACGATTTTGCCGCCAGTGGTGCCGTTCGGCGGCTCGTTCCTCGGCACGTACTTCGGGTTCTTCACATAAATCGATTGCACGCCCGGCTTGTATTCGTCTTTCTTGAAGATGTAGGGACCGGAACCGGTGTTGTCGTCGATCACCTTAAACGGATCGGTCTCGGCAACACGTTTGGGCATGATGAACGGCACATTCGACGACGGTTTGCCCAGCGCGTCCAACACGATGCCGGTTGGCTCCTTGAGCATCAAGCGGAAAGTCTTCGCATCCGGTGCGTCCATTTTGTCGACAAAGGTCATCAACTTTTGGCCGAAGGAATCGCGCGCGCCCCAACGCTTGAGCGAAGCCAAAACGTCGTCGCCGGTGACCGGTTTACCGTCGTGAAATTCGAGCTTGTCGCGTAATGTGAAGGTCCAGGTTTTTTTGTCTGCGCTGGTCGTCCATTTGTCGACCATCTGCGGCTTGATCGCGCCCTTCTCGTCGGTGCCAAACAGCGTGTCATAGATCATGTAGCCATGATTTCTGGTGATGTACGCCGTCACATTGATCGGATCGAGATTGGCCGGGAACGCGTGCGGTGCGACTTTGAGCGTCTTGGTCTGCGCAAGCGTTGCGCTCGAAACGGAGGTCGCGAGCGCCACAAGTGCAAGCGAGGTAACCAGTTGCGTGAATTTCATGCGAAAAGCTCCGGAAGAAAACTAGGCTAATCGTATCGGAAAGTAGGGGCAATGCGATGGTGGTTTTCCGCAAATGCCGTAATTGCCGAATCTCGCGGTAAACAGGCGAACCCGCAACACCCGGTCGATAAGGGTGCATGTGACGCGTACTCGGTAGGAGCGAGCTTGCTCGCGAGAGGCGATCGCGCGAAACGTGGCGAGCGGGTGTTCAGCAACAACCGGATATCGCTGACACATTGCGTTGGTCGAACCGAATTTCGCGAGCAAGCTCGCTCCTACCCGATGTGTCGGCACGCGTCTGAGCCACGCGCGGACCTCTGAGGTCGCGATCAATTACATCCCGTCAAGATCCCAATGCGAATAGTTTGCGACGTCAACAACCAAACCTGCGCGAATCGGGTTTTCAACGACATATCGTGCGAATTTCTCGATCTCCTCGTCGCGGCGCACGGCGTGGTCGTGGTAGCCCGATTGCCAGACCGACTGGCGCGCGCGTTGCGTCCGGCTCACCTGAGATTTGACGCGAGCGATTGCCTGCGCGAGCGTACCTGCAGACAGCTCGAACAACCAGTGCACATGGTCGGGCATCACTACGAACGCAAGCGTTTGCGTAGCACCAATTTGATCGGACGCCCGCAGTGCACAAATCACGGATCGTGCCGCCTCAAAATCTTCGAAGAACGGACGTCGATCGCGCGTCGCGAAAGTCGTGTGGTAGCGATCACCGATCTGACTGAAACGCCCTTTTCGAAGCGTGTTGCCACGCGGTGACGCTCTCTTTGTGGCGTATTCAGGATTGGCGAAGGATGACATGGACGTTGCGCAGACGCTCTTACACGAGCGCGGAGTATCGTTGTTTTCGCGAGCAAGCTCGCTCCTACCGGTACTTGGGTAGGAGCGAGCTTGCTCGCGATAGAGCGTTGCCGGCTGAACTGGGTCTAGCGCTACAAAAAAATCGGCCAGGGTCGCTGCGGCGGTCGAATTTGTTCGAGAACGCGCGAGATTTGCAGCACACCGACGTCGTCGAACCGGCGTCCGGCGATTTGCACGCCGATTGGCAGACCTTCGCTCAGCGCTTCGGTGGAATACCACCAGTTGATCGACGCGGCCGGTTGCTCGCTCACGTTATACGGCACGGTAAACGCGATGTGCTCCAGCGCGTGCTGCGGGTCTTTGGTCGGGCAGCACTCGTCCGCCGAAAAAGCCGGCACGGCGCAGACCGGCGAGAGCACGAAGTCGTGGCGATGGGTCGCCTGCACCACCGCGTCGCGCATCGCCATGATTTCGTTGTAGAAACGCATCACGCGACGGCCGGAGAACGTGGGCGCGCGATACATCGCCCATTCGACGATAAAGGGGAGAATTTTCGCCCGTTCGCCCGCGTCCATCGGCGTAATTTCGGCGCAGCTGCGCACCTCGAAGAAGGCGCAAATCGCCTCCAGCATCGCGGGGGTGATCAGTGGTGCAATCGGTTCGATCACCGCGCCCTGCATCTCAAGCTTCTGCGCTGCGTCCCAGACTGCTGCGGCGACGTCTGCCTGTACTGCCAGACCGCACCCGGCGTCGACAAACACGCCGATTTTTTTGCCCTTCACGTCGAAGCGCTCCAGCGCGGCGGCGTAGTCGACCGTTTGCGGCGGCAGGTTCATGAAGTCGCGATGCTCGGGATCAGGCTGAGCGATGATGTTCATGAGCATCGCAGCGTCGCGCACGGTGCGCGTCATCGGTCCGGCGACCCGGCCCAAAAACGGCGGGTGGATCGGCACGCGCCCGAGCGAGGGG
>JAAFJI010000274.1 GCA_013298045.1 Betaproteobacteria bacterium
AATCGATCACATCCGCACCGACGAATTTGGCTACGAAATTTCGGTGCAACACGAGCCACACGACGACTGCCGTAACCGGCGGCATCATCAGCGTCGAAAACTGATAGAGGTAGGCGACCGCTTCAAACTGCCACTGCGCCCAGTCAACCTGAGACATCACGCTCGCCGAGGCAAGCACCATTTGCTTCATGCCGACCGAGAATACTGCCGCCATCTGAAAAGGCAGCAGTATCAAAAACCCTAACCAGAGGTAGCGCCAACGCGCTTTCTCCCATGCAGCCAGCGTGAGGGTGGCCATAAGCGCCGTGCCCCAGGTGTAGATGCGCGCATCGATTTCCGCAGAGATCACCGCATCCGGGCGAAATGGCTGCCCCGCAATTGCTCCTGGGCTCAACGATGTCACAAATTCAAAGCCAGAGAGTGACTGTGTGACTTGAGTCAAAAAGTCGGGGACGCCAAACACCACCATCGCAGCGAGAAACCAGCGAATCGGCCAATGCAGCGCCGGAACGAGCAGATACCAAGCAGTAAACACCAGCGGCATCAGAAGCATCGACCGAAAAAAGAACCGCCGAATGGTCGTCGGCGCTTGTAGCAGCTTCATCTCTGGCGCTACGCAGGCTGCGCGTTTGCAGGCGCGTCCCCGCCAGACGAGGAGGACGGCGGCGGCAGATCATCTCGCACGCGCTGTTTGGTCACGAACCGCAACCAGATCATGAAGAAAATCAACGCGTCGAGAATGATGAGTGCCGGCCAAATATGAAGGTGCGCCCATTCGAAAACCGTCATGTTCCATTGACCGATATAGAACAGCGAAATGATTCGCACCACATTGAGCGCCTGAATCGCTACGAACCCAATCGCAAGCCCCCAGAGTTTTTGCTTGATCGTCGACGGAAACGCTAGAACGGCGGCAAGCAAAATAATGGTCGCCTCGATACCGTTGCAACCCGCCTCGATACTCACGGCAAAGCCGTTGGTAGCGCTTCGCAAAATTTTGCCGTTGGCCACCGCAGAATCGTCGACCAGCGCCACCAGTTGCGCGCAGAAATGGGCGAGCCCGTTCGTCCACGGAATCACAAAATAGGTCTGCCCCCACGGCGTGAGTTCGAGGCCGAACAACACCGCAAGCAACACCAGAAAAAGTACCAAAAAACGAACCATGGGTCGGCGGCTAGGGCTGTAAAGGCATTAATCGTAGCTGAATCGCGTTTCGCGCTTGCGCGCGGCCCGCGAAGGACGTCGCCGCTGCGCGGCTAGGACGACGGCCCGACGGCCTAGGACGACGCTCCCGCTGGTCGCGAAGCCCGCCCCGGACCGCGATCCGGGGACGCAAAGCTTTGCGACGGTTTGCGTGACAAATTGTTTGGTCGTGTGCTCAAAAACTACAATGTTGCTATGAAGTTTTTATCTCTTTCCCATTCTGCGTTCGTGGTTTCTCTTCGGGCGCTTTTGCTTGTTTGTTTCTTGAGCGCGCCCGCCTATGCGCTGAAACCGGGCGAGCGGGTAATCGTTTTGAATTCGGGCGACGGCACCGTTTCGATCATCGATCGCGCAACCCGCAAAGTCGTTGAAACTCGTCCGGTGGGCAAAGAGCCGCATCATTTGGTGACGACGCTGGACGACAGCGAGCTTGTCGTCGCCAACGCAGCGTCGAACGATCTCGTTTTTCTCGATCCGCTTTCGGGTGAAGTGAAGCGTCGCCTGCCGCGCATCATCGACCCTTATCAACTGGGTTACTCACCCGATGGAAAGTGGTTTGTCTCGGTCAGTTTGCGTCTGGATCGCGTCGATATCTATTCGATGCCAAGCTACGAATTGAAATCGCGGATTCCACTTGCGAAAACGCCGAGTCATGTGGCGTTTAGCAACGACTCGAAATTCGCGTACATCACGATGCAGGATTCCGATGAACTCGCCGCGATCGATCTCACGACGCAAAAAGAATCCTGGCGCATCAAGATCGGAAAGACGCCGGCGGGGATTTGGATGAGCCCGCAAGGTCAGCTTTGGGTCGGCATCATGGGGCGCGATTTCGTCGAAGTGATCGATCCGGTGAAGCGCGAAAGCGTGAAGAAAATCGTGACCGGCAAAGGCGCGCATAACGTGTTTCCGATGGGCGACGGGCAGCATGTACTCGTAAGCAATCGCGTCGATGGCACGATTGCGAAGGTCGACTACAAAGCGCTGACGGTCGTCGGTAAGCCGATCAAAGTTGGCAACGGCGTGGACTGTATGGAAGTGTCCGCCGATGGCAAGGAAGTGTGGGCGACGGTGCGTTGGGAAGCGCGCGTGGCGGTGATCGACATGACCGGTGCGAAGCCGATTGAGTACATCCCAGTGGGACGCTCGCCGCACGGCGTTTACTTTCGCTCGCATGCGAAGCGGGATCGATAGTGAGCATGCGTTTCCGGTTCTCGCGGTTCGCAACCTTCGCAATGGCGCTCGCAATCGCTAGCGGCAACGTAGGCGCGCAAACGTCGTGCCCAGCCGGCATGCTCTACCTCACGCTCGACACCAACCACATGGAACCCGCGAACCAAATCGCGGACATTCTCGCGAAGCACAACGTGAAGGCGACCTTCTTTCTAGCGAACGAGAAAACGAAAGCCGGTGGTTATTCGCTTGACGATCAGCAGAAACCGTTCTGGCAACGGCTCGCAAAAGAAGGCCACGCCTTCGGTTCGCACACTTGGGATCATCACTACTTTCGCGGGGACATTGGCGCTGATCGTGTGAGCTATGTCCCCTGGGGCGCGAAAACCGGTCGCACGTTTGATCGCGCAGGCGTGTGCGCAGAACTCAAAAAGTCCGAGGATCGTTTTCGCGAGATGACCGGACGTGGCTACGATGGTCTTTGGCGCGCGCCAGGTGGCAAGACAACGTCGCGCGTGCTGGAGTTCGCGAAGAGTTGCGGCTATACCCACGTGCATTGGGCCGATGCGGGGTTCTTGGGCGATGAGTTGCCAAGCGAGTCGTATCCAAACGAATCGCTCGTGAGAAAAGCGGTGGCGAGTCTGCGCGACGGTGACATCATGATGGCGCACTTGGGCATTTGGTCGCGCAAAGACCCGTATTGGCCGATGCTCGATCCGTTGATTTCACAGCTCAAAGCAAAGGGCTTTTGCTTCGCGACCTTGAAGGACGCGAAGTTGGGCGATGGGATAAATCAACGAGTGAAGCCATAACGTTCGCCCTGTAGGCGCGGACCTGGAGGCGCTTGTTGGCGTTCGAACTTAGACGAAAAGCGCAGCCAAGCCCGCGCCTACAACTGGACGATTAACGCAGGGGATGCACCTGCCTACAATTCGCACATGGATTTCGCCACCCAACTCTTCGAATCTGCCGCTGGTTGGTTGTTCACGACCGCCGTGCAGCCATTGCTGTTTGCGATGGATGCGATGTCGTGGAGTGAGCGCGCGTTCGATGCGACTGCATTTTTGTTGGGCGGTTTTCTGTCGGTTATCGCAACAATGCTCGTCTGTTGGCCTCTCGAACGCTTCGCGCCCGCGCAGGCAATTGCAGACGCGCGCAACACGCGTACGGACGTCGCTTACACACTCGTGAACAAGTTAGGGCTTCTGCCCCTGCTTTCATTCGGTTTGTTGCTCGCGCTCTTCACGCCACTCGATGCCTGGTTGCGCCTGCATGGGTTCGCGCCGTTTTCGCTTGAAGATGCCGCACCTGCACTCGCAGCGAATCCGCTTGTAAGCGTGGCGCTCTACGTACTCATCATCGATTTTGGCGAGTATTGGCGACACCGTTTGCAGCACAGTATTCACTGGTGGTGGCAATTGCATGCGCTGCATCATGCGCAACGCGATATGACGTTTTGGACGGACGATCGCAATCACATCTTGGACGAAATCATTGCTGCGTTCTGGATGGCGGCGATTGCGCTTCTGATCGGCGTGCCGCCCGCGCAGTTTCCGCTTGTGATCTTCGCGACGAAATTCATCGAATCGCTCTCGCACGCGAACCTGCGCTGGAATTTCGGGCCGCTTAAATATGTGTTCGTGAGCCCACAGTTTCATCGTGTGCATCATGCGATTGGCCTGGGCCACGAAGGCACACGCCAAGGCGTGAATTTCGCCGTGATGTTCTCGTTTTGGGATAAGCTATTTGCTACGGCGGATTTCCGCGACGAATACCCAGCGACGGGTATTCGCGATCAAACCGCAGGTCGAAATTACGGCACTACATTTTGGGAGACACAATGGCTCGGATTCAAACGACTCGTCGGACGCGCTTGATCAACGCCGCGTTCGCAACCATCGGCGCGCTCGCGCTTTCCAGTTGTGCGACAGTAATGGAAGCGCCCAAACGCTCGCTGCTGGACAGTAAATGCCAGGAACGCGTCGTGCGCATGTTGAACACCGTGTCGCCGGTCGTCGCCGAAACCGACATACCGAAAAAATTCTGCGGCTGTTTCACTCAAAAAGTGGACGTCGCCAAGTTAGAGAAAGACATCGACGAAGTCAAAGACATCGCGCTCAATCCCGAAAC
>JAAFJI010000275.1 GCA_013298045.1 Betaproteobacteria bacterium
TCGCGAACTGCTTGTCGAATGTCGCAAATGCGGTGTGCGCGGGCGCTGGCGAAAGCGCATGGTGAAGCGCATCGGCGAAGTCCGCTCCAGCTCGATAAAGCGCCGTTGCCGCCGCGACAGCGTCTGCGTGTTGAACGTGGAAGTTGGGCTGCGAAATCAACGCCGAGAGCGCGAAGGCGACTTCTTGCGCGCCACGCCCAGCGCTCTCCAACACCCAGACCAATTCCAGCACCACCGTAATCGGCACCGAGTAATCTCGCGATTGCGCGATCAACCGTTCGGCAGCGGCATGTTGCTTCGCGTCGTCTTTGAGAAGCAAACGTGCGAGCACGTTGGTGTCGAGTGCGATCACGATTGCGACCCAACGCCATTACGGACGGCTGCGCGCTCACGTACGATACGCTTCATGTCTTCATCGCTTATTGAAGGGGCGTTTGGCGAGTGAAGTAGCCCGGAGAGCTTTTGAACGCCCTTTGCGATTTCTGCTGCGCGGGCGCGTTTATTGAGTAAGGGTCGAAGCAAGACACCAAACTCATCTGTATCGACGATGAGTTGGGTGCCGCTTTCCCATCCAAACGCATCGCGAACGCTTTTGGGAATGACAACCTGCCCCTTGCTTGAAATGATGGTTTGCTCACTCATGGCTTGGCTTTGGTAAGACAACGTGGTAAGAATAGCAGATACTAGTGCCCGCTATTGCCAACCTTACGAATTCGACGTGTTGTGTAACCGCTTTGGTGGGCACAGGGCGCCCGCCCTAGGTGCCTTGCACTCCGCTCTTGCGCGCGCGCAAATCGATGCGGTTATCGCCGCGCACAAGGTTAAACACAACGAATCGATTCGCGGATTGAATCGCTCGGCGCACGTCGGCGGGTGAATTTACATACGCACCGTTGATGCCAAGCAGTACGTCGTTTTCGCGCAGACCAATCTGGAAGGCTTCGCTGTCTTTTTCTACGTTGAGCACGTGCACGCCGCGTTGATTGAGTTCTTTCGGAATACTTGCTAACTCAGTGCCAGGGAGTTCATTGATTTTCTCGGGGCGCAGACCTTGCGCGCGCGCGGGTGTTTCCACGTTCACGCGTATGTTGCGTGTACTTCCGTTACGCGTGATCGCGAGGTCGAGTGGTTGGCCGATGGGGGTCAAGGCTTGCTGATTTCGTAAGTCGTAACCGGTGCGCACGGGGCGACCGTTCACTGCGGTGACGACATCGCCCTTCTTGAGGCCCGCTTTGTCCGCAGGGCTGCCGCCAATGACGGTCGCAATCACTGCGCCTTCGATCGTGGGTAGTTTGTTCTCTTTCGCGATTTCTTGATTGACTTCACCCACGGCCGCGATACCGATGCCCCCCCGTTTGACTTCGCCGAACTTCGCAAGCTGATCCATCACGCGCATTGCCATGTTGGTTGGCACTGCGAAGCCAATCCCGACGTTGCCGCCTGAAGGGCCAATGATCGCCGTGTTGATGCCGATCAATTCGCCGCGCAAATTGATGAGTGCGCCACCCGAGTTGCCCGGATTAATCGAGGCGTCGGTCTGAATGAAATCTTCATAGCCTTCGATGTTTAGCCCGGCGCGGCCGAGGGCTGAGACGATGCCGCTCGTGACCGTTTGCCCAACACCGAAGGGGTTGCCAATCGCGAGCACGTAGTCGCCGACTTGCAAGGCGTCGGATTCGCCGATTTTCACAGCCGTCAATTTCTCGGATGGAATTTGCAGAAGCGCGATATCGGTCGCCGGATCGGAGCCGACAATCTTCGCCGTGAATTCGCGACGATCGCGTAAGGTGACGACGACTTTGGTCGCGCCCTTGATCACATGATGATTGGTGAGCACGTAGCCTTTTGCGGCATCAACGATGACGCCTGAGCCCGAGGCTTGCGCTTCTCGCTGTTGCGGACGATCCGGTACGCCGAAGAAGCGACGAAAGAACGGATCGGCGAACATCGGGTTGTCCGATTCTGCGCCGCGCGTGAGCGTTGAAATGTTGACTACGCCAGCGGCGGTTTGCGAGACAACCGGTGCAAGCGACGGCATATTGCCGCTTAGGATCGGAGGCGATTGTCGGGGCTGCGCGAGCGGTGCCTGAGCGCTGGCTGATGGCGTGGGCGGCGCGTTGTGTTGCGCGTCGCTGCACGCGACGAAACCAAGGATCGACAGGAAGAGGGCGCTAAGTTTCTTTGTTTGGGGCGTGATCGGCAGCATGGTCAGTCGTTCGACGATGAACTTATGACATAGAGTTTAGATCGTCAGCGGAAGTTTCAAGTGCGCGTCGCGTGGGTGCGTGCCGGTGGCTTTCCGTTCTCGTCATCCCCGCGAAGGCGGGGTCTGAGTCCGAGATTCAGGGTTGTAATCCCGCGAACGAAGCGAAACGAAAAACGCTCGGTCTGGGTCCCCGCCTTCGCGGGGATGACAGCATGCGAGACGCGACTCGCAAGTGCAAATCGCAGGTTATGCCGTCACTACCAAATTATCGCGATGAATCAGCTCGTCATCGTTGCAATAGCCAAGTAGTGCTTCGATCTCGGTTGACGGTTTGCGCATGATGCGCTGCGTTTCGCTCGAAGAATAGTTCGCAAGACCACGCGCGAGTTCTTTGCCGGTTTCGTCGACGCAGGCGATGACTTCGCCGCGTTCGAATTCACCGCTGACCGCAATCACGCCAATCGGCAGCAGGCTTCGTCCGCCTTGCGTGAGCGCGCGCGCAGCGCCCGCGTCGAGCGTGACCCGACCGCGCAATTGAAGGTGATCACGCATCCAGCTTTTGCGTTTGGCGAGGCTTGTTTCCGGCGCGTGGAGCAGGGTGCCGATCGCCTCGCCTTGCAGCAGGCGCTGCAACACGTCTGCTTCGTGACCGCTGGCGATGACGGTGTGAATGCCGGTATTCGCAGCGCGACGTGCAGCGAGAATTTTGGTGAGCATGCCACCCTTGGAAATGCCGGTGCCGGTGCCGCCTGCCATCGCTTCGTACTGTATATCGTCGGCGCGACCCACCGCGATGAACTGCGCGTTCGCGTCTTTGCGTGGGTCCGCTGTGTAGAGACCGCGCTGATCGGTAAGCAGCACGAGCACTTGCGCGTCGCACAGATTCGCGACCAGTGCGCCGAGTGTGTCGTTGTCGCCGAACTTGATTTCGTCGGTGGTAACGGTGTCGTTTTCGTTGATGATCGGGATGACACCGTGTTTCAAAAGCGCGAGCAGGGTTGAGCGTGCATTGAGATAGCGTTTGCGATCAGCTAGATCTTCATGCGTCAGCAGCACTTGTGCGGTTTTCAAACCGTGTGAGGCGAAGGCTTGTTCGTACACATTGGCTAGCCCCATTTGGCCAACGGCCGCTGCGGCTTGCAATTCGGGCATCAGTTTTGGGCGTTCGCCCCAGCCGAGTCGTGCCATGCCTTCGGCGATCGCACCGGATGAAACGAAGATCACTTCAACGCCGCTCGCGCGAAGCGCAGCGACGTCCTTCGCCCAACGCGCAATCGCCGCGCGATCGATCCCGTTGCCGCCATTGGTGACGAGCGCGCTGCCGACTTTGGCGACGAGGCGTTTGGTGGGTTTGAGTAACGAGAAATCAGTCATCGATCGTGCACTTTACGCAGCGGCAGTCACTTCTACTTCGAGTAACCATTGTTCGTCATAGATGTCGCAGATGATTACAGTAAGCGCAGGTACGTGCACGCCGAGAAATTCGCGTCGAATAGCGCTGCTCTCTGTGGCGTACTGCCTTGAAGACAAAAACGTGGTGACTTTGACGACGTGAGAGACGTTCATCTGTGCAGCATCGAGCTGCGCGAGAACGTTGTTCCATACTTGACGAGCTTGTTCACCGAATGTCTGCGGTACGCTGCCGTCGAGCGATTGCGGAATTTGTCCACTTACGAAGAGCAGACGTGTTGCGTTGACGACTTCGAGCGCCTGCGAATAACCGCCACTGGCAGGCGGTGCACGCATCGACTCAATGGTTCGAGTTTTCATCAATACTATTCTTTCGTAGCATTCGCCAAATGCTCCCCAATCGCCCGCACCAATTCCGGCGTGCCGCCGCCATTGATCCCGCTAATCGCATACCAAGGCTTCGTCCAGCGCATGCGTTTGAGCGCGTCTTTGATGCGTTTGTCGGCTTCTTTTTTGTCGAGCAGATCTACTTTGTTGAACACGAGCCAGCGCGGTTTTGCGTGCAGCGCGGCGTCGTATTTCTTGAGCTCCGCAACGAGCGCTTTCGCTTCTTTCACGTAGTCCACGTTTTCGTCGAATGGCGCGATGTCGATCAAATGCAAAATGAGCTTCGTGCGTTGCAGATGGCGCAGGAATTGATGACCGAGTCCTGCGCCTTCCGCCGCACCTTCGATCAAGCCTGGAATATCGGCGATCACGAATGAACTACCGTACCCGATGCGCACGACGCCAAGCGAAGGCGCGAGTGTGGTGAA
>JAAFJI010000276.1 GCA_013298045.1 Betaproteobacteria bacterium
GATTTATCAAAGTCCCGATTGTCGGGGGAAGGAAATTGAAATGAAACGTACGATTCAAAAGGGCTTCACCCTCATCGAATTGATGATCGTGGTGGCGATTATTGGTATTTTGGCGGCGGTCGCGTTGCCTGCGTACCAAGACTACACGGTCCGTGCTCGCGTCTCGGAGGGTCTGGCGCTTGCGTCGCCTGCGAAAGTAAATGTCGCTGATGTTGCGGCTTCGGGAAACCCGAACGGCGTTGCCGCCGGCTATCAGCTCGGTTATACCGCTCCTTCGGCGACCAAGAACGTAACCAGCGTCGTTGTCGCCGCTGGTACAGGTCAAATCACCATTACTACGACTGCAAACGCTGGTAACGGTACGATTTTTCTAACGCCAAACTCGCCAATCGGAACCGCATTGCCCACTGGAACCGCTGCGTTTACTCCACCACAAAACGCGATTGCATGGCGTTGCACGGCAGCAGGGGCCGCTACAGGCGGCTTTGCAGGCACCACAATTGGAACACTGCCGGCGCGTTTCGCTCCTGCGGAATGCCGTTAATACTTCGTACGTGTAGTAAAAAAGGCACCTCTGGTGCCTTTTTGGTTTTCGCAGTAGTTATCGAAATTTATGTCACGTTTTCGTGCGGCCTCAATACATATCGCAATTTGCGCCATCGTTGGTGGGGTTGTATTTCTGCCCTTTTGGCTGATGTGGTATCCGTCTCCGCTCTTTACTGCTCTGGGTGGTTTAGAAATTTTTCTTTTGCTACTAGCTGTTGACGTAACACTCGGGCCACTCCTCACTCTTGTCGTCTTTAAATCTGGCAAAAACTCGCTAAAGTTTGATCTTTCGGTAATTGGCACCCTTCAAGTTGCGGCTTTGTTCTACGGACTAATTACTCTTTTTTCTGGTCGCCCCGTATACGTCGCCGCTCTTGGCCATCGTTTCGATGTGATACAGGCATCCGAAGTCGAAGCGTCTGAGCTTGAAAGTGTGCAGAAAACGCTGCCGCTATTTGGCCCGACATGGGTCGGTATCCGTCGCCCCGATGAACAAAAAGAGCGAGAGCGAATAATGTTTGCCTCAATTGTTGGGAACGACTACGGCCACTTCCCCCAACACCACCAACCCCTAGAAAACATGCGCGAGGAAATCCTCAAAAACGCGCAGAAAATTTCCGAACTCAAAAAATTGAACCCTGGCGAGGACGCGGCGATTGACCGCTGGATTGAGAAGCGCGGCATGAAGCCCGACGAGGTTGTGTTTCAGGGACTCAAAGCCCGCGCCAAAGACATGGCCGTGATCCTAGACGCCAAAACCGCGAAAGTGATCGGCATCGCGCCGTTCAAGCCCTGGTCTTAATTTCTGCTATTCACAAGCCAAGTTCGCTATGCGAGCCCAAGCGCGTAAGCTCGAGAAAATCCTTGCCGATTAATCGATAAACCAACACCAAATCGGGTTTAATGTGGCAGTCACGAAAACCTGCCCATTCGCCGCTGAGTGGATGGTCGCGATATTTTGGTGCGAGCAGTTTGCCGGAGGCGAGTGCGGTTATGACCGCAGCAAACTCGTCTTTGAGTGTGAGGCGATAGACACTTTTGGCCTCGCGTTTCAAGTCGCGTTTGAACTGCGCGGTCTGCTTAATCGTCCGCATCGAACACGGAGAGCAACTCGTCGAGCGACACAACCTCGGTCTTACCCGCACGCGCGGCTCTCATCGCCGCAATCGTTTTTGCGTTTGGAATCAACGGCTCGAAAGGCAAGGCTTTCTCGTGCGCAATGCGGGTCAGCATCATGCGGAAGGCATCCGACACGGTGAGTCCCATCGCCGCAAGCACTGCGCTTGCTTCATCTTTGACGTGCTCGTCGATCCGAGCGCGCACCACTGCGTTGTTAGACATCGCCGCTCCTTTACCGGTCTCTGTGATAGCTAGCATCTAGCTTGCTAATAACTCATGACTAGCATGTAGCTACATTGTAGCGCAACCGTAGTGCGAGTAGCTATGCCACGATCGCGGAACGCACGATCGGCATTGCGCCGTTTACGCCGTGATCGTAGCTCGACATTGGGAGCCTATCTAACGTGTTCGATTTCTGGCGTGAAGCACTCGCAGAACCTCGATAGCGTTTGATTTGACGCGATAGTACGCGACGCAGTTTTCGTTTAGCACGAGTTCCCTGACACCAGTGGTCGCGCCAGCTCGCCCCAGGCTCGGAAACGCTTTAAGCTGCTCAATTTGGCGCAAAAAATCAAGAGCGAGCTCACGCGCAACTTTCGGATCGTCTTGAGCAACGTAGTCAAGTGGCGTCTCGAGATTTTGTGCCGCGCGACGCGTCCACTCAACCTGCATGTTTAGCGAAGATCGCGCTTAATTCTTCTTCGCTTGCAAAATCGCCTTGATCGGCCGCTTCGATTCCGACCTTCACTTCTTTGATTTGCCACGCCTGCTGCGCGAGGTAGCCCTCAAGCGCCTCGACCGCGAGAAAGTTTTTGCTACGTCCGGTCGTTTCGGTGAGTTTCGACAGTTGCTAGTGCATCGATTCCGGGATGCGCACTCTGAGCATTTTTTGCAAGTTCGACATAGACGCGCAAGATGGATTTGTATTACGAATGCATCATGCATGGTTGCCGAGAAAAGCGCGTGACTACTCTGGCGTGTGCGTCGGGGTGATAGCGTCCGGCGAGTCGGTCAAATCGCCAAAAGATGCTCTTCTTGCGCACCACGCACGGCGCTCCGGAAAATCTTCGAATCTAGCGTGATCAAACGACCTTGGTTTTTGACCGCGAGCGCTAGCAAGTAGACATCGGTGAGCATGCCCGAGGTCAGCGCGAAGTTGGTATCGACGGTTGCGTCGTCCGCTAACGAGATGTCGTCCGGCCAAAACTGGTGAAATTCGCTGCCAGTTGCTTTTTTTAGCTGGATACGCAACTGCGCCACCGAGTTCGGATACGTGTACTTCGGTTGTGAAACGATACGCAGCAATCCATTTTGTGTGATCGGGCAGGTGGCCCAGCCGTCGCGATAGTTTTCTTGGTGCCACACGCGAACGCGCGGGTGCTGGATATGTTGCGGATCGAATAGGGCGATGAGGATGTTAACGTCGCGAAGAGCACATATAGCGAGCGCAATCAGATGCCTTGCTCGTCCATGAGTTTGCGAACCAAGTCCGTCGTGACGATGCCGCCCTGATGAGGCAAGGGTTCGATGTCGCCAATCATTGCACGCTGTTTTGAAAACGGACGGATGCCGTAGATCGCGCGCTCTTCTTCAACGCGGAAGTCTGTACCAGGCTGCATCAGCGCTTTGCGCGCAAGCTCGGAAATGATCTTTCCGGCAGTCTTATCGGCAGATTTCGCTAAATCCTTCGCCGCCGCGAGGATGTCGTCATCGATGTCGAGTGTGGTGCGCATGAATCATGCTCCTTGTGGTGCGGTGATGTGATCGCGACATTACGGCGCAGAGCGAGCGCCAACTTCCGCCACAATCGCCCGTGCGAGGTCAATCTTGCCCATTCGCGGCAAACGCTTCACATCATCCTTGGCTTCATCGCGTGATGCCGTGATAAGCGTGGCCAGGTTGTCATCTGATCCGAAGGTTGATTGTGCGTGATTTGCGATCAAGAGCGGTATTTGCTTGCGGCGTCGCTTTTGAGAGCCGTATTCTTCAACCTTCTCGGACTCCGCCGCGAAGCCGACGCAGAACGCCGGTTTGCCGTTCGGACGATGGTGTTTTGCGATTTTCGCGAGGATATCGACCGTCGGCTCCAGGTTGATTTGAAGACCCGCGTCGCTCTTCTTGATTTTTTGCTCGGCACTTGCGACGGGTCGATAGTCGGCAACTGCGGCGACGGCGATGAAGACGTCGCTGACGTCGATGTTCGCGTCAACCGCCGCGAGCATTTGCGCGGCGCTGGTGACGTTCACGCGATGGATGCTGCCCGGTGCGATCCAGAACGGTGTCGTGAGCGCGGTGGGGCCGGAGACGAGCGTCACCTCCGCGCCAGCTTCCATGCAGGCTTGCGCGAGCGCGTAGCCCATCTTGCCGCTTGAATGATTGGTGATCACGCGCACGGGGTCGATCGCTTCTTGAGTGGGGCCGGCGGTTATGAGCACGCGTTTGCCGAGCAGCAATTTCGGCTGCACCCACGCGTCGAGTGCGGCCATGATTTGTTCGGGCTCCAACATGCGCCCGTCGCCGACTTCGCCGCAGGCTTGTTCGCCGTTGCCGGGGCCAAAAATCTGCACGCCATCGGCTTGCAATTGCGCGACGTTGCGCTGCGTGGCTGGGTTCTGCCACATCTGCAAGTTCATTGCGGGCGCGACGATCAGCGGAATCGTTCGCGCGAGCACTGTCGTCGTGAGCAAATCGTCGCTGCGACCGTGCACGAGTCGCGCGAGGAAATCGGCGGAGGCGGGGGCGATCAACATCAC
>JAAFJI010000277.1 GCA_013298045.1 Betaproteobacteria bacterium
CCGCCCAGTGCTGCATCATCTTTTTGCGCTGCGGCAAATAGGTCGCGTGGTTGTAGGCGGCGCTTACGGCGTTTCGCTCGGCGTGCGCGAGCTGCAATTCGATGTGATTGTGATCGAAGCCCATTTCGTGCAATTGCGTTGACGCGATGCCGCGAAAGCCGTGCCCTGTCATGCGGCTTCGGTAGCCCATACGGTAGAGCGCGTAGAGCAAGGTGTTGTTGCTCATCGGCTTCGTGTGATCGCGTTCGCCGGGGAAAAGCAATTCGCTATGCCCGGTTACCACCTTCAATTCGTCCAGCAGCGCGACGGTTTGATCGGCGAGTGGCACGATGTGCGGATCGCGCATCTTCATGCGCTCGGCGGGAATGCGCCAAAGGCGTTTTTCGAAATCGAACTCGTCCCAGCGGGCGGCGATCAATTCGGACGTTCGCACAAAGGTGAGCGCCATGAGTTTGAGCGCAATGCAGGTCACAAGCGCGCCGCCGTCTGAGTGGTACGCCTGAATCTTCGCCATGAGTTCGGGAAGCTCTTTTTCGGTGAGACGCGCGTAATTGGTTTTCTCGCGCGACTGAACGATGCCTTTGAGCGCGGCGGTTGGGTTGTTGTCGGTGCGCTCATGCTGCACCGCGTAGCGAAACACTTGCCCAATGTTCTCCAGCGCCCGCTTTGCAATATCCAGCGCGCCGCGCTTCTCAATCGTCCGAATCACGGCAATGACGTCGCGCGGGCGAATCGCGCCAATCGGCTTTTTTCCAATCGCGGGAAACACGTCGGCTTCCATGCGGCGCAGCACGTAGCCCGCATGCCGTTCGGTGCGCCCGCCCTTCCAGTGCGCCCACCATTCGCGGGCGACCAGTTCGAAGGTGTTCACGGTTTCGGCTTCGCGGGTGCGCTTTTCGTCGTGCAGCGTCGCGACCGGGTCAATGCCTTCGGCCACCAGCACGCGCGCTTTGTCGCGTCCCGCACGGGCGAGCTCAAGGGAAACGTCGGGATATACCCCCAGCGCGAGCAATTTTTCCTTGCCTTCGAGCCGGTATTTAAATCGCCAATATTTCGATCCAGAGGGGTTCACCAACAGGTACAAACCCAGCGAATCGCCCAGTTTGTACGGCTTTTCCGTGGGCTTCGCATTTCGGAATTTAACGTCGGGTTTTGCCATAGATGGGGGTATCTCACCGGATCGGCGCGGGGGTATTGCGCTTCATACCCCCAAAGATACCCCCAATTTGATCGGATGACAACGGACGATCCGAGACGCCTAGAAACGAAAAAGCCCCGATTCACGGGGCTTTCATCGCTGTTTCTGGACTTTACTAGATTTCCAGACACATAGTCCTGGCGGAGACGAAGGGATTCGAACCCTTGATGCAGCTCATCACCGCATACTCCCTTAGCAGGGGAGCACCTTCGGCCTCTCGGTCACGTCTCCGAAGACCCAAATTGTAGCGCGTGACTCGAAAACGATATCGATTTAAGTGCTATTTCGAGTGAACGCCCCATTTAATAGGGCGTCTATGCGTTTACCTTTTCAAGCTCAAACGCGCGATGCAAGGCGCGCACGGCGAGTTCCATGTATTTGTCGTCAACCAAGACCGAGGTTTTGATCTCGCTCGTTGTGATCATTTGGATGTTGATGTTCTCTTCGGCGAGTGCCTTGAACATTTTTGCGGCGATGCCGACGTGCGAACGCATGCCGATGCCGACGATTGAAACCTTGCACACCTTATCGTCGCCAACGACTTCTTTCGCGCCAATCGCGGCCTTCACTTGGTTGTTCAACACGTCCATCGCTTTTTTGAATTCATTGCGATGCACGGTGAACGAAAAGTCGGTCGTTCCGTGCTCACCGATGTTTTGTACGATCATGTCAATGTCAACGTTCGCTTCGCCCACTGGGCCAACGATTTTGTAGGCGACACCCGGCTGATCAGGCACGCCGCGAATGGTGATCTTCGCTTCATCGCGATTGAATGCGATTCCGGATACGACTGCTTGTTCCATCTTTTCATCTTCCTCGAATGTGATCAACGTGCCGCTCTTGGCTTCGACTTCAATGGCAATGTCGGCATCTGTAAAACTGGAGAGTACGCGGGTGGGCACTTTGTATTTGCCTGCGAACTCGACCGAGCGAATTTGCAAAACTTTCGAACCGAGTGATGCGAGCTCGAACATCTCTTCAAACGAAATCACTTTGAGCGGCTTCGCATCGGGCTCGACGCGCGGATCGGTCGTGTAGATGGCGTCAACGTCGGTATAGATCAAGCATTCATCGGCTTTGATCGCAGCTGCGACTGCGACGGCTTGCGTGTCCGAGCCACCGCGACCAAGTGTCGTGATGTTGCCTTCAGGATCGATGCCTTGAAAGCCCGTGACGATAGGCACTTCACCATTGTTGACTGCAGCAATGAGCATGTCACCATCGATCGCGCTGATGCGCGCTTTGGTGAACGCGCTGTCAGTTTTGATGCCCGCTTGCCAACCCGTGTAGCTCCTCGACTTCACGCCGAGCGATTGCAAGGCGATCGCGAGCAAACCGACCGAGACTTGTTCGCCAGTGGAGGCGATTTGATCAAGCTCGCGCGGATCGGCGTTTGCCGACACTTCTTTCGCAAGCCCGAGCAAGCGATTGGTTTCACCCGACATCGCAGAAGGCACAACAACGACTTTGTGCCCCGCACGATGCCATTTTGCAACGCGCTGCGCGACGCTTTTGATTCGTTCGATGGAACCCATGGAGGTTCCGCCGTATTTGTGGACGACTAACATTTTTAAAAACAGGACGAGAGGACGTGAGGACGTCGCGCACGTTGTGCGCTAGGACGGAACAACACCACTCTGTTGAAAAAGTTGGTAAACAATTGGATTCGCTTGTGGGAGTACATACCGAGTTAGACATTGCGTCCTAGCGTGCGAAGCACGCGTAGTCCTCACGTCCTCTCGTCCTGCACGTTGGTTTTTTCACGCAAAGCGTGAAAAAACCAACGTGCTATTGGTCCCACCAAATCCAAAACTATTGGACATCACAACGTTGACCTGCTTTTGGCGTGCAACATTGGGGACGAGATCGAGATCGACTGCGGGGTCTTGTTTGTGCAGGTTGATCGTCGGAGGAATCACGCCGTGTTTGAGCGCGAGAATGGTGAATATCGCTTCGATACCGGCCGCCGCTCCGAGCAAGTGACCGGTCATCGATTTGGTCGAACTGACCATAATTTTTTTGCTGTGCTCGCCGAATGCGCCTTTGACTGCGGTTGCTTCGGCGACGTCGCCGAGCGGCGTTGAAGTGCCGTGTGCATTCACATAGTCAACCGCGTCGGCGTTGAGCGCAGCGTTCGCGAGCGCATTGCGCATGCAGCGGCGCGCACCATCGCCGTCTTCGCGCGGCGCAGTCACGTGATAGGCATCGCCCGAGACGCCGTAGCCCGCGAGTTCGCAATAAATTTTCGCGCCACGTTTCTTCGCGTGCTCAAGCTCTTCGATCACGAGCACGCCCGCGCCTTCGCCAAGCACGAAACCATCGCGATCAACGTCCCACGGACGGCTTGCCGCTTTCGGGTCGTCGTTACGCGTCGAGAGCGCACGCGACGCATTGAAACCGCCGATGCCCAATTCGCAGACAGCCGCTTCCGAGCCGCCGACGATCATCACATCGGCGTCGCCATATTCGATCTTTCGCATGCTCTCGCCGATGCAATGATTCGCCGTGCTGCAGGCGGTGACTGCGGCCCAGTTCGGCCCTTGCAAACCGTATTCGATCGACACCAAACCCGAAATCATGTTGATGATTGAGCCTGGAATGAAAAACGGAGAGATCTTTCTAGGGCCTCCGTCTTTGAGCGCAAGGCAGGTATCTTGGATCATTGGCAGGCCGCCAATACCAGAGCCGACTGCGATACCGAAACGCTCTGGGTCGAGAGCGATGATTTCTTTGGTCAAGCCCGAATCGCTTAGGGCTTCCTTGGCCGCTGCTATACCGTAATGGATGAAAGTATCGTAGCGGCGCGCTTCCTTGCCCGACATGTAATTCGCGGGGTCGAAGCCTTTGACTTCGCCCGCGATGTGTGTCGGGTAGGCCGAGCAATCGAAGCGCGTAATCTTGTCGATGCCGGAACGACCGTTGACGATTGAATCCCACGCAGCGGAAACGCCGATGCCGACCGGACTCACGATACCCAAACCAGTGACGACGACGCGACGTTGTCTTGCGGTCATTGCTTTCTAGCTTTCAAGAAAAGACGCAACAAAAAAGGCGGCTTGCGGCCGCCTTTTGTTTGAAACCCAAAGGCGGTGCGCCGGGTTATTTCTTGTGCGAGTTGACGTAATCAATCGCGAGTTGCACCGTGGTAATTTTTTCAGCTTCTTCGTCGGGGATTTCGGTGCCGAAC
>JAAFJI010000278.1 GCA_013298045.1 Betaproteobacteria bacterium
GGCCACCGACGAATCGGTCGAGCTCAGTTCGACGCGTCCCGCGTCTAGGCTCGCGCTGATCGAGAACGCGGTGTCGTCAATCGTCTTGCCAACGCTCGCGAAGAGCCGCGACGAAGCTTGCTGTGCAGTTAACTTGTTAACTGGATCGGCCGGGACGATCGCACGAGCCCGCGGCACCATGAGCCCCACGTGTTTTTGCAAACGACCGTCGCTTGCAATGGCAAAGCGTGTCTCGCTTTGGAACACTGGACGACCATTGACACGTTGCTCCACGCGCAGCATGCGCATACCGCTCACGCCACCGGCGCTGTCGCCGAGCACGACCAGATCGTTCACGTCCTCAGAGGTGAGCCCCATCAGCGCACCGGCGCTACCGCGCAGGTAGTCACGCACGATCGACTCGCTCGATTTACCTGGCGCACGGGGCGTCAGATCACCGGACTTGTTGACCACCGAGGTGGGCGCGCCGGTGATTGCGGAGAGCCGAACCGAGAGCCCTGGGTTGTTGCGCTTGCGAGCCGAAAGCGTCGATGCGATCCCACGAGAGGCATTTCGGCTCGTCTCCACGCTCGCGGCGACGTCCGGTCGAGCGCTCATCGCGCGCTGCCACGCATCTTGACCATTGACCCGCGCGTCGTACATCCCCGGCGCGCTTGACTTGTGATGGTGGTCTTCGGGCGCGAGCGCGGCCTGCGCGAGACCCGCCGTCAATATCACCGAAAAAAACGCTGTTGAGCGCGTCCCGCGACGCGACAAAAACCAATTAAACATCGAGCCCCCAAATAACAGAGTAATCGGCGCGAGCATAGCGAGCGAGCCAAATGAGGGGTAGTAGCCACGTCATGACAACGGCATATTTTTCGAGGCGAACAAAAACAAGTCAAGTGCCGCAGACCATCTCAACAATTCAGGTTAACCCTATGAATTGAAACAGACAATTCACCACCTTCTACTTTAAGAAAAACGCCTAGGCTCAACATTTGTTCGACAATCGCGCGCCAAACGGGTTGCTTTTGGTAATTCTCTTTACTGCCCTATTAATTTTGAATCACAGGACATAATTTTTATCGTCAATTCACTGTAATTTTTGTTGCCTGCCTTGTTTAGTTTGGCCATCGACACCGAAGCTACTGGAATTGATGTGGACAAATCGCAACATCGGGACTTTGTCCAATGCGTCATCTCGGATTCCATTGCCCTTGGGCGTGCGCGCGCTCGGTCGCGCGAGCCGCCTCGCAGTGCGCTTTCGCAGACGCATTCGTGAGCCCAACCCCTCCGCGCTGCTCGATCTTTTTCCTGGCACCGCCATCGCATTCGCGCGCTGCCATCGCGCGCGGTCGTGTCCACAACGCGATTTCGTCCTGCCGTACACTGCCCGCTTCTTTTACGTTGACGCACCGGATTCCATAATCATGAAGGCTTTTCGCGCTTTGACGCTCTTCGCCGGGTTTGTGATCGCCGGTTCGCTGTCGGCCACGGTGATCGATATCCGCTGGAACAATGACGGGTTTGAGCATGTGAACCAGATCGAGGCGGGCAAGACCATCGAGGTGTGCGGCGAGATTGATCCGCGCCAGCCGGTTGACTGGAAATTCTCGGCCAACGGCGCGCTCGATTTCAATATCCATCGCCATTCCGGGAACGACGTGATCTACGCGACGCGAAGCTTTGCCACGAAAGAGCAAAGCGGCGTGCTCAAGCCGACGCTCTCGCACGAGTGGTGCTGGATGTGGACGAACCCGACGTCTGATCGCGTGGATATGCGCGTTCAGCTCAAACGACCCTAGCCGCGCGCGACGCCGCGCAGCCATCGAGGCACGCAGCCGCGAGTTTTTCTCACGCTTTCATTCGGAGCCGCCATGCAAGCCGCATCTCACGCCCTTCTCCGTTTCACCCGTCGCGCCCTCCCCTTTTCAGGTCCGCGCGCCGCATCGGCCGCAGCGCTCACTGCAATTGCATTCGCTGCGAGTGCCGCCGCACAAACGCCGCCCGCCGCTCCCGCCAAGGTCGTACAGAACACACAGTGCGCAGCGATCAAGATGTGCTACTGCGTGAACGATGAGTTTCTGCCGCTGATTGAAGAGAAGGTGAAATCGCTTCGCGCGATGATTGGCACCGAGCGCGCGAAAGGCAAAGCAATTGGCTATTTCAGCGTGCCGCTTTCGACCACGGCGGGCGGCTATTTCAACGTCAACGCCGAGGTCTCCGCGAAAGCAAAAGAACGCATTGAAGAGCGCTTCGGCAAAGAACAGGTCTGGGTGCTAAACCCGGCAATGAAAGAGGCGGATTTAACCGCGCCTTCGGGTGCGCGCGGCGGTCATGGCGAGTACATGCTCATGTGGACGCGGGTGCTCGAAGGGGCAAACGCGCTGGGCGAGGATTTTGACTTCGTCTACTTTGCCGGCCCGAGCGATTTCGCCGCATTTTTCGGATTGACCGGCAAGGGCGACATGGACGTGCTCGCCAAATATTACGACGAGCGCTTTGAAAAAGACGCAGCGCTTAAGCGCGAGGTCGAGCGCGGCCGATTGAGCAAAAGCACGTTTCGCAACTACTACGCGCTGCGCGCATCGGTCGCGTTTTCCAACGGCGCGCACGACGAATGGAACATTGTTCGTCTGATTAACGAGCGCCGCCGAGCCGACCCGAAGTTCGGCAACGCCGGGCAGTTGCCGAAGCTCTTTGACGGAAAAGCGGTGAGCGCGGGCGAGTTTGAAAACCCGATCAATGCGGGCAGCCCGGGTGCGTGCAAGTTGCCGTGAGGCGACGCTAAACCAAGTTCGGCATTGCGGGCAGGTGCCGGATTATTTCGTCCCGAACACCCGATCGCCTGCGTCGCCGAGACCCGGGCGAATGTAGCCATGTGAATCAAGCTCGCGATCAATCGCAACCGTGTACACGGGCACGTCGGCGTGCGCCTCGGTGAACGCGCGAAGCCCTTCCGGGCAGGTGACGATGCAGACAAATTTGATTGACTTCGGATTCAATTCTTTCAATCGATCCACCGCTGCAATCGCGGTGTTGCCGGTGGCGAGCATCGGATCGATCACGATCACGTCGCGCTCGTTCATGCTGTGCGGCACCTTGAAGTAATACTCGACCGCGATGAGCGTTTTCGGATCGCGATAGAGCCCGATATGGGCGATGCGCGCCCCTGGAATCACCGAGAGCATGCCGTCCAAAATGCCCATCCCTGCACGCATGATCGGGGCGAACACGATTTTTTTGCCGTCGATCATTTTCGAGCGCGTCGCTTCGAGCGGCGTTTCAATCTCCACCTCGTGCATCGGAATGTCGCGCGACACCTCATAGGCCAGCAGCGCGCTCATTTCGTTGAGCAGTCGCCGGAACGAGTTGGTGCTCGTCTCCTTTTTTCGCATCAGCGTGAGCTTGTGTTGAACGAGAGGATGGGTAATGAGATGGACGTTATTCACGAATTCAACTTTCGACAAGAAGTTCCATTGGCTACTTGCGGCTTCGCCCTGTATTTTGTGGAATACACGTTGTTTTCTCTACTTTTCGTAGTGTGTAAAAATATTCAAAAAAAGACGTTTTCATAGGGCAATACCGGTAAATGCCATTACTGCATTTTGCCCAAGACGCGCCCGCGATCGCGCGCCGCTTCGACCGCGTCGATGAGCGCCTGCTGCACGCCGCGCTCGGCAAACACGGCAAGCGCTGCGGCGGTGGTGCCGCCCTTCGAGGTCACCCGTTCCCGAAGCGTCGCGGGCGATTCCTCCGAGGCGGCAGCAAGCGCGGTTGCGCCCTTAAGCGTTGCGAGTACCAGCGCGCGCGCGTCGGACTCGTTAAAGCCAACGTTCTGCGCCGCCGCGATCATCGATTCGATCCAGTGAAACACATAGGCCGGACCGCTGCCCGACACCGCCGTGACTGCGTCGATCATCGCCTCGTCGTTGACCCGCACCACCTCGCCGCAGGCTCGCATCAAATTCGTCGCTGTCGCGACGTCGGCGGCGGAGAGCGTCGCGGGCGCAAAGAGCCCGGTAATGCCCTGCCCGATGAGCGCAGGCGTGTTCGGCATGGTGCGCACGATGCGCTCGGTGGCACCGGCGAGCCAGCCCGCAATCGATGCGATGGTCGTGCCGGCGGCGATGCTCACCACCAGCTCGCCGCTCAGGTGCGCGCTGAGTGCCGCGCAGGCGTCTTTAAGCGTTTGCGGTTTGGTCGCGAGCACCACCGCGTCGGCGTCGACGAGCGCCGCGCGCGAGGGCGCTTCGTACACCGTGACCCCGGTCGCCGCTAGCCGCTCGCGCGGCTCGGCAAATGGCTCGACCACATGTCGCTCGATCTCCGGATAGGTTTTGACCAAACCTGCGA
>JAAFJI010000280.1 GCA_013298045.1 Betaproteobacteria bacterium
TAGGCGGTGTGCGCATCGATGCGCAGACCGGCTTCGGTTGGCGAGCCGGTTGATCCACCGTAGCCGCGCCAGGAAAGCGCCATCAGCCCTGCACCAGACTGCGTGATGCGCGCGAAACGAGCCGCCCGCGAATGCAGATTGCCACCGTTTCCGTGCAGATAAAGAAACACCGGTTGAGCCGCATCACGCGGTGCAATCCACCAGACGATCAAGCGCTCGCCGTCACTGGTCGTCAGAATCTCCTGCGTTGCCCGACTCAGACCCGCCCTACCGGGGTTCATCGCGCTCGCATCCGGCCGATATTGCATCGAGCGCTGCATCGCGAACATATAGACGCAGATTGCAGCGTACGCAACTGCAAACAGCAACATAAAACGCCGCGTGAGACGAGCTGCTCTAGTCATCGTAATCGTAGACTTTCACGACGCAATCAACGGTAATACGCCTCAACCTTGCCCTTTAGTTTGATGAGCAAGGGGCGTCCAAGACGATCACGCGCCTTGCCCGCAGGCACTTTCACCCAGCCTTCACTGACGCAATACTCCTCCACGTCGCTGCGCTCTTTCTCGTTCAGGCGAATGCCAATGTCGTGCTCGAACACGGCGGCGAGGTGATGCGGACTGCGCGGGTCGGCGCTGAGTCGATCGGGAAGCGATGGCTTTTCGGAAATGTCAGTCATGGTGAGCGTGATCTATAAGGTAGGAACGCGTGTGAAGCGTAATGTTACGCGCCGTGAAATGCTTTGCGCGAAGTCGCGTTCACCTACGCACGAACGCGACATAATCGACATCAATTTCTAGATTTTCAAAGCCCAAGCAAAGCATGGAATTTCTGCGCGTTCGCGGCGCTCGTACGCATAACCTCAAAAACATCAATCTCGATATTCCGAAACATAAGCTCGTGGTCATCACGGGGATGTCCGGATCGGGGAAGTCTTCGCTCGCGTTCGATACGCTCTACGCCGAAGGGCAGCGGCGCTACGTTGAATCGCTCTCGGCCTACGCGCGGCAGTTTTTGCAGATGATGGACAAGCCCGAGGTCGATTTGATCGAAGGCTTGTCGCCCGCGATTTCGATCGAGCAAAAGGCAACAAGTCACAATCCGCGATCGACGGTCGGCACGGTCACCGAGATTCACGACTACTTGCGCTTGCTTTACGCACGCGTGGGTGATCCGTATTGCCCGAATCATCCGCATATCAAACTTGCGGCGCAGACGATTTCGCAGATGGTCGATGCGGTGCTCGCCTATCCCGAAGATACGCGCATCATGCTGCTCGCGCCGGTGATCGCGGAGCGCAAAGGCGAGCATGTCGAGCTTTTCATTGAGCTCAAAGCAAAGGGTTTCACGCGTGTACGCGTGGATGGCAACGTCGTCGAGCTCGACCCACTGCCGAAACTCGCGAAAACAATCAAGCACACGATTGAGGTTGTCGTCGATCGCATCAAAGTGCGCGCCGATCAGAAACAGCGACTCGCGGAGTCGTTTGAAACCGCCTGCAATTTAGCGAACGGGCGCGCGCTTGTGGTCGAAATGGATTCGAATAAGTCAACGCTGTTCTCGTCGAAATTCGCGTGCCCGATTTGTGACTACTCGCTTGCCGAGCTCGAACCACGCCTCTTTTCTTTCAATTCACCGATGGGAGCCTGCCCGGCTTGTGATGGACTCGGCGCAGTCGATGAATTCGAGCCAAGTCGTATCGTTGCGCATCCGGAACTCTCGCTCGCCGGCGGCGCGATCAAAGGCTGGGATCGACGCACGATTTATTACTTCCAATTGATTCAAGCGCTCGCGCATCACTACAAGTTCGATGTCGAAAAACCGTGGAATGAGTTGCCGCAAAATGCGCGCGATGTCGTGCTCTTTGGCAGCGGCGACGATGAGATCGCGTTTCTCTACGTGAGCGAAAAAGGCAGCGAATACAAACGAAAAGACAAATTCGAAGGCGTGATCCCGAATTTTCGCCGTCGCTACCGTGAAACCGAATCGAGCATGGTGCGCGAAGAGCTTGCGAAATTTCAATCGCGACGACCGTGCCCTGATTGCAATGGCGCACGACTCAAACGCGAGGCGCGATTCGTGAAAGTAGGCGATGGCAAACAG
Source organism: Betaproteobacteria bacterium (assembly GCA_013298045.1). Taxonomy (GTDB): domain Bacteria; phylum Pseudomonadota; class Gammaproteobacteria; order Burkholderiales; family Casimicrobiaceae; genus Casimicrobium. The sequence goes on from JAAFJI010000280.1 coordinate 2,104, forward strand.
GCGCAAGCGATTTACGAATTGAGCGCGCTGCCTTTGCATGAAACGGCAACGTATTTTGAGAAACTCAAACTCGATGGTTCGAAGAAAAAAATTGCCGAGCGCATTGTGTGGGAAATTAAAAGCCGCGTTGGTTTTTTGAACAACGTCGGACTCGAGTATTTGTCGCTAGATCGCAGCGCGGAAACGCTCTCAGGTGGCGAAGCGCAACGCATCCGGCTGGCCTCGCAAATCGGCTCAGGACTTACAGGCGTGATGTACGTGCTTGACGAGCCTTCGATTGGTTTGCATCAACGCGACAACGATCGATTGCTTGGGACGCTCAAACACTTGCGCGATCTCGGCAACACGGTGATCGTGGTCGAGCATGATGAAGACGCGATCATGAATGCGGATTACGTGATCGATCTTGGACCTGCAGCAGGCGTGCATGGCGGCGAAGTCGTCGCGCAAGGAAAACCGAGCGACATCAAGAAAAGCGTGAAATCGCTCACCGGTTTGTATCTCTCGGGCAAAAAGCAAATCAGCTTGCCTAAGAAGCGCATCGTCGCCGATAAGAAAAAGCAAATCGTGATTCGCGGCGCGCGTGGCAACAATTTGAAGAACATCGATGTGGCAATTCCGATTGGCTTGCTCACTTGCGTGACCGGCGTTTCGGGCTCAGGCAAATCGACGCTCGTGAACGATACGCTCTATCGCGCTGCTGCAAAAAAAATCTACTCAAGCGTCGATGATCCCGCACCGCATAAGAAGATCGACGGACTCGAACCTTTCGACAAGGTGATCGACGTTGATCAAAGTCCGATCGGTCGCACGCCGCGCTCGAATCCGGCGACCTACACGGGGCTCTTCACGCCGATTCGCGAGCTCTTCGCACAAACGACACAAGCACGCGAGCGCGGGTACGAACCGGGTCGCTTCTCGTTCAATGTGAAAGGTGGTCGTTGCGAAGCCTGCGAAGGCGATGGTGTGCTCAAAGTCGAAATGCATTTTTTGCCGGATGTGTACGTCGCATGCGACGTGTGCCACGGCAAACGCTACAACCGCGAAACGCTTGACGTGCAATATCGCGGTAAGAACATCAGCGAAGTGCTCGACATGACGGTTGAAGTCGCGAAAGAATTTTTCGCGGCAGTGCCGAACGTTGCCGCGAAAGTTAATCTGCTAGACGAAGTGGGTTTGGGTTACATCAAACTCGGTCAAGCGGCGACCACGCTCTCAGGCGGCGAAGCGCAACGCGTGAAACTCGCTTTGGAGTTGTCGAAGCGAGACACCGGCAACACACTCTACATCTTGGATGAACCAACGACGGGCCTGCATTTCGCCGACATCGATCTCTTGCTCAAAGTGATTTATCGACTGCGCGATCACGGCAACACGGTCGTTGTCATCGAACACAATCTCGACGTGATCAAGACCGCCGATTGGATCATTGATATGGGACCAGAAGGCGGCGACGGCGGCGGCACGGTCGTTGCACAAGGCACGCCGGAAGAGGTCGCGGCAACGCGCGGCTCGTATACAGGGGAATACTTAAAGGAGATGCTCGCGCGCCGTAAGTCGAATTGATGGGATTACGGCATAGCAGTATTTCTGTTTGCCCTATATTTTGTGTTTGCTAGGTTGAGAATTAGTTTTGTCAATAACAAACTAAATGCGAACGGGTGCGATGTTTTATGGGGCAATTGTTTGAGGTGTTAAATGTATGCATCGTGTTAGCCATACCACTGCGGCCAGGCACGCATCCGAACCGCGAAATCAAGCGCAAGCCCGGTGAACACACACAGACCGAGCAGGTTGTTGCCGCGAAACGCGGCGAAGCATTTCATGCGATCGCGATCTTTGATGAGCGTGTAGTGATGAACCGCGAGCACCACCGCGAGTACGAGTCCGATGTAGAACATCCAACCTGCGCCGATGTACCAACCAATGGTTGCCATCCCGGCAATGAATAGCGTGTAGCTCGTCATCACCGCAAGCACGTCGTACTTGCCGAAAAAAATCGCGGAGGTGTTGATGCCGATGCGAAGATCGTCGTCGCGATCGACCATCGCGTATTCCGTGTCGTAGGCCATCACCCAGAAAAAATTGGCTGCGACAATCGCCCAAGCAATCCAGGGCACATGTCCGAGCACGGCAAAAAAAAAA
>JAAFJI010000028.1 GCA_013298045.1 Betaproteobacteria bacterium
GATCGACATGCAAATTCAGGTGCCGATGCTGCCGCCCGAGAGCCTACGCGAGCGACCCCAGGACGCGAAAGTCGAGACGACTGCCCAGGTGCGGGAGCGGGTCATCGCGGCCAGCGATCGGGCACTCGCACGACAAGGTCGCGCCAATTCGCAGCTCGACGTTGGGGAGCTAAAGACGCACTGCGCACTTGACGCCTCGGGCGAAGCGCTTTTGGAACAAGCAGCGGCGCGGCTAGGGCTCTCGGCTCGGGCGCAACACCGCGTTGTTCGCGTCGCACGAACCATCGCCGATCTCGCCCAGAGTGAGGCGATTCGCGCGCCGCACCTGGCTGAGGCGCTCGGCTACCGACAAATGTCTACCTGACCCAGAAGACCGCTCCAAAATTCTCTTCAAGAAGAAGCCGAACCAGCGTCGTGCCGACTTGACGCCTGCACCGTTCAGCTAGAGATTTCGTTTGACACCTGTCGTCACATCATTGTCCGCATCTCAGCGGACGGCTGAAGGCGCCGTCAGTTTCTGCCCTCCGATAGGCAAACAGGGCGAGATGCGCCGGACACCCGTGAGGCTTCAAAGGTTACGGATAAAAAAACCGGGCTCGTCGGCCCGGTCTCAAGGGGACGTGACTAGCGCGTGTTACACGCCCTAGTCACGTCAGGTCAGGCTCCTACGACTTGCGCTGGCGTACGCCAAATCCGCCTACCAGTAGCGCAAACAAGGCCAGCGCTACGAGATAAACAGGGCTCAGGGTCGGAACCGACACCGGCGAGAACGACGCGGTTACGAGACAGGCACCGGTGATCGCGCCGGTCACATAGGTCGTGCTGGTTGTTGGCGTTCCGCCGCATCCGCTCAGACCGTCGAAGCGATAACCGGCATTCGCCGTGGCCGTACAGGTCGCGGTTCCCCCGAATACGGCCGGACCGACACAGCTCACCGTACCGCCGGCGCTCGGGCTGGCGGCCGTGGTTGGCGTGATCGCCGACTGCACAAAACTCGCAACCAGCGAGCAATCCGCCGCCATTGGACCGCTGGTAAAGGTCGAACCCGTCGTCGTGCCGGTGCAGGTTCCGCCCAGCGGAAGCACGGGTGCATAGCCTGGACTAGGTGTGACCGTCACTGTACCGACGCCGTTGTAAGCAACGACGCCGCCATTGGCTGCGACTGCGGTGCCATTTCCACCGCTCACGCTTGCCGTAAGCAAATACGTCCTTGGCGCAGCACAGCTCGTGTTAGATCCACTGTTCACACCGTTGCAGCTCCAGGTGAACTGGCTCGGGGAGGTCGAAACCGCAGACGCGGAGCCCGCCGCGCAAAGACCGACCGTCGGTGCGTCGTGAACCGCGACCCCGTCCGCAGCGCCGCAGGTACCGTTCTCGATTTGTGAGAAGGTCGCGGTGACGGTGCAATCGGCGACTACAACGGGCGTGGTGTACGCGTTGACGCCAGGGGCGGTCGCAACACCGCCGCAGCCGCTGATGCTGCCGGTGATGTAGCCCATTGCGGGTGTTGCAGTGCAGGTTGAGTTCGCGCCGCCGTTGATCGGCGTTGGGCAGCTTAAGGATCCCGTCGCGCCCGCAGATGGGATCGCCGTGACCACGTATTGACGAATCGACGAACACGCGTTGGCAGCGGTGTTGGAACCGCCATCGATGCTATTGCATCCCCATGTAAACGTGTTGACGCCGCTCGTCACGGCGGTACCCACCCCAGACGCGCACAAGGCCGCCCCCGATGGCGCAACGGTCGCGGCGGGCGGGGTGCCGCAAACGGCATTGGTGCCGACAGCGGCGACGATGTTGAGCGTTGCAGAGTTGAGAGTGCCGGTGATGATGGCCTCCAAGTCGTACGCCCGGAGGACCCAATTGCCGTTGATGTCTGCCGTAGATAGAGCAGCGAAGGTGGCGAGCAAATTCGTGGGTACGCCTCCCGCCGTCGACGTTATGTAGGGCCCTGGGGTAAAGGTCACGTCCGAACCCGCCACATTCGCGAACGTGCCCGCCCCTGGTGTAGACGGGTCAACAAAGTTGTAAAGCCCCGCGAAGTTTTCGTTGCTGACGCCGACGCCGCCGATCGCGTTGACCAAATCGAGCGCGGTGCCGTTTGGCGCAATGAGTTGCAGCCTTACGTCACCCGCCCAAGCGTGATTCAGATTGACATCAACGGAAATGCTAGTAATTGGGGCCGTTTGTCCAGATACGGTAAACGTTACGCTTGTGTTGCCGTTGTCGGGAATTGGCACTGGTGTGCCCGTAGCCGGATAAGACACCGCACGAGCCAAAGGCAAAACCAAAAGACTAATGAGCACCGCGCAAAGCGGCAGGAATACGGATTTGAAGCAGCGACGTGCTGATAGAACCATTTTTAACCCCCGAATACTTCTGATAATTGGTTGTTTTGCCGCGAAGCGCAAAGCGAACCCGCCTGATGCAGACTGAAAAATCTGCACAATTTAAGTATAGGTTAGGCCGATCATCGCGCGCGCACGACCGTTCAAAAAACGACGACGTTTGGGATCGGCTAAAGAGGACGAGCTGCTCGCTGTTCGTGCCACCGCGCCTTCGGCAACGGTGCGTGCAAAAAACCGTCGTGAGCGCCAAAACCCGGCCACGGAACCAGGATTGAGCTTTGAATTATAAAATTTCACCCATTTGCCAGTCTAAATAATAGCTACAGAACAGTTAAACGGATTCCCGTTTTTATATTTTTCTGACGTTATCTCATTTTTAGATGGGCTTCTACGTAAAGCGCTGAATTCGCCTTTATTTTGCGCCGTGGCTTGGTGTGAAGCCGCGCGAAGTGTCCCGCGCCCATCGCTCGCGCCTAAGCGCTCGGTGGGTTTTCTTGCTACGAATGCAGCGACGCGTCTATGCCAAAGGCGCTCGCGTCGTTTCGCGATTTGGCGTACCAGAGATCAAACGTGGTCGCACAGTGCTTCATGCCCAAACCACTCTGCGCCGAAAACAGAACCACCGAATCGTCGGATTGAAGGTGCGGCGCGATTGCTGCGCGCGTCTCGTGTTCGCGCTTCATTCGCTCGCTCTGCGTGAGTTTGTCGGCTTTGTTGAGTAACCACAGCACCGGCGGTCGAGCGGAGCCGAGCTGATCAAGCCACGCAACAAATTCAAGATCAAGCACATCTGGCGCGTGACGAACATCGGTGACCAGCACGATACCGGCGAGGCTCTCGCGGGTGCGCAGATAAATCTCGATCATGCCGGTCCAGACCCGCTGTTTATCGCGCGGCGTACGTGCAAAACCGTAGCCCGGCAAATCGACCAGGTAGCCGCCGCCGCGTAGCGCGAAGAAGTTGAGCTCACGCGTGCGCCCCGGCATCTTGCTCGCGTAGGCGAGTTTGGTCTGCCCAGCGAGCTTGTTGATGCTGGTGGACTTGCCCGCATTGGAGCGTCCGACGAAGGCAATTTCGGCACCTGCCGGTGGCGGCAGCCCCTCCTCGTCTACAACCGATTTCACAAACTGGGCGGCAGCAAACGCTGGGATACGCTCCATTCGATGGGCAGGCGCGGTATGCGCCTGGGTCGCGGCAACGCGCTTTTTATTCGATGTGTTGGGAAGACGTGAACTCATGCGCGGCCGATCGTTGCGGAGGTTGCAAGGCGCGCGACAAGGATAGATTTCCATTGCCTACGAGCAGAACCGCTGGGCAAGCGGCACCGTGCAACCTTATAATTTTATGTTGTCAATCTATCGAACGTCTTCGCACCGACGCGAAGCGCAAAAAAAGACCCGATCATGTCGATCAAGAATTGCCTGCATTCAACCGTTGTTCTTTTTGCCCTGTTTTCATTGGCGAATACGCCGGTTTTTGCACAGGTCGATAAAGACCCTGATTACGTCAAAGGACAAGCTGCGGCTGGCGTCTGCGCTGGATGCCATGGAATCGATGGTAACTCAACGATTCCGACCCAGCCAAACCTCGCCGGCAGCGGCTGGCAGTACACCGCACGCCAACTCAAACACTTCAAGACCGGGCAACGCGATAACGCGGTGATGAAAGGTTTTGCCGCGAACTTGAGCGACGCCGACATGAAAGCGCTCGGCGTTTACTTTGCCGCGCAAAAAGCGCGTCCGGTGGGCGCGCGCGATCTCGCGCTCGCGAAATCGGCTGAAAAACTCTATCGCGCTGGCGATGCGGCGCGCGGTATTCCTGCCTGCGCGGGCTGTCATTCCCCAAGTGGCGCGGGGATTCCGGGGCAGTACCCGCGTATCGGCGGACAGCATTCGGAGTACACGCTCACACAGCTCACAGCATTCAAGACTGGCACCCGCGGTAAAGCGAGCAAAGAGGACGCGAACCCGAACGGCAAGATGATGATGGCAATCGCCGCCAAGCTCACCGACGCGGAAATGAAAGCGCTCGCCGAATACACCGCTGGACTCGCGGCAAAGTAGACGGAAATGTCTGCGAACGAAAGCCCGGACGATGTCACCGTCGCCGGGCTTTTTTCTTACCCGGTGAAAAGCTGCGCTGCAGTCACCCACGATAGAGCGCGATTCGTGACCGAGGGCGTGTTGCATGATCGCAGCTGGATGCTGGTCGATCCACGTGCGAGCCCGGCGCGCTTTTTAACTCAGCGCGAGCATCCGCAAATGGCGACGCTACGTGTCAAGGTCTTGGCGAGCGGTGCGCTTGAGCTTCGCTCGGACTCGCAATCTAGCTTGACCGTTGCGGCGCCCAGTACCGATGCAACGCCACGCATGGTGCGAGTCTGGTCGAGCGAGGTTCTCGCCGAAGACGCCGGAGACGAGGCGAGTCGCTGGCTTGCAGAGGCGCTCGCGCTGCGCCCGAGCGAAGTGCGCCTGGTGCGGTTTCACCCTGAGGCAAAACGCCTTTGCAATCCACATTACGCAGGCAGCAGCGGTGCACATACTCGGTTTGCCGACGGCTACCCGATCCTCGTTGTCAACGAAGCCTCGCTCGCGGACCTCAATTCGCGAATGGGTCGCGACGACGCAAGACGCATCCCGATCAATCGATTTCGTCCGAATCTCGTGGTTTCCGGGCTCGCTGCATGGGACGAAGACCATATCGATGAGCTCGCGATTGGCACGGTGTTACTCAGGCTTGTCAAGCCCTGTGTGCGCTGCGAAATCACGACCACCGATCAGATAACCGGCGCGCGGCACTCGGAAGAGCCGCTCAACACCTTGTCTCGGTTTCGCAATAACGTCGATCTCGGCGGCGTCACCTTCGGCTGGAACGCGATTGTCCTGCGCGGCGGTGACGTTGCACTTGGCGATGAGGTGCTGCCTGGCTATCGCTTCTAAGAAAACGCCGCGTAGAGACGGGGCGCTTGACGCCGGTGCGACTGAACAGCATCGCACCGCCGAATCGGCAAAAACTAAATCACTTTTCGCCTCAACAAAGAGGGCACTGATGGCATTCAGCGATTCAGTCAATGCTCAACTAAATATCACTGTCTCGCTTATTTCTATGGGCGAACGCACAAATTGATGTTTTCCGCATTCCAACCCAATTCATTGGCCATGTAGTTGTACAGACCGAGGCTCGTGACATAGCGATGGTTGCCGTCGTCGGCAGGGCGTTCTCGGAACACACGCCAAATCGGGCGCTCGCCGAACGCACAGGTGGCGTTTAGGCCCGAGCCGATGATCGGGAAGACGTAGCCCTCGGTGCCTTCATTGCAGAACCAGCCATTCGGCAGACCTCCGCAATTTGGCGAGAAGCGCTCGGTTCCCGACAAAGAGATGCCCTGCTTTTCGCCATTGATCGCGGTGTAGAAATGCGACCCGCGTTGCGCCTGTCGCGCAACGCCGGGAACGAAATAGCGGGTCAGCGAATTGGTAGGCGACGACGGATTGGCGTCGATCTTGAACCAGTACCCGGTCGGGTACCACAGCAAATTGTCGGCGTTATCGCGGAACGCGGCGAGCGCGTTTTTCTCGCCGGTGCGCGAGGTCATGAAGAAATAATCGAACTCCGGGTTGTAGAACTCCACCATCGTCGCGGTGGTGCTGTTGCTTTCCGGAATGATCTGCGCCGGGGCGAGATACGGAGCCAACCGCGTGAACAAAAGATCCATACGCGAGTAACGATCAAGCCCGCCGGTGTTCGAACACGACGCCTGTCCGCCCTCAAGCCCGCCGCGCAGTTGATAACAGGCGACGCCGCCGCCACAATCGTCGCGTCGGGTGAAGACGCCCGAGCCGCTCGACCCTTTCTCCGTCGTGCCCTTGCCGGGCGCCCATTGCACGGTGATGAAACTGTCGCGCTTGTAGGTGTCGCAAAGCACCCCGCCGCAAAATTGTGGGCCCGGGCGATTGCCGACCATCGTGCCTTCGGAGAACATCTTCAGATCGCCTTGCGCGTGGTGGATGCCGGTCAAGATGGCATTGGCCGGAATCACGCTCGCATCCCAAGCCGCGAACACCGCGCCGGACGGCGGCGAATCATTCATGCGCAGCAGTGTCACGTCCATCGTGTAGTCGGTCACCAGCAGCACAGACCCGGTGGTAATCCGCGAAAACGGCGGCAGCGATCGACTGCCGCAGCTCACTGCGTCGTAGAACCAGTAGGTTTCGAGGCTCGCCGCTTCCGCTTGCGTGTTGATGCAATGGGCTGCGGTGTAGAGATAAGGGATTCCGGAAAACGGTGCGGAGTTAAGGAGCGTTCCAGTACATAGATACGAGGAGCCGCCGCTTACGAAGTTGAGTCGCGCAGTCGCACTCGCAGCGTCCAAAAGCTCGGGGCTTGCATTGATGACACACTTGAGATCGATGTTGCAAGAGCCGGCACATCCGATGCCCGTCTGCGTTCCGCCCGGGCAGAGCGCGGGGTCGCGGGAGTCGGCACCCTTGAGGCTGTCGCCAGCCACCCAGAGGTGCGACACCTGCTCGACGGTCAATGCAAACGACGCAGGATCGAACCCGGCGAGCACCCGCATCTCAATCGTGCCACGTTCGCCATCCAGCGTGGGCGACCAGAGAATTTCTTTGCTCTGGGACGAGCGCGCTTTGTAGACCTCGGGGTTGGCGCTACCGGCGAAGCGCAGCTCTGCACCATCAAGCGGCCCATCGAAGCGGTAGCCGACCCGCAGCCCGGCGGCACCCGGCGCGGCAACATCGAACTTGAAAGTACGACTGCCATCGCTTTGCGTCTGCCACGGCAAGACCGACAGCGGCACTGTGCGCAGCGCCACCGGCACGTCGCGCGCAAAACCGATTTGCAGCGGCGCGTTTTTCTCCGCAGACGCGGCGGCTGCAAGTTTCTTCTGGTTTTGCATTTGCGGCTCGGCATAGACGCCGAGATCGATCACGTGCACCGACGCGCCAGTGCTCATGAATTTCTCGGCGGCGAGCGATTTACGCGACTCGACCACCCGCGCCGGCGGCGCAAAGCGCGTCTCGCCCGGCACCGAGGCATTGACGCCGGAATTCAGGCTCTCGGTGACGGCTGCTTGCGCGACCATCGAGAACCCACACAGCGACATCAGTGCAAGCCAGTTTCGATTCATTGTTAACCTCACTCAAGCAAACGCGAAGAATTTCTAACGCAAGAGACCGAATTTACGCCGACAGCGCTCGTTCGGCAAGGCAGCGTTCGAGCCCGGCCTGCCAGCTCGGCAAGACCACGCCGAATGTCGCCGCAAAGCGACTCGCATCCAGCGCACTAAACGCCGGACGCCGCGCAGCGGTCGGGTATTCGGCGGTAGTGATCGCTTCGACGGTCGGACGACGCGCAAGTTGCGCGCCGGAAAAAATTGCGTCGGCAAACGCATGCCAGCTTGCCACGCCGCGCGCACTCAGATGATAGGTGCCTGCGTTCGCGCGAAGCGCATCAAGCGGACGCGCGAGCATCGCAGCGACTGTGCCGGCCAGATCGCCGGTGAAATTCGGTGTCCCGAACTGATCGGCCACCACACGCAGATGCTCACGCGACGCGCCCAAGCGAAGCATCGTTTGATAGAAGTTGGCACCCTCGTTTGAATACACCCAGCTTAAGCGCAGCACGATGGCCTGCGCTGCGAACGAGGCGACAGCGCGCTCGCCTGCGAGCTTGCTCTCGCCGTACACACCGAGCGGCGCGGTGGCGTCGGTTTCAACATAGGGACGCGTGGCAGAGCCGTCGAACACGTAGTCGGTGGAGAAGTGAACCATCACGGTGTTGCTCGCGGCGCAGGCTTGCGCGAGATTTGCGGCACCGCCTTCGTTGATCGCAAATGCCGCGTCGCGATCGGTCTCGGCGCGGTCTACGGCGGTGTAGGCCGCACAATTAAGTAGCACGTCTGGTGAATGCCTATTAAAAGCGTCGATAACTGCCGATTTATTTGTAATGTCTAGTTCGCCTCTAGCAACGCTTATCGTTCTGATTGACGGGGCATTAGTAGAAAAAGCTTTTCCAAGCGCGATGCCAAGCTGCCCGTTCGCGCCGGTGATGAGAATGTTCACGCGTAGGTATCCGCGTCGGCGAGCGATTTGCCAACCGCATCTTTCGCGCTGATGGTCGGCGCTCCAATCGCCTCAAGCGACCAGCTGATCGCAAGCGTTGGGTCGTTCCACGCGAGTGTGCGGTCGTGTTCCGGCGCGTAGTAATCGGTCGTTTTGTAGAGAAACGTTGCGCGTTCGCTGGTCACCAAAAAGCCGTGCGCAAATCCAGGGGGCAACCAGAGCTGCCGATTGTTTTCGGCGGAAAGCGTCACGCCGACCCAGCGTTTGAACGTTGGCGACGAGCGTCGCAGATCAACGGCAACGTCGAACACTTCGCCTTCGATCACGCGCACCAGTTTGCCTTGCGCATGTTCGATTTGATAATGCAAACCGCGCAACACGCCGCGTTGCGACACGCTTTGATTGTCTTGCACGAAGACGACGTCCGGCGCGACTTTCTCGGCGAAGAGCTTGGCATTGAACGATTCCATGAAGGAGCCGCGCGCGTCGCCAAAAACCTTTGGCTCGATGATTTTGCAATCGGGAATTGCGGTGTCGATCACTTGCATCAGAACACCTGCTCTCGCAACACCTCTTGCAGATACTTTCCGTAACCGCTCTTCGCGAGTGGCGCGGCGAGTTTTTCCAATTGCGCGGCATCGATGAACCCCATGCGATACGCAATTTCCTCGGGGCAACACACTTTCAAACCTTGCCGACGCTCGATCGTTTGTACGAACTGCGAAGCTTCGAGCAACGAGTCGTGTGTGCCCGTGTCGAGCCACGCCATGCCGCGACCCATAATTTCGACAGCGAGTTTTCCGCGTTCGAGATAAATGCGATTGACGTCGGTGATTTCGAGTTCGCCGCGTGCCGACGGGTTTAAGTTCGCAGCGACATCAACGACATCGTTGTCGTAGAAATACACGCCAGTGACGGCGTAATTCGAGCGCGGCGCTTTCGGCTTTTCCTCCAAGCTCATCGCTCGACCGGTCGCGTCGAATTCGACAACGCCGTAGCGCTCCGGGTCACTCACGCGATAGGCAAATACTGTTGCACCGCTCGTGCGCTCGTTCGCGCGCATGAGAAGTTCTTGCAACTCGTGGCCGTAAAACACATTGTCCCCAAGAATAAGGGCTGCAGGATCATTTCCAATAAAGTCTTTACCAAGAATAAATGCTTGTGCAAGACCATCGGGTGAGGGCTGAACGACATAAGTTAAATTCATTCCCCATTGCGCGCCGTCGCCGAGCAATTCCTGGAAACGTGGCGTGTCTTGCGGCGTGGAAATAATGAGCACATCGCGCATACCCGCGAGCATGAGCGCCGAGAGCGGGTAATAGACCATCGGCTTGTCGTAGATCGGCAGCAATTGCTTCGAAATCGCTTGCGTGACCGGATGTAGGCGCGTACCCGAGCCGCCCGCGAGGATGATGCCTTTGCGGCGCATCGTTGTTTGCACCGTCATGCGCGCGCTCCGTAGTTTTTCTCAACCCATTGCTTGTATTCGCCCGATTGCACGTGTGCGATCCAAGTTGCGTTTTGCAAATACCAGAGCACCGTTTTTTCAATACCCGACGCAAAACTCTCCGACGGTTTCCAGCCGAGTTCGCGCTCAATTTTCGAGAAATCGATGGCATAACGACGATCATGCCCTGGTCGATCCGTCACGTGCGTAATTTGCTTGGTGTAATCGGTGCCAGGTCGATGTTTCGCAAGTAGCGAGCAAATCGTGTGAACGACATCGCGATTGGGCATTTCCGCGTCGCCGCCGACGAGATACAACTCGCCTGGTCGTCCGGCTTCGAGCACGCGCGCAATCGCGCTGCAATGATCGGAAACATAGAGCCAATCGCGAATCTGCATGCCGTCGCCGTAAATCGGCAGCGGTTTGCCTGCGATCGCATTGACGATCATCAGCGGAATCAATTTCTCGGGAAACTGACGTGGCCCATAATTGTTCGAGCAATTGGTCACCATGACGGGCATGCCATAAGTATGAAAATACGCCCGCGCCAAATGATCGGAGCCGGCTTTCGATGCGCTGTACGGCGAATTCGGTTGATATTGCGAGGCTTCGTTGAATTTCGGATCGGTCGCACCGAGCGTGCCGAAGACTTCGTCGGTGGAGACATGCACGAAGCGAAACTTTGCGGCGGCGTCAGCATCGAGCGATTTCCAATGCGCGCGCGCCGCTTCGAGCAAGGTCGCCGTGCCGAGCACGTTCGTTCGCACGAAATCCAATGGCCCGTGAATCGAGCGATCAACATGGCTCTCCGCTGCGAAATGAACAACCGCGCGCGGTTGGTACTTCGCAAAGAGCGCCGCCATCGCCGCCGCGTCGCAAATGTCGGCACGCTCGAACGCATAGCGCGCGTCTGTCGAGACGCTCGCGAGCGTCTCGGGATTGGCCGCATAGGTCAGCAGATCGACGTTAACTACTGATTCGCCCCCATTGGTGAGCCAATCGAGGATGAAATTGCTGCCGATAAAGCCGCAGCCGCCTGTCACAAGGATCATGATCTGTTTCCTGTTGCCTTTCACATCATTTTAGGCAGGCGATAATGTCGAGTTATGCCGATCTGGTTTCGCGGGCTCTATTCGCTGCTTTGGGTGTTCGCTTTGCCGCTCGCCTTGTTTCGCTTATGGTGGCGCGGAAAAAAGAACCCGGCGTACCGCGAACACTGGTCGGAGCGCCTGGGCGGCGTCGGTACACGACTGCCACCTGACGTCTGGATTCACGCAGTGTCTGTGGGCGAAGCCCGCGCCTGCGCGACGCTTGCCAAAACGCTGATTTCACAGAACAAAAAACTGTTGATCACTTGCACGACGCCGACCGGGCGCGCGGCGCTGCGGGAGCTGTTCGGCAACAAAGTGAGTATTCGCTATCTGCCGTTCGATGCGCCCTTTCTGATCGCTCGCTTTCTGCGACACACCCGCCCGAAAATCGCGGTATTGATGGAAACCGAGCTCTGGCCCGGCTTGTGCAGCGTTGCCCAGCAACAGGGACTTGCCTTGTGGCTCGTGAACGCACGGCTCTCGGCGCACTCGGCGAAAGGCTATGCGCGTGGGCGCGGTCTCACTCGATCAATGCTTGCCTGCCTCGCAGGCATTGCCGCACAGACCCCCGCACACGCGGCGCGCTTCACCGCGCTCGGGGCGCGCAATGTGCACGTGCTGGGCAATCTGAAGTTCGATTTAGTCATACCGGATTTTTTGCAGAAACGCGCCGACGTGATGACTGAACACCTCACCGGCGGCGTTGCCTCCACGCCTTACTGGGTTGCCGGCTCCACCCGCGAAGGCGAAGATGCGTTACTGCTCAATGCGCTGGTCAATCACCCGCTGCGCGGTCGCGCGCTGGCGGTGATCGTGCCGCGCCACCCGGAGCGGTGGACGCATAGCTTTCGCCTGGCTGATCGGTTGGGTTTTCGCGTGGCGCGTCGCAGCGATGGCACCATCGCTGCAGGCTGCGAGGTGATCGTTGGCGACAGCATGGGCGAGATGTTGAGCTACTACGCCAATGCGAAAGCGGTGGTCATGGGCGGCACTTTTGGCGGCACCGGTGGCCAGAATCTCATTGAGCCCTGCGCGGTCGGCGCACCGGTTGTGCTCGGTCCGTCGACCTATAACTTCAAGCAGGCGGCGGACGAAGCAATCGCAGCCGGGGCAGCAAAGAAAGCGAAAGATTCTCGCGAAGCGCTCACCGTCGTGCTCGAATTCTTAGACGACGAGTCGCACCGCAAACGGGTTGCCGCGAAGGCGCGCGAATTCGTGGCGGCGCATCGTGGCGCGACCGAGCGAACGTTGAAATTGCTTGGGCTCGCCTAACGCGTTACAAAAAATGGTGGGAGCGTCCCCGCGAAGGCGGCGATCACGCGCGATAACGACCGTCGCAACACACTCTCACTTGCAATGCCGAGCGCTTATCGCGTGCGAGCGCGCTCCGCCACTAGCGTGCGTCGAGACGCGTAGCGATTTCATCCCGCCGCGCCTTCGCGGGATCGCGAGCGATCCAGTCGGCGACCAGATCGTTGTAGTTCGGATAGAGCGCGAGCAAGCGGCGACCGCCGGCTTCCATGAGCGCTCGTTTCTCATCGCTAAACGACTGGCCGCCCTCGTGTGCGACGTAGGCGTTCGGGCAAAGAACGTTGCGAAATCCGGCACCCCGTGCGCGCATGCAAAAGTCGTTCTCCTCGCCGTAACCGCGCGGGAAGTTCTCGGTATCGAACTTGCCGATACGCTCGATACAGCTGCTCGCAATCAGCATGCAAAAGCCGACGGCCGTTGGAATATCGATCGCCGCTGCGCGCGACGATGCAAGCGCTTTGGCAAGCCGCTCGCGTTCAGGCTGGGTGGGCACCGGCCACTCGCGCGAAAAATCTGGGAGCGAGCAAATGGTCGCGTTATTGGAAAACGGGGTGACGGTGCCAATTTTCGGATCGGTCTCAATTGTGGCGAGCATCTCGTCAAGCCAGAAATCGGTGACGATCGTGTCCGAATTCAGCAGCAGAAGGTGCTCGCCCGGTTGCCGCGCGCCGATTGCCTGATTCACATTCCAGGTGAAGCCGCGGTTTGTGGCGTTGTGCCGAACCTGCACGGGGAGCGCGTCGCGCTCAGGCTTTGATTTGCCCATTGAGATCGCGAACGAATCGAGGCGCGGCGCAATGCGCACGTCGGGCGAGGCATCGTTGACGATTAGCACCCGAGCTTGCGACCGTATTTCGGTCGAGGCGAGCGCACTCAAGCAG
Source organism: Betaproteobacteria bacterium (assembly GCA_013298045.1). Taxonomy (GTDB): domain Bacteria; phylum Pseudomonadota; class Gammaproteobacteria; order Burkholderiales; family Casimicrobiaceae; genus Casimicrobium. Next base: position 13,159 of record JAAFJI010000028.1, read on the forward strand.
CGCTCGAGCGCGTCGTAGCCATTGAAAACAGGAATCGCGATCAGCGTTCGCATATCAAACCAACTATCGCCCACATCGCCGCATTAATTATGAAACTGCGGCGAATTTCAAACTGTTTCAATAATAAATACAAAATCAACGAACGCATTAACGAATGCGGCAGAGCACGAAAAAGCTTTAATCTAGTTCAACAAACGCCGATCCCTGCGTCTATCGAGCGGCCTTAGATGCGTTTTCCGGTGTCGGCGTGAAACCAGTGCACGTGCTTCGGATCGAACGACAGCGGCAGATGGTCGCCCACGCGCGTGTTGGCACCGAGCCCCTCGCCCGGCAGGCGGCAGATGATGCGATAGCTGCCGAACTGGCCGTAGGCGTAAGCATCGGCGCCGACCCACTCGACCATTTGCACGGCAATCGAGAGCCGTGCTTGCGCCGCGGGTACCACTTGCAAGTGTTCCGGACGCACGCCCATCGCAACGCGCGAGTTGTTGGCAACGCTTGCCGGAAATTCGCCGACGTGGAACATATCGCCGTGCTCAGTCATTTTGAGCGACTGACCGGCGCGCTCGCCCCAGAGCTGATTCATCGCGGGGGTGCCGATAAAGTTCGCGACAAACAGCGATGCCGGACGTTCGTACACATCTTTCGGCGTGCCGACCTGTTCGATCACGCCGGAATTCATCACCAGCATGCGATCGGAGAGCGTCATCGCCTCAATCTGGTCGTGGGTAACGTAGAGGCTCGTGACCTTGAGCTCGTGATGCAGTTTCTGAATCTCGAGTCGCATCTCGACGCGCAGCTTCGCATCCAGGTTCGACAGCGGCTCGTCGAACAAGAAAACCTTGGGGTTCCTCACAATCGCGCGCCCCATCGCAACGCGCTGGCGTTGACCGCCGGAGAGCTGCTTTGGTTTGCGATCAAGCAAATGCGAGAGCTCCAAAATCTCAGCGGCTTTGGCGATGCGCGCATCGATCTCGTTTTGCGGCATTTTGCGAATCTTGAGCCCATAGCTCATGTTTTCGCGCACATTCATATGTGGATAAAGCGCATAGTTCTGGAACACCATCGCGATGTCGCGATCTTTCGGCTCTAGGGCGTTGACCACTCGCCCATCAATCCAGATTTCGCCGCTCGAAATCGCCTCCAACCCGGCGACCATACGAAGCAGCGTCGATTTGCCGCAGCCCGAGGGGCCAACAATTACGACGAACTCACCATCGGCAATCGCGAGATCGACGCCGTGGATCACATCGACCGTGCCGTAGGACTTTTTGACGCTTTTGAAATCAACTTGTGCCATGCGCGGACTATATCTCAGCCCCCGGGGCGATGCAGCCGATCATCTAGCGTATTTTTCACGCCGTCGGCAAGCGCCGCCACCGCAAACCGTCGGGCGGGTTAGGGAAACCCGCGTTTGCGAGATTTTCAGAAAAGTGTCACATTGTCGGGCTACGCTTGTCAGCTTAAATTTGCTGCGCTCGCACAAAAACGATTTCCTCAGGAGAGACCATGAAACGATTCAACAAGATGCTAATGAGCATCGCAGTCGGTGCCGCGCTTGTCGCGACGACCGCCTCTGCACAAAACAAACCCATTGAAATCCAGATGTGGATGGGGCTCACCGGACTCGGCGGCGAAACGCTGACCAAGTACGGCGAGGAGTTCAACAAAATGCAAAGCGAGTACAAGGTCACCGTCTCGTTCAAAGGGCAGTACCCGGAACAACGCGCCGCGGCCGTCGCCGCGTTCCGTGCGGGCAACCCGCCGCACATCATGCAAATGTTCGACGCTGGCTCCGGCGACATGATGGGTGCCAAAAACGCAATCGTTCCAGTCTCTGAGGTGTTCAAGCGCGCAGGCATGCCGTTCAACGCCGCCGACTTCATCGCGCCCGCGCGCGGCTATTACGGCGTGAAAGACGGCAGCCTTTTGTCGATGCCGTTCAACGTCTCCACTGCGGTTTTGTTCTACAACAAAGATGCATTTAAAAAGGCGGGGCTCGATGCCAACAAGCCTCCGGCAACTTGGCCCGAACTCATCAACGCCGCAAAAAAAATCCGCTCCACCAATGCGGCGAATTGTGGTTTCACCACCACCTGGCTCGCCTGGATTCAGCTCGAACAATTTGGCGCACGTCACAACCTCTCGCTGGGTACGCAATCGAACGGTCGTACAGGTTTGAACGCAGAGCTTAACTTCGCGAGCAATCCGGCGTTCGTGAAACAAGTGCAAACCTTGGTAGACATGCAAAAGGACAAGAGCTTCGACTACAAAGGTCGCAGCAACGACGCCTCCGCTTCGTTCCAAAACGGCGAGTGCGCGATGATCACGCAAAGCTCCGGCGCAATGGGCGGCTATGTGCGCGACGCGAAATTCGATTGGGGTGTTGCGCCGCTGCCGTATTGGCCCGATGCAAAAGGCGGCCCGTACGCAACAACCGTTGGCGGCGCGTCGCTTTGGGTGTTCAACGCACCAAAGCGCAGCGACGCGGAGTTCAAAGGTGTCGCAAAGTTCTTAGACTACCTGCGCTCGACTGCCGTCATGACCGACTGGGCAAAAACGACAGGCTTTCTACCCGCAACGAATGCGGCGTTTAAGTACCTGACCGATGAAGGTTTCTACGCACAAAACCCGCGCGCAGCGGTCGCCATTGGCACCCTCGCTAACGGCAAGCAAGGCGAGAATACCGGCGGCTATCGTTTCGGTCGCTGGACCGAAATTCGCGATTTCTACCATGAGGAAGTCGAGAAAGCCCTTCAAGGCAAACAAACCGCGAAAGAAGCCGTAGAAAACGCACAGAAGCGCGGAAACACCGCGCTGCGCGCGTTTGAGAAGACCGCTGTCGCTAGCAACTAGCTCAAACAGCCACCCATGAAAAAAGGCGCGTCATGCGCCTTTTTTTGTGCCCGGACGGACTGGCTAACGTTGGCGGCACAACCTCAATTCAAACGATCCGGGAAACGAATATAATCTGGTCAACTTAGCCAAGTAAAGAGGCGAAAATGTTAGTCAACGTTCTCGAAGCAAAAACAAACCTGTCGAAACTGATGGCGGCAGCCGTTGCCGGTGAAGAAGTGATCCTCGCGAATCGTGGCGAGCCCGTAGTTCGCCTTGTACCCATCGAAAAAAAGCCGCACCGCACGACTGGATACGGCGCGTGGGCTCACATTAAGCAGCCGAAAGGGTATGACGATTTTTCGGAGACAAACGCTGAACTCTGGCGCGCGATGGAGGCGAGTGATATTTTCGCTGGAGCGAACCAACGCGAAGCGCAACTAAAGCTTGAGCGCAAGAATGCGAAAGCGTCAGCGGCCAAAAAGAAATCTGCGAAGACATCGCGTAAGTAATGCGGTACTTGCTCGACACGCATGTCGTGATCTGGTGGTTGCAAGGCAACAAAAAGCTTGGTGCGACGAGTCGAGCGTTGATCGAGCGTAACGAATGTGCAATGAGCGTGCTCTCAGTTTGGGAAATCATCAACAAGCTGAACTCAGGTCATCTCAACTTGCCAGAAGCGAGCGTCGAGTCGCAGATCGTGAGCCACAACTTGCGATTGCTGCCGCTCACCGCGCTACATATTGAAACCGGGCTCGCAATCAACGATCTTCACGGCGATCCGTTCGACCGGATGATCGTGGGCGTTGCGAAAGCAGAGGGTTTAACGTTGCTAACGCGCGACGCGCAGATCCTCGAACGCGCCGTGAAGCATTTGCGCGGAAAACTCGTCGAGGCGTAGGGTGGATGCCCGAAGGGCGATCCACCAACGGCGTTTGCACGCAACCGATGTCGGATCACCCTTCGGGTATCCGGACCTACGTCAATCAATTCGTACGATTGCGTCACCCGGCTTCGCGCCCTCGTGAAAAATGTCGTCGAGAAACTGCGGCAATTGCGATTCATCAAGCCACGCCGGAATCGCGAAATCGGTCATGCGAATGCGCTTGCCGGAGTTAAGTTCGAACATCTCCCAACGATCGTTCACGCGGACGACGTCGATCACAAAGCGACCGTAGATGTTGAATTTCATTCGTGAATGATGCGTAGGGTGCGTTTTCAACGCACCCGAATTGATACCAACACACGTTGTTGGAAGTATGCGCTTCGCGCGTATCGGTCACACTGTGCGTTGGTGACGCGCCATACGAACTCAGCGCGTTACGGCTTCGGTGCGTTCTCGGATTTGCTTTCGAGTCGGAACTTAAATTTTTCGACGACGTCCTTTACGGACGCTCTCAAAAGCTGAGACAGCGTTTCATTTGCGCTCGTTGAATCGGTTCGCGTTGTTCGATTCAAAGAAAAAATCTGTTCCCCGTCAATCTCTATTGCGAGTTCAGCAGTCCATGCTTCACGAGCGTTCGAACTAGCCTTTACTGAACCCGCCAGGTAGATCAACCCTTCGCCAAGCAGTATCCCCAGCGCAGCTGCGCCAGGATGCGTTCCTGGCGGAATGTAAGGCGTCCCTCGATATGCGCTGCCGCCACTCCGCGGCGTGATCTTCGTGGCTCCAACTGCGGCTTTGGACAGCACAACACTGCTCGGTTTTAGCTCGCCAAGCTCAGCAGCCAGTAATTTAGAAATCGCTACGGGCAGCGGAGGTGAGAATGCTTGGTCACCCAGTAGCGATAACACTTCCACTCCTTCTGTGATCTCGCGCGCATCTCGATTCTCCGCAGAGCGCGAATCGAGGAATTGGCTTAACGGCGCTGCCTCGGAGACGACTTCAATCGTTTGTGCGACTTCGATCTTCTTAGGGGCGTTGCTGCAAGCCGTCAAGATCAGAGCGGTCGCGACGACGGTGAAAATTCGACAAATTGGTGCCAAGTTACTTCCTCCCCGGCGGCAAATCCGTACAAGTCCCGTGTGCCACTTCCGCAGCCATTCCCACGCTCTCGCCGAGCGTCGGATGCGGATGAATCGTTTTGCCGATATCGACTGCGTCTGCGCCCATCTCAATCGCTAGGCAGACCTCGCCGATCAAGTCGCCAGCATGCGTGCCGACGATACCGCCGCCGATGATGCGGTGGGTTTCTTTGTCGAAGAGGAGTTTGGTGAAGCCTTCGTCGCGTCCGTTCGCAATTGCGCGGCCGCTGGCCGCCCAGGGGAATTTGCCGACGGTGTAGGCGATGCCTTTGGCTTTTGCTTCGTCTTCGGTGACGCCCGCCCAGGCGACTTCGGGATCGGTGTACGCCACGCTCGGGATTTGCCGTGCGTCGAAATACGATTTCTCGCCGTGCGCGGCTTCGGCGGCGACGTGGCCTTCGTGTACCGCTTTGTGAGCGAGCATCGGCTGGCCGACGATGTCACCAATCGCGAAGATGTTTGGCACGTTGGTGCGCATTTGTTTATCAACGTTGATGAAGCCGCGATCGGTCACTGCAACACCGGCTTTCTCCGCCGCGATCTTTTTGCCGTTCGGCGAGCGACCCACAGCGACGAGCACCAGGTCATAGCGCTGCGCTTCTTTCGGCGCCTTTTCGCCTTCGAAGGAAACGTAGATGCCGTCTTTCTTCGCTTCCGCTGCCACGGTTTTCGTCTTCAACATCATGTTGTCGAAGCGCGGAGCGTTGACTTTCTCCCACACCTTTACGAGATCGCGATCCGCGCCGGTCATCACGGTGTCGAGCATTTCAACAACGTCGATGCGCGCGCCGAGCGTGGAATACACCGTCGCCATTTCAAGGCCGATGATGCCGCCGCCGATCACGAGCATGCGCTTCGGCTGCGTGTTGAGCAGCAGCGCGCCGGTGGAATCGACCACGCGCGGATCGTCCGGCATGAAGGGCAAGCGCACCGCTTGCGAACCCGCTGCGATGATGCATTTCTGGAATTTGATGACTTTCTTTTCGCCGGTCTTATGGCTTCCGCCGCCGCTGCGCGGCTTAACGTTCGCGTTGCTCACGTTAGCGTTCGCCGAAGCTTCGCTTTCCTGCCCCGCATCTGAAATGATCTCCACTTCAACGTGGTTCGAATCGAGGAACGCGCCGTAACCGCGAACGACTTCAACCTTGCGCATCTTCGCCATTTGCGAAAGACCGCCGGTCAGCTTGCTGATGACCTTTTCCTTATGCGTGCGCAGCTTGGCAAGATCAATCGTCGGCTCGCCAAACGAAATGCCGTGCGCGGCCATCGCTTTCACTTCGTCCATCACGGCGGCGGTGTGCAACAGCGCTTTCGACGGAATGCAGCCAACGTTCAAACAGACGCCGCCGAGCGATGCGTAACGCTCGACGATCACGGTCTTCATCCCGAGGTCTGCGGAGCGGAAGGCTGCGCTATAGCCGCCCGGTCCTGCGCCAAGTACGAGCAATTCACATTCGATATCGGCTTTACCGGTAAATGTGCTGATGCCCTGGTTTAATGGGGCGATAGCGGTCGGTGCTGCAGGTACGCTTGGCGCAGGCGCTGGAGCCGCTGCGGGCGCTTTGGCAGCGGGAGCTGGAGCCGACGCGGCAGCACTCGCCTCGATCACCGCGACAACCGTGCCTTGCGACACCTTGTCGCCCAACTTCACGCGAAGCTCTTTCACAACGCCCGCCGATTCAGCGGGCACTTCCATCGTCGCTTTGTCGGATTCGAGCGTGACGAGCGATTGCTCTTTGGCGACGGTGTCACCCACCTTTACCAAAATTTCGATGACGGGGATATCTTTGAAATCGCCGATGTCGGGGACTTTGAGTTCTTGAGTTGCCATGAAGAAATCTCTTTGGAGTTCTCTAGCCTGTCATTCCCGCGAAGGCGGGAACCCAGACCGGGAAAGTTGCTACTTAGTGCCGATCGAAATGCGCTTCGCGCTGTTTACATACTGGGTCCCCGCCTTCGCGGGGATGACAGGGTAGGGTTACAGCACAGCTCTACGGAAATCTTGGAGCAACGACGCAAAGTACACATTGAACCGCGCCGCCGCCGCGCCGTCGATCACGCGGTGATCCCAGGAGAGCGAGAGCGGCAACATGAGGCGCGGCTCAAACTCTTTGCCGTTCCACTTCGGTTTCATCTCGGAGCGACACACGCCCATAATCGCGACTTCAGGCGCGTTGATGATCGGCGTGAAATACGTGCCGCCGATGCCGCCGAGCGACGAGATCGAGAAGCAACCGCCTTGCATATCCGCCGGGCCGAGTTTGCCTTCGCGGGCTTTGCCTGCAAGCTCGCCCATTTCTTTCGAAATCTCGAAGATGCCTTTTTGATCGGCGTTCTTGATCACGGGCACCACGAGGCCATTCGGTGTGTCTGCTGCGAAACCGATGTTGTAGTAGCTCTTGAAAATCAGGTTCTCGCCGTCGAGCGAGGCGTTGAACTCTGGGAATTTTTTCAGCGCCATCACGGCCGCTTTAATCATGAATGCGAGCATCGTCACTTTGACACCTGCTTTCGCGTTCTCTTCGTTCAGCTTCACGCGGAAGGCTTCGAGATCGGTGATGTCTGCTTCGTCGTGATTGGTGACATGCGGAATCATCACCCAGTTGCGATGCAAATTCGCACCGGAAATCTTCTTGATGCGCGAGAGGGGTTTTGATTCGACCGGCCCGAACTTCCCGAAATCCACCTGCGGCCAAGGCAGCAAACCGAGAGCCGCACCGCTTGCTCCTGAAGCTTGTGTTGAGCCTGAAGAAGCACCCGACATCACACCTTTCACGAAGCTCTGCACATCCTCTTGCAGGATGCGATTCTTCGGACCGGTGCCTTTGACTTTCGAAAGATCCACGCCGAGTTCACGCGCGAACTTACGAACGGATGGCGTCGCATGCGCTTTGCTGAAATTGGCTTCGTCCACCAGCGCACTCGCGGGCGCACTCAAAGGTGCGGGCGCAGGCGTTGGCGCGGGGGCGCTTGCGGCAGGCGCGGGTGCAGGAGGTGCGGACGCAGCAGCGGGTGCAGGCGCCGGAGCAGGAGCAGGCGCTGCCGCCCCACCAGCGGCGGGCTCGATCACTGCGACGACGACACCTTGCGACACTTTGTCGCCCAGCTTCACCTTCAACGCAACGATCTTGCCCGCCGTTTCTGCGGGCACTTCCATCGTTGCTTTATCGGATTCAAGGGTGACGAGCGATTGGTCTTTCGCGACCATATCGCCTTCTTTCACGAGGATTTCGATGACGGGGATGTCTTTGAAATCGCCAATGTCAGGGACTTTGAGTTCTTGAGTGGCCATGAGCGGGTCTCTATGGTTTTCTAGTTGCTGTCATCCCCGCGAAGGCGGGGACCCAGACCGAGAAGTTTGCGTTGTCTATCAGATGAATTTGCGCTTCGCGTTGTTCACAAACTGGGTCTCCGTTTTCGCGGGGATGACAGCTTGAGGTGTAACCGCTGCTTTGCTCATCAAACCGTCGTCGGGTTCGGTTTCTCCGGATCAATCCCGTATTTCTTGATTGCATCTGCAATCACCTTGCGTTCAATCACGCCATCATCGGCAAGCGCGGTGAGCGCTGCAATCGTCACGTAAAAGCGATTCACTTCGAAGAAACGACGCAGGTTCTCGCGCGAATCCGAACGACCGAAGCCGTCGGTGCCGAGCACTTTGTAGGTTTTCTTCACGTAAGGGCGAATGCCATCAGCAAAGGTGCGCATGTAATCTGTTGCGGCAACGACTGGCCCCGTCTTCGAATGCAAGCATTGCGCAACGTACGGAACGCGCGGCTCGCTCATCGGATGTAGGAGGTTCCAGCGCTCGCAATCGATACCGTCGCGGCGCAATTCGTTGAAGCTCGGCGCGCTCCAAATGTCGGACTCCACGCCCCAATCCTCGCGCAGCAAGTCCGCTGCAGCGATCACTTCGCGGAAGATCGTGCCCGAGCCGGTAAGCTGAACACGCATTCCTTTTTTCTTTTCCTCATTTTTGTGTTTCGCGCCCTCTTTGAAGAGGTACATGCCTTTGATGATGCCTTCTTCGGCACCTTTTGGCATATCGGGATGAACGTAGTTTTCGTTCATCACGGTCAGGTAGTAGTACTCGTCGATCTGATCTTCGAGCATGCGCTTCGCGGCGTGTTGCACAACCACCGCGAGCTCGTATTGGAAGGTCGGATCGTAGGTGCGGCAGTTCGGGATCGACGCAAACCAGATATGCGAGTGGCCGTCTTCGTGCTGCAAACCTTCGCCGTTGAGCGTGGTCCGACCGGCCGTGCCGCCCACCAAGAAGCCGCGTGCCCGCATATCGCCCGCTGCCCAGCAAAGATCGCCCACGCGCTGAATGCCGAACATCGAGTAATAGATGTACACCGGCAGCGTCGGCACATTGCTATGCGAATAGCTCGTGGCCGCCGCGATCCAATCGGCCATCGCGCCCGGTTCGTTAATGCCTTCTTGCAGGATCTGGCCGTCTTTGGCTTCTTTGTAGAACATCAACTGATCGGCGTCGACCGGTTGATAGAGCTGACCTTGTTGATTCCAGATACCGAGTTGACGGAACATGCCTTCCATACCAAACGTGCGCGACTCATCGGGCACGATCGGCACGACGTGGCGACCGATGTTTTTATCTTTCACGAGCGTGTTCAACATGCGAACGAATGCCATCGTCGTCGAGATTTCGCGCTCGCCCGTGCCCTTGATCTGTGCGTCGAACGCACTCAACTCTGGCACTGCCATCGACACCGATTTCTGACGACGCTGCGGCAGATAGCCGCCAAGCGCAGCGCGGCGCTCACGCATGTATTTGCCTTCGGGCGAATCGGCAGCGGGCTTGTAATACGGATAGTCGGCGAGGTCTTTGTCTTCAACCGGAATGCCGAAGCGATCGCGCATTTGCTTGAGCGATTCCAGATCCATCTTCTTCGCTTGATGCGCGATGTTCAAGCCTTCGCCGCTATGACCCATACCGTAACCTTTAACGGTTTTCGCGAGGATCACGGTCGGCTGACCTTTCGTATTCACAGCAGAGTGATACGCTGCGTAAATCTTGTGTGGATCATGTCCGCCGCGATTCAGGCGCCACACATCTTCGTCCGACATGTTGGCAACCATCTCGCGCAGTTGCGGATACTTGCCGAAGAAGTTTTCGCGA
>JAAFJI010000279.1 GCA_013298045.1 Betaproteobacteria bacterium
CTGATGCCCACCGACCCCATCGCGCGCGCCGAGGTCTATCGCTGGGTGTTCTACGTCGTCACCGAATTCGAGCCACCGCTGTGGGCCATTGCCCAGCATCGCTTCGCACTCCCGGAAGATAAGCGTGTGCCACAGCTCGAACCCACCGCATCATGGCTCGTGGCGCGATCCATTCGGCCGCTCGAAAAAATGCTAGCGACGCGCGATTACATCGCTGGCGACGCATTCACGCTCGCCGATATCGTGACCACGCACTGCCTGACCTGGACGCTCTCCGCCAAACTCGAAGGCGTGGGCGACGCCTGCTTGGCCTATATCGGTCGCATGCGTAACCGTGCAGCCTACAAAGCGGCAGCGGCGCGGGAGAGCCTTGAGGCGGAGAAGCATGAGGCTGCGTTCGTGGCACAGGCTGCGAGCTAGCGCGCGTACCGACGTCCGCCCAACTAATCGTGCGTGCCGCTTCACGGGGTGGTCAAGCGCGTAATCTCTTGGCATCTACCGGAATTGCCTCATGAAATAAACTTTCAAATAGGCAACACCACGATATCAATATATTCGCAAAATCAATTGAATTCCATATTTCATGCGGCTTAGGCAATAGAAGCAAAACAACGGAGCGACTGAAACCTCCGCAACTACTTCCGCCGCATCAATCGCGCCCAAAAACCGATTTCAAAGAGCACGCCAATGGCGAACGCAATCATTGAACCCTTTTTGAAGCCGACTGCGTAACAGACGATTGCGATGGCGAGCAGCGCGATCAAAATGCCGTGGCGTTGCATGAATTCGCGCACAGTTTTTCCAAAATCAAACATTGATTTTGATCTCCGCCGCCTTGTTCGTGGTACCGCTCTTCCTGACCGAGCCCAAGCCCGAGACGCTGGTTTTCACGTCAGTGGCCGCGCCCTCCCAAGTGATCGAGCCCAAGCCGCTCACATTCGCGCGGATGCGGCGATCGGCGCGCACCTCGGCACTGCCGAGTCCCGAGAGATCGACGTTCACATCGTCGGCAACGAGCGCAGTTGTGTTGAGGCTGCCCGCCCCGGAAAGATCGGCGCTGAAGTCGTCTACCCGGCCGCTGAGCGCTACGCTGCCGACACCGGACACCTCAACCGCCAAACGGCCGCCATCGAACCCGCTGCCCTCGATTGACGCGGCTCCGCTCGAATCGATCTTTACGATTTTTGGTGCGCTGACTTCGTAGACAAATCCGGCATTGCTGTTCAGCGAAAACGACATCGAATCTTTCATCCAAATTCTCAGCGTATCGCCTTTGACCTCAGTCATGATGAGCGGCACGATGTTGTCGTCGGCTGTGACCTTCACACTGTAGCTTGAGCCTTCGCCCACCTTGAGCACCAGCTTGCCCACGCCGGCAAGCTCGACTCCCGAAAACGCCGCCATCGGTCGCGTTTCGGTGGCCGAGACGCCGCTGCCTTTGACGCTGTTTTTGCTACCAACCTTGATCGTTACCTCCTCGCACGCGACGAGAGAGAACGCGGCGAGGGTCGCAACGCCGACCAACCAGTAACGTCGAATCGTGTTCATCTGAAATCCTTTCGAGTCGTCGGCGCACAACCGGGCGCGCTTGCAAACGACATTGCGCGCTACTTATTGCCTTTGAGCACGCTCGTCGCCGCGGTGACAAGGCTCGCGATGTCGGTCAGATTCTGTGGAACCACAATCGTGTTTCCGGTTTTCGCAATGTTGGCGAGTGCGGCGACGTATTGCTCGGCCACCTTCAGGTTGACCGCCTGCAAGCCGCCCTGCGATTCGATCGCCATTGCAATCTTACGAATCGCTTCTGCGTTGGCTTCGGCTTTTGCAAGAATCGCTGCCGCCTCGCCTTGCGCCTGGTTGATGTCTGAAATCTTGTCGCCTTCGGACTTTGCAATCGCCGCTTCTTTTTGGCCCATCGCGATATTGATTTGCTCTTGCTTGCGACCTTCGGACGCTGCAATCAACGCGCGCTTCTCGCGCTCGGCTGTGATCTGCGCCTGCATTGCGTGCAAGATTTCTTTCGGCGGCGTGAGATCCTTGATTTCATAGCGCAGGACCTTAACGCCCCAGTTCATCGCCGCCTCATCAAGCGCGTTCACGACGGCATGGTTAATCATGTCGCGCTCTTCAAACGTTTTGTCGAGTTCGAGTTTGCCGACGACGCTGCGCAGAGTCGTCTGCGCGAGCTGCGTGATCGCAACGATGTAGTTCGACGAGCCGTAGGTCGCAAGCTTCGGGTCGGTCACCTGAAAATAGAGGATGCCGTCGACTTGCAGCTGGGTGTTGTCCTTGGTGATACACACCTGCGACGGTACGTCTAGCGGTACCTCGCGCAAATCGTGCCGCGCCGAAATGCAATCGACGAACGGAATCGTGAAACGCAGCCCCGGTTCGAGCGTCGCGTGGTAGCGCCCCAGCCGCTCCACGACAAGCGCACGCTACTGCGGCACCACGCGGATGGCTTTGACCACAAAAATGATCGCGACGACGAAGATCGCGACCGGCACCAACGAGCTAAATATGCTTCCCATGACACTCTCCCAGTTAAATCCTTGAACGCCCTGTAAAACCTGGTTTTTACCTTCATTAAAGCGATACACGCCTTTAATCAAATCCTTGATAAGTCCCAGGATAAACAGGGCAATGCCGAACCCGATTATCCATTTGAAAAACTTTTGCGCACTGGTTTCGCCCAGAGCAGATTTTTTCGATCCACCACCGCCACCGCTCGCGCCGCCCGAGCCCGACGAACCACCCGACGATCCCCCGCCGCCCGCGCGCGGCGCTTGAGGCGTACTGCCGTCGTTGCGACCGGCATCGGCCTGGCGCCGCTTCTCCTCGCTTGCCTCGCCAGCGGCGTCGGGCGCGCCGCCACCGGATCGCGATTGCGAAGCCTGCCACTCGCCCATTTTTTTCTGCATTTGTTTAGCCGCGTCGCGCATCAACGCGTCGAGCGGATTGGTTGGCGGCTTCGGCTGAAAACTCATGCGAGACCGCCTCGCGCTTTTTCAAAAGCTGGATTCATCATCCCAAAACCTGGCGCACGATAGTTCATTGCGGCAGCGGTCCGAGCACGAGCTGCGAGCCGCGCGTTCCCACAATCACCATCTGCTCGCGCCGGGGCGTCACCTCGGATTCAAGCACTGCGTCCCACTGCGAACCGCGATACGAAACCCGGGCGCTACCGTCGTCGCGCCATTCGTTCACCCGCACTCGCTGCCCAACGTCAAGATTGGCCGAGAGCTTCGGCGTCGTCGCGTTTTTCTTCTTCCAGGCGTTGAGAAAAAACGTGCCGGCCACCGCAACGATCGCCGCGCCGGCCACCTGGACCCAAAACGCCGCGCCGAAGAACGCGAGACATCCTGCCACGGTGGCAGCAACCGCCAAAACGAGCAAATAAAACGTTCCCGTCATCATCTCAACGCCGACCAAAATCGCCGCTGCAATCCACCACACGTAATACATCGTCATAGTTTCACCGCTAAAAAAACCTAACCCATGGCACGCATCATAGAGTCGATTGGCATGCGCGGCTAGTCGTATTTCCGCCACTCGCGCGCGCCGCCCCGCTGTTCGTCGCGTAAAACGGGCGAGCGCGATGGCTCGTGTCGTGGCGATTGCCGCAGTCGCTGCGATTCGGTGTAACAAAGATCACTTAAAAGCGATCTGCGGCGCACCTTGCCGCGCCGCACAAATTGCACCGAAACGCCCTATAATCAAAGGCTTAGAAGCGTGATACGTTGGGTTTCAACGATGACGCCGATACAGACGAAAAAGAACCACCGACTGGATCACGAGCGCGCGATGCCGATTTACGAATACGCCTGTCCCGATTGCGGCCATCTTGGCGAGCACATGCAAAAGCTTGCCGACGCCCCCCTCTCTGTCTGCCCGAGTTGCGGCAAAACGAACTACGTCAAAAAAATCTCAGCCGCGGGCTTTGCGCTCAAGGGCAGCGGCTGGTACGTGACGGATTTCAGAAACGGCAGCGCAAGCCCCAAGAAATCTAGCGAGACTTCCGAGTCTAAAGACACGTCAACAGTGGGCTCAGACTCAGCAGCTGCCAAATCCGATGCGGCAACAGGCGCGAAAGCTGAAGCCGCTGTCGCGCCCACTGCCTCGCCCTCGCCCTCACCCGCCCCCGCGCCCACGAGCGCGCCCGCGCCCGCTGCCGGTTAAGTCGTAAAGAACATTGTGTTGAAAAAGTACCTCCTCGCCGGTTTGCTTGTCCTGGTGCCCCTGGGCATCACGGTGTGGGTA
>JAAFJI010000284.1 GCA_013298045.1 Betaproteobacteria bacterium
CTCGATCTGCGTCAGACCCAGCCTTTGGGGCGTCAGTAGATTGGCCGAATCGAGCGCGCTGGTGAAAAGGTAATCCCGACATGCGAATGGGCGTGTACGCAGGATGAATCTCGTAACGAAAATCCGGAAACTTCGGCAGGTGGGCTTCAAACTGCACCCAGTAGAGTCGGCGCACGCGCTTCGATGCATCGGCATCAACAAACAGATGGATCTCGCAATCGGCGGCACCGAACAAAACAAAGCGCGCCGCGCCTACGTAGGTAGCGGGCGGGACGATTTCAATCCGCGCACTTGGGTCGCTTGGCGATTGCACGACGTTACCGCTAACGGTGCGCATGGGAATCGTTGACTGAGCGGTTGCGGCGAAGCTAAGGAGAAGTGCCGCGAGTATTACGATGACGTGCTGCATAAGCTCTCCTTTGCGTTACGTGTTGCGCTAAGCTGAAACGAAGGGTAGCGGAGGTCGATACACTTCTGCGATGACGATCACCCTCTACGGCATCCCCAACTGCGACAGCGTCAAAAAGGCGCGGGCGCTACTCGATTCGCGCGGCGTCGCTTATAAGTTCCACGATTACAAAAAACAAGGTGTGCCCGAGGCGGCGCTTCACGTGTGGGTGTGCGCGAAGGGACGCGATGTCGTTTTGAACCGCAAGGGAACGACTTGGCGCGCGCTTGATGAGGCGGTGAAAGACAGCGTGATTGACGACGAATCGGCGGTGCGCGTAATGCGCGCGAATCCTTCGACGATTAAACGACCGATTGTCGTGAAGGGAACAACGATTGTGGTCGGCGTCGATCTAGCGGCTCTGAATTCCCTCTAGGGAAACGCCAGCGACATGGCTACATCCGTTCGCGAATGGCAGGCAAGAGCTTCTTATCGACATCGGGTTCGCCGAGTGCGTACGCCACCAGCGTCTTGCCTTCGAACAATGAAAAGCTCGGGAATCCGCGAATTCGGCCTTCGCCATCGGTCTTACTTGATTGCATCCGATCCCACAGCCACCGCGTCTCGGCGTTGAAATCGCTTTCCTGATAAGGCACGGCGAGCAACGGCTTCTTCACGACTACGTATCGAACCGCCTTGCCTTCCGGGCTCGCGAGAAACTTCGCTTCGCCGCCTGAACCGACGAGCTTGCCTTCCCACCAGGTGCACCAACGGCAGTCCCGCGCGGTCCAGTAGACCACCGTGAGCGGCTCTTTGGTTTTCGATGCGGTGCTTACCGCCGATGTCGTCGGTTGCGCAAACGCTGGTGAACCAATACCCGCGGCAGCACCCAGAAGTGCGGCGGCGAGCAATAACGGTACAGCGCGATTCATCGTTCAGCCGAGCAGTTTCTTCACGAGCGCAACGTAGGCCTTCATCGCTTCATCGTTGCTTGCACCCTTTTTTCCGGCCCAAGCGTCGAATTTGGCGCGTCCGACCGGATCCATGATGCCGGGGCGGCGACCTGTGGCGTCGCCCTCGGTGCCTTGTTTGTAGAGCGCATAGAGTTCGAGCAGGGTGTTGTTGTCGGGCTTCTCTTTGAGTGTTTTGACGTCAGCTTGGGCTTTTTCGAAGTCGTCCTTGAGTGCCATGAAATCTCTCCTTTGGGCAATGACTTTTGTGAGTGCTTGCGGCTATTATTGGACAAGCAAGATTGGCGAGCAAGCGGATCAACCCGTTTGCCCGCAAAAAACCAAGGAGGCAGCTCGTGGCACGCACAAAAATGTCGAGCGTCGATACCGCATGGTTGCGGATGGATTCGACGACCAATCTGATGATGATCGTCGGTGTGATGGTGTTCGACACGCCGCTTGACGTGAAACGCTTTAAGACGCTCATCGAAGGGCGATTGCTCGTGTATCCGCGCTTCAAGCAATACGTGGTGGACGACGGCATGGCCGCGCACTGGATTGACGACGAGGATTTCGATCTTGATGCGCACTTGCATCGTGTGCGTTTGCCGGGTGCGGGCGGCGAGAAAGAATTGCAAGCGATGGTGGCCGATCTTGCAAGCGAGCGGCTCGATAAAGGCAAGCCGCTCTGGCAAATGCATCTGATCGAGAACTATCAAGGCGGCTCTGCGCTCATCACTCGCATTCATCATTGCATCGCCGACGGTATCGCCTTGATCGGCGTGCTCCTCAACATGACGGATGAAGATCCGAATGCGCCGGATACGCCGCGCGACGTGGCGGTGCCGCAGAAATCGAAAATCAAGAAATTCGCTGCACAGGAAAGCGGCGACGCGTTCGCCAACATCGTCGCCTCGCTCGGGCCGATCGGTCAACAAATTCAGGGATTCGTCACCGGTGCTGCGCCAGCACTCGCGCCGATGCTCGCCAACGTCGGTGCGCCGATCACGGGGTTGGCGCAGTCGGCGTTCGACAGGCTCGGTCCGCTCAAAGCGCCGATCGAGTCAGCGATGGACGAAGGCATGAAAATCGGCACGCGCATGGTGTCTAAGTACTCGCGCTGGGTAGACGACCCCACCCAGGCCGCTGATGCCGCGAAAGTCGCCGCCGGGGTCGCGCAAGAACTGGCTTATCTTGCAACTATGCCTACGGACACGGCAACCCGGCTCAAGGGAAAAACCGGCACGGTGAAATGCGTCGCGTGGAGCGATCCGATCGATCTCACCCGTGTGAAGGACGTGGGCTACATCCTGGGTGCTTCGGTGAACGACGTTTTGCTCGCAAGTGTTGCAGGCGCGATCCGAAATTACATCGTCGGCAAAGGCGATGCCATTTCCGACAACGCACTGCTTCGTGCGTTTGTTCCCGTGAATCTCCGCCCAAAAGGCAAGGAATACAAACTCGGCAATCACTTCGGCTTGGTCGGCCTCGAATTGCCGATCGGTGAAGCCAATCCAATCGCACGCGTGTTCGAAGTGCGCCGCCGCATGAATGGGCTTAAGAACGGCTATCAAGCGGCCGTGAGCATGGCGCTCCTCGGCGTGCTCGGCTACGTGCCCAAAGCCGTTCAAAAGCAAGCGCTTGGGTTGCTCTCCGACAAAGGCAGCGCGGTGATGACCAACGTCCCCGGCCCCGCGAACCCGCTCTACCTCGCAGGCAGCAAAATCGCCCAGAACATGTTCTGGGTGCCGCAAAGCGGCAACGTCGGCATCGGCGTCTCGATTCTTTCCTACGCAGGCGGCGTGCAATTCGGCCTTATCACCGACCGCAAACTCTGCCCCGACCCCGAAAACATCATCGCCGGCTTCGCCACCGAATTCGACAAGCTCCTCACCGCGCTGATGTGGCTTGAAAACGGCTACATGGGCGCGGATGCGGGGGCGTTTGATGCGATGTTGACGGCGGAAGCCGTGCCGAGAGCCGAAACCCGTGAATCCGAGCCCAAGAAACGCCTCGTTAAGAAGGCGCGCAAGAGTCGAAAGCAGGAAACCGGGGATTGACGTAACTCACTATTTTTACGCCTTATAAATCAGGGGCTAGACTCTCAAAAAGCTTTATTTCAATAGTAATTGTTTTTCGCCTCTAGCCCCAATTAAATTGGGCGTTCATTCATTTCTATGTCGCGTGCAGAGCGGTCACAGACAAACTTGGCTCCATCGCGTCCTCCACCAGCCTGATTTCTTCCCCAATGCAGATCGACACCAAGATTCGTCATGTCACTCGCAGCGGCGCAAACCTGTTCCTCGAACTCGGCTTCCCTGCGCGCGAAGCAAGTCATCTGGCCTCGGCGATGCGCGCTCGAATCGAGCAAATCCAGCAACATCGGGACACGCAG
This sequence comes from Betaproteobacteria bacterium, assembly GCA_013298045.1. Taxonomy (GTDB): domain Bacteria; phylum Pseudomonadota; class Gammaproteobacteria; order Burkholderiales; family Casimicrobiaceae; genus Casimicrobium. The sequence continues at coordinate 3,734 of JAAFJI010000284.1, forward strand.
CCGCTCCCGCCCGCCGCAACGCTAACGGCATCGCGGCGAGCAATTCGATAATTGCGCGTAACGAGCGCTTTGCGCAGAACTGACTCTCTTCCGACTGATTTATGCCCACACTGAACTGGATCGGCAAAGACGCCGTTGTTAAGCATCACAAAGACGTGCCATTCCGATTGCTGGAGCCAGTCGCTGAGCTGTCTTGCGGATCGCCCGACAGCGGTAACTTGATTGTTCAAGGGGACAACCTTCACGCGCTCAAGGCGCTGCTCCCGCGTTACGCCGGGCAAGTGAAATGCATCTACATCGATCCGCCGTACAACACGGGCAACGAGGGCTGGATTTATAACGACAATGTGAACAGCCCAGAAATTCGCAAGTGGCTTGGTGAAGTAGTAGGTAAAGAGG
>JAAFJI010000281.1 GCA_013298045.1 Betaproteobacteria bacterium
ACCGGGACGCGATCGACTTTGCGATGCGCCAGATGCTCGAACGCGTCAGACGGCTTCATCGCGGGCTCCATTTGCGACAAATACATGTCGGTGGTCACACGGGCGACGTCGTATTTGCGATAAGCCTCATGGATGATTTGCGCGAGATCGTGTAGCCCGACCTTTTCGTATTGCGGATACTTTTCCACGAATTCAGGCATCACGCGCCAAAGCGGTTGGTTCTGGTCGTAGTCCATTTTGAACTGCTGCAACTCGGTGACGAGCGAATTCCAGCGGCCTTTGGTAATGCCGATGGTGAACATCACGAAGAACGAGTAAAGCCCAGTTTTCTCAACAACGACGCCGTGTTCCGCGAGGTATTTGGTGACGAGCGCCGCCGGAATGCCTTGTGCGGAGAACTTGCCGCTGATGTCGAGCCCCGGCGTGACGATCGTCGCCTTGATCGGATCGAGCATGTTGAAGCCCGCTTCGATCCCCGCGCCGAAGCCGTGCCATTTGTCGCTCGGCTTTAGGAACCAGTCCTCGCGCTTGCCCGCACCCACGTGGTCAAACTTCGTGGGACCCCAGGTTTTGAACCACCAATCTTTGCCCCATTCTTTGTCCACCTTCGCCATCGCGCGGCGGAAATCGAGCGCTTCCGAAATGCTTTCTTCGACCAACGCGCCGCCGCCGGGCTGCTCCATCATCGCAGCCGCCACATCGCAGCTTGCGATGATGGCATATTGCGGCGAAGTCGAGGTATGCATGAGGTAAGCCTCATTAAAACGCGTGGTATCGAGTTTTAAGTTTTCAGCATCCTGCACAAGAATTTGCGAGGCTTGAGATAAACCAGCTAATAGCTTGTGCGTGCTTTGCGTGGCGAAAACCATCGAGTCCTTGCACGGTTTGCGTCCAGGTCCAATCGCGTGCATGTCTTGATAGAGCGGATGAAACGCCGCATGCGGCAACCACGCTTCGTCGAAATGCAAGTTCTCAACGTAGCCTTGCAATTCTTTCTTAATGGTTTCGACGTTGTAGAGCACACCGTCGTAGGTGCTCTGCGTAATCGTCATCACCCGCGGCTTTGCTTTTTTGTCTTTCACCAGCGGATGCGCGTTGATCTTCTTTTGGATCGAGGCGCGCGAGAACTCGCTCTTTGGAATTGGCCCGATGATGCCGTAATGATTGCGCGTCGGTTGCAAAAAGATCGGCACGGTGCCAGTCATCATGATCGCGTGCAGAATGCTCTTGTGGCAATTGCGATCGACTAGCACGATGTCGTCGCGCGCAACGTTCGCGTGCCACACGACTTTATTCGACGTACTCGTGCCATTGGTCACGAAGAACAAATGGTCGGCACCGAAGATGCGCGCCGCATTGCGCTCGGAGGCGGCAACCGGCCCCGTGTGATCGAGCAATTGCCCGAGTTCATCGACCGAATTGCAGACGTCGGCACGCAACATGTTTTCACCAAAGAATTGATGAAACATCTGCCCAACCGGGCTCTTCAGAAACGCAACGCCGCCCGAGTGACCGGGGCAATGCCAGGAGTACGAGCCATCGCGCGCATATTCGACAAGCTCCTTAAAAAACGGCGGGGCGAGTGCATCGAGGTACTTCTTCGCTTCGCGCATGATGTTGCGGGCAACGAATTCCGGCGTGTCCTCGAACATATGAATGAAGCCGTGCAGCTCTTTCAAGATGTCGTTCGGCAAATGCTGTGAAGTGCGTGTTTCGCCAAATAAAAAGATCGGCACGTCGGCGTTACGTTTGCGCGTCGCCGCGATGAAAGTGCGAAGACTTTCCACCGCTTGCGATTTCGCGCCGTCCTCGCTCACTTCTTCGTCGTCAATCGACACGATGAACGCGGAGGCACGCGCTGATTGATTCGCAACCATACCGACATCGACGTAGGTAAATCCGCCAACGACCTCGACCCCTTGATCCTCCAACGCTTTCGCAAGCGCGCGAATGCCGAGGCCCGATGACGATTCGGCGCGCCAATCTTCGTCAATGATGACTACGGGAAAGCGAAATTTCATGGCGGTCGCGACCTTTCGGGAATCTGGCTGGATGGAAGCGCTGAATGCTACAGAAAAACAATTGCGATAACGTGGTTGTCGAACACCCTGCACACGTGGCTATGCACGTGCCGGAGCGGGTTCCGGCGATGCTGCAGCGCGGTATACTGCGATCCCATTCACTCGCGTAAACGTAACGTTTACGTAAAGTAGTTCGCACCCTATGAAGCTTCCTGCGCTTCGCTCGCTCGCTCGCCTGTTCACGCCTCACGCAATGCCGGTCTCCACCGCATCCGTAGCGAGCGGCGAGCACTCTGCGACCGACACGAAGCGAAGCAAAAGCACTATCGCGCAGAAGGCGACGCACGTGAGCGAAGCAGCCTCCGGCGAAGCTGCGGCACGCATTCGCGAGATTCCTTACAACTACACGAGTTTCTCCGACAAAGAGATCGTGCAGCGCTTGCTCGGCGACGATGCCTGGGACATTCTGCAAACCTTGCGTGGCGAACGCAAAACCGGCCGCAGCGCGCGCATGCTGTTCGAAGTGCTCGGTGACATTTGGGTCGTCGAACGCAATCCGTATCTGCAAGACGATCTCGTCGAAAACCCGAAGCGCCGCGCGATGTTGATCGATGCGCTTCGTCATCGTTTGAACGAAGTGCAAAAGCGTCGGCAATTGCAACTGGTCGATGATGACGCGAAAGCGCGCGATGCGAATGTTGGCGAATTGCTCGCACGCGCCGCGAAAGCAGTCGACACTTTCGAGCTGCAATTTCGCGAAACCTACGATCTGCGCAAGAACGTCGTTCGTGTGCTGGGAAAGATTACGCACAAAGACAACATCACCTTCGACGGCCTCGCGCGCGTGAGCCATGTGACGGATGCGACCGACTGGCGCGTCGAATACCCGTTTGTAGTGCTGCATCCGGACACCGAGAAAGAAGTGATCGGCTTAGTGAAAGGCTGCATCGAACTCGGGCTCACCATCATTCCGCGCGGCGGCGGCACGGGCTACACGGGCGGCGCGATTCCGCTTACGAAGAACTCAGCCGTTATCAACACCGAAAAGCTTGAAACGATTTCTCCGGTGCGTTACGAAGTGTTGCCGGGACATACCGAACCGTACGGCGTGATCGAATGCGAAGCGGGTGTCGTGACGCGTCGTGGCATGGAAGCGGCGGAGCACGCGGGTCTCGTCTGGGCCTGCGACCCCACAAGCGCGGACGCAAGCTGCATCGGCGGCAACGTCGCGATGAACGCGGGCGGCAAAAAGGCCGTGCTCTGGGGCACCGCGCTCGATAACCTCGTGCAGTGGCGCATGGTGACGCCGAGCGGCGAATGGCTCGAAGTCACGCGCATGGATCACAACCTCGGCAAGATTCATGACGCGAATCATGCGACGTTTCGCTTGCAGTATTTCGATGAGAGTTTGAACCGAGCCAAGCCGCTTCGCGAAGAAACGCTCATTATTCCCGGTCCATCCTTCAGAAAGATTGGCCTGGGCAAAGACGTCACGGACAAGTTCCTAAGTGGCTTACCCGGCATTCAGAAAGAAGGCTGCGACGGACTTATCACTTGGTCGAAGTGGGTGTTGCACAAAATGCCGCCGCACACGCGCACTGTGTGCATGGAATTTTTCGGCGAAGTGCGCAATTCGGTGCCAGCAATCGTAGAGGTGAAAGATTTCCTCGACGCTTTGCCGAAGATCGGCGATAAACGTGTGATGCTCGCAGGGCTTGAGCATCTCGACGAACGTTATGTGAAAGCGGTGGGCTACGCGACGAAAGCGAAGCGCCACGGTCGTCCGAAGATGGTGTTGATCGGCGACATCGTCGGTGATGATGAAAACGAAGTCGCGAAAGCGGCGTCCGAAGTTGTTCGCGTTTGCAATTCGCGCGGCGCGGAAGGTTTCGTCGCGGTTACCGCTGAGACGCGTAAGAAATTTTGGCTCGATCGCGCGCGCACGGCGGCGATTGCGAAGCACACCAATGCGTTCAAACTGAACGAAGACGTCGTGATTCCGCTGCCGCGTATGGGCGACTATTGCGATGGTATTGAGCGGATCAATATCGAGCTTTCGATCAAGAACAAGCTGAAGCTTTGCGATGAACTCTCGAAGTTTTTCGCGGGCACGATGCCGCAACATCGTTACGAAGAGTTC
>JAAFJI010000282.1 GCA_013298045.1 Betaproteobacteria bacterium
GGGCACGATTGCGAGCATCACAATCAACAGCTGCGCGGCGGCTGGCAAGATGAGTAGTAGCGGCGCGATCGCCATCGAGGCGAGCAACATGTAGCCGAGCGTTGAGAGCGCATAAACGACGACTGCCACGATGTTTCGGGTCCATGCCTGAAACGACAACACAATCGCCTTGCCGAAACCAGCGTCTGCGAACACAACCAGAGCGGGCGCAAACCATAGCGCTGCATTCACTGGCAACATGCAGACGGCTGTAATGAGCATGAACTGTGTCAAGGCCTCGCGCGGGATTGTTACTTTTTCGTCGTTCGCGCGCAGTGCATCAATGTCCACCCCGCTGATCGCCGAGGCAATCAGCACGGCGGCGGCAACGCCCAGCAGATAGAGCAAGCCCATCGGCAGCAACGCCTTTAGGTTCGACTTGAAGCCGGCAAAAAGATGACTCACCTCCGGCGTCTCGCCGCGCTCTTGATGCCACGCCGCCGCCAGAAAACCGACCGACAAAATCGGCTTCAAGAACATCGTAAGCACGCCGCCAGTGAACACGCCAGCAAACTGCGAAACGAGTATGAACATCGCGGCGAGCGCACAGTAGCGCAGCCATTGCATGCGAAATAGTCGAAACGAAAGACGAAGCCATTCGAACCCGTCCTTCGCCGGGACGACGGAAATTTCAATCGGATTCATGCGCTCAAAGCCTGTGGCCAGTGGTCGGGACGTGCGATGCGCGCTCGCAGGATACGCTCGAAGTGCGCGGGGTCTTTTGGCACGTTGAGCTCGGCGGCGCGCGGGAAATGGAAATCGTCTAGCCTCGACAGCCAGAATCTAAGCGCACCGCCGCGCAGCACGGCGGGCCAGACGGTTTGCTCGGCCTCGTTGAGCGGGCGCAGCTTCGAATACGCCAATACCATCGCGTCTCGCCGTTCGGCAACAAGCTCCCCGGTCCCATCAATGCACCAATCGTTAACGGTGATTGCGAGATCGTAGACATAGGCGTCAGTCGCTGCGAATCCAAAGTCGATAAAGCCACTCAGGCGCTCGCCGTCGAACAAAACGTTGTCGCAAAAAAGATCGGCGTGGATCGCGCCGGTTGGCAGGCGCAGTTCTCGGCGTTGGCGCTGGAATGCGAGCTCGTTGTTGATGAGGTCGGCCTGTTCCGGCGAGACGACCGAACGCACGCGGCGGTAGGTGGTGAGCATCCACCCCGGGCCGCGCTTGTTGGTGAGTCGCCCGCGAAACGAAACGCTCGCCAGATGCATGCGTGCAAGCTCCGCACCGACCGCCGAGCAATCGGACGCCGTGGGGGACATGTGTGGACGCCCGGCAACGCGCTCGGTGAGCGAGGCCGGTTTGCCGTTTAGCATCGAAAATAGACCGCCGCTTCGATCCGCAATTGGCGAGGGCACGGCGACGCCCGCACGCGAAAGATGCGACGAAAGGTTCAAATAGAAGGGCAGATCTTCGATCGGGATGCGCTCGTATAGTGTGAGCACATATTCGCCCTCGCTGGTGGACAAAAAGTAGTTTGTGTTCTCGATGCCCTCGGCGATTGGGGTGAGCGCGGCGAAACTTCCCACAGAAAAGCGCGGCAGCCACGCTACGACATCGGCCTCGGTCACTCGGGTGAAAACTGACATACGAAGAGGAAACTCAAGCGAATCGCATCATCGGCAAAGCCTTGCTGCGAAGCGGGTGGAAGGGGGACGTCGATTGAATCCGGCTCGTGCCGGTCTTTGACTCGTTACGAAGACACAATCGGAGATATCCTAGAAACGGAGCAATTCCCACATTGTCGGCGTAACACGCTTCTTGCCATTTGCAACCGCACGATCATAGCGTCCGACGTTCGGATCGGTCACAGTTGTACGACCCGAGCGGATGACCGCGAGGCGGCTCTCAACGCGCTCTTCAGTTGACGCGACTTCCGGTGCAGTTTCGACTGTCGCCTCGGTGCGCTCGCGAACAAGCGTTGTTGCGGTGGTTTGGTTGATCGCAGTGTCGCGCGGCAACGCGGGCGAGCCATCCGGCACCTCAGCCCGTGCCGGTTCGGGCTTCGTTGGTGACATGCTCATCTGCGCAATTGACGATGTCATTGCCGTCGCGACTAATGTGACGCTGGCGATCGCCACTGCGTTTGCGATAGTTTTCATAGTGGTTTCGATTTTACGCCGTTGATCGCGATACGACCCGCCCTCACAAACGCACCCGCGTCCGATCGCGCCAATGCTTTCACATGCGACAAATCAGTGCCACCGCTTCCGCCGCGATGCCTTCACCGCGCCCAGTGAAACCAAGTTTCTCGGTGGTCGTCGCTTTCACGTTCACACAATCGAGGTCGATCTCGCAATCGGCGGCGATGTTCGCACGCATCGCTGCGATGTGTGGAGCCATCTTCGGTGCTTCGGCGATGATGGTTGCGTCGAGATTGCCGATTCGATAGCCAAGCTCGTGAATTTTTCTGACGACGCTGCGCAGTAGAACGCGACTATCTGCGCCTTTGTACATTTGATCGGAGTCCGGAAAGTGCTTTCCAATATCGCCGAGCGCTGCGGCTCCAAGAATTGCATCACATGCCGCATGCAATAAGACGTCTGCGTCGGAATGACCTAATAGCCCTTTATCAAAAGGAATCGTTACACCGCCTATTACGCAGGGCTTCCCGCTAACGAGTTGATGAACATCAAAACCGGTGCCAATGCGGAAATTCATAGTGCGTCGGATTGTAGGTGCGAGCTTGCTCACGCAGCGTCACGATTCCGATGGAGCGGTCGATTCGTGTACTTCTCGCTTTGCGAACGTGCGATCGCGCGCGAGCGCGCTCCTACGACCTGTTGTTGAGAATACGCTCTGCCCATGCGAGATCTTCGGGAAAGGTGATTTTGATATTCGACGCTTCGCCCATCACGAGTTTCGGCGCGAGTCCAACCGATTCGACCGCCTGTGATTCATCCGTCGCATCGGGCGCGGCACGCAGCGCGTGCACGAGCGTTTCGTAGCGAAACATTTGCGGCGTTTGTGCACGCCAAAGCGTCGAGCGATCTAGCGTTTCAACGACATCGAGGCTCGCGTTTGCGCGCTTCACCGTGTCGGTCACGGGAATCGCCAGCAAACCGCCGACCGCATGCGTTTTGAGTTCGTCGATTAACTTGCGAATCGCGTCTGCGCTCACGCAAGGGCGCGCGGCGTCATGAACGAGCACCCACGCGTCGCGCGTGAGCTGCGGTTGAATCGCTTCGAGTGTGCCGAGTACGGTCGAGGCGCGCGTCTCGCCCGCTGTTGGCAAAACGCTTACCTTTGCAAACGCGTTTGCAATTTCGTTGGCTTTTTTGTCATCGGTTTGCGCTCCGATGAACACGTGCTCAATTTCGCTTACGCCCGTAAGTGCTGCGAGCGTGTGATGCAACACAGTTGCGCCTGCGAGTGGCAAATATTGTTTCGGTGTTGCCGCGCCGAAACGTGTGCCGCTGCCGCCGCAGGCGACGATGGCGGCGCAGTTGAGTCGGTCGGTCTTCATTGCGTTAGTAATCTGCCCGGTCTGGATCCCCGCCGTCGCGGGGATGACAGCACCGAAATGACCGAGGGCGCATCCAACCTACGAAACAACCTTGATCGTCGGGAACTTCGCGGTGTGATCTTCGCTTTTCTGTGCGATGAACACAGCGACTTTACGCGCGATTTCGCGATACGTGTTCGCGACCAAGCCATCCGGATCGGCGACCACCGTGGGTCGTCCGCCGTCGGCTTGCACGCGAATTTTCATATCGAGCGGCAAGCCGCCCAAAAACGGCACGTTGTAATCGTTGCACATCGCTTTCGCGCCACCTTCGCCGAAGATCGGCTCGACGTGACCGCAATTCGAGCACACGTGCGTGCTCATGTTCTCGACGATGCCGACAATCGGAATGCCGACTTTTTCGAACATCTTCAAACCTTTACGCGCATCAATCACAGCGATTTCTTGCGGCGTTGTGACGATGACCGCGCCCGTGACGGGCACTTTTTGCGAAAGCGTCAATTGAATATCGCCCGTCCCTGGCGGCATATCGATCACGAGGTAATCGAGGTCGCGCCAATTGGTGTCCGAAAGCAATTGTTCGAGCGCCTGCGTGACCATCGGTCCGCGCCACACCATCGGCGTGTCGGTATCGATCAAAAATCCAATC
>JAAFJI010000283.1 GCA_013298045.1 Betaproteobacteria bacterium
CCACTTCTCGCCGTTGTCGTCTTTGCGCGGCAAGCCGCTCGCGAAACCGTTATCGCGATACGTCCAATCGATGCGGTTGAACCAATCGCCCGAGTCGTAACTATTGCGATCCATCGATTTGCTTCGCAGGATGTCGATGCCTGCGTGGAAGTAGGCAACACCTTGTGCGAGCGCGGTCAACGCGATGCCGAGCACTTGCACACGTGCGCGCTCCTCGCGCGTGGCGGCGAGTGGCATTTTGTAGACGTTGAAATCGAAGAGCGTTTCGTTATCGTGATTCTCGACGTAGTTCACGACTTCGGAGGGTTGCGAAACGTAACCCGCCGGCGCGCTGTGATACTTGATTTCGTCGAGACGTTTCACGCTACCGTCGAACGTTGTCATCGCGTAATCGCGAATCGAGCCCGCAAGCCCGACGCGAATCATGTCGGCGGTTTGCAGGATTTGCTTCTTGGCCGCTTCATCGTTCGGGACATTCACATTGGATTCATTGCGATCATAGACAAGACCGTTTAGGTAGCCCTGATTGCGAACCAGCCCTTCTGCGTTGTCGCCGTAGCCACCACCACGTGCCGCGTCACGCATGCGATCGGTGAAGGTTCCGATGTCAGTGCCATTAAGCGAGAGCTGCGAAGCCTGTACGAAGCGCTTCCCGTTTTCCACTTCGCCGAAGTTCCAGCCTTCGCCCAGGAATTGAATCTCGCGACCGAGTTCGCGCTTGAGCCGCGCTTGCATGCGCTCCATCGCCGCGCGCGGTTGGTGCCCCATCAAATCGAAACGAAACGAATCGATCTTGTACTGCTTTGCCCAAAGCAACACCGAATCGCTCATGAGCTTTTCCATCATGAGGTGTTCTGTCGCCGTGTTGTCGCAACAGGTCGACGTCTCGACCTTGCCTTCAGCATTTAAGCGATGGTAGTAACCGGGCACGATGCGATCGAGCACCGATTTTTCGTTCTGCCCCGACGTGCTCATATGGTTATAGACGACGTCCATGCCGACGCGCAGACCAATGCCGTTCAACGCCTGAACCATCTCGCGAAACTCGCGCACGCGTACGCGACCGTCCTCGGCATTCGTTGCGTAACTGCCTTCGGGCGCATTGAAGTGATACGGGTCGTAACCCCAGTTGAAGCAATCGCGGTCTTTCACGGCAACAACGGCGGCTTGTTGCGATTCGCTGGCGGCGGTGCCAGTTACTTTCGGAGTGACACAACCGACTTCTGGCACTGTTGCAATGTCAAACACAGGCAACAAATGCACATCGGTCAAGCCGGCCTTACTCAACGCACGAAGATGCTGCATGCCGCGCGAATTGCGATGCTTGAATCCAACGTACTTTCCGCGCGACGCAACAGGCACGCTCTCATCGCTGATCGAAAAATCGCGAACATGCAATTCGTAAATCGACATATCGGTGGCGTGCTTCACACGATGACGTGCATTAATCGAGTCCCAGTTTTTCGGCAATAAGCGCTTGTCATTCAAATCAAGCGCGAGACTGCGTTTCGAATCGGCGGATAGCGATTGCGAATAGGGATCGGTCACGCGATTGCGAACGAAACCCACGCCATTGACCCAGACATCGACGAGATACGTGTAGTACGTGCCGTTGCGCGATTTCGTTGCATTCGCACGAGACGACCACGCCCCCGACGCGTCGTCACGCTGCATCGCGTACACACGCTTCGCACTCGCAAGCGCGCCCTCGTACGCACACACGTGCACGTCGCGCGCAGTCGGCGCCCAGAGTCGAAAGTCGATTGACTTGCCGCGCACCGTTGCGCCGTAGTCGTTGAACTGCGCCGCGCTCGCATAACGCTCATCGATGGCACCGGGCGTTTGCAACGTCGTTGCGTCAATTACACGACCAGCGGCATCCTCGCGCGCGATGACAACTTGCCCACGCAGCAAGTCGTCGAGCTTGACTCGATCATCGAGGGTGAGATTGAGTACCGCGCCGGGTTCGAGATACTTGAATCGCCCCGCCAACGCCGTTGGCAAGTCGCCATTCCTCGGCGCGAGCGGAAGACGAGCATCGAAGCCGTCAACCAATTTGCCCGCTGCGAACCCCAACGCACCCGTGCGCGAGAGATACAACGCAAACCGATCGCTCGCGTCCGCGTTGACCTTCGGCCATTGAATCAACGAAGGTGATAACCAGATCGCGCGAGCGTCGGTGACTTTTTGTTTTGTAGGTTGCAATGTCGTTGCGAACGGGGAGCCATTACATGCTGCAAGCAATTCGGCATTCGGCTGCGCGGCGTAGGATGGGTGGAGCGAAGCGATACCCATCAAGAAGAACGTACATCGCCACTTTATCGAATGAATCAAACCACGCATCGATCTCTCGCAAAAAACGCTGTGCAATTCCGCCGCTTTTGATGGGTATCGCTTCGCTCCACCCATCCTACGAAATCATCGAATCATCTCAATCGGTGCGCGACCACTTGCCGCTGAAATCAATCGCAAGACGCGACCCGGCTCCGTGCCAAGTTGCTCCCACGTAAACCGCCACTTCCAATTGATCCCGCCGAGCGTGCCAGGATGGTTCATGCGCGCTTCGTTACCTAAACCCAACACATCTTGCAATGGGAACACAGCGTACTTCGCCACCGAATTGCTCGCCGCGCGAATTAGCGCCCAATGAAAATCGTGTTCGCTGCATGCGAGATAGGTGCAGGCGTAGTGACGCTGCTGTGCAGGCGCGTTACCAAACCATCCACGCGCCGTTTCATTATCGTGCGTGCCGGTGTACACGATGCAATTCTGCGTGTAATTGTGAGGCAAGAACTCATGCGAACCATCGCCACCAAATGCGAATTGCAAAATCTTCATGCCAGGGTAGTCGAGACTATCGCGAAGCTCAATCACGTCTGGCGTGATGAGCCCCAAGTCCTCTGCGATGACCGGTACTTTGCCAAGCGCGTCTTCGATTGCATCGAAGAGCGCTTTGCCCGGCCCCGTCATCCATTTGCCGACTTTCGCATTCGGGCTCGATGCTGGAATCTCGTAATACCCTGCGAAGCCACGGAAGTGATCAATGCGGAACAAATCGCAAAGCGCCATCGCACGCTTCACGCGTGCGATCCACCATGCGTAGCCTTCGGCTTTCATGCGATCCCATCGATAGAGCGGATTGCCCCAGCGCTGACCTTCAGGTCCGAAATCATCCGGCGGCACGCCCGCGATCACGGTGGGCATCCCATCGCCACCCAAGTAGTACAAGTCTTGTCGCGACCAACAATCGGCGCTGTTATCCGCAATGAAAATCGGCAGATCGCCAACGAGCGCAACGCCGCGATCGTTCGCGTATTTTTTGAGCGCGGCGCATTGCGTATCGAAACACCATTGCACGAATTTCCAAAACGCGATGTCATCGGCGTACTTTTTCTGCGCAGCCGCGAGCGCATTCGCGTCACGCTTTTTGAGCGCTGCATCCCATTGCCACCAAGGACGCCAATCGTTCGCTTGATGAAGCGCAGCGAACAGCGCGTACTCGTCGAGCCAATCGCGAGCACTTTCGCACCACGCGGCGAACATCGTTTTGTCCTGCGGCGAACTCAGTGCATCGAAGCCCTGTTTGGCTTGGCGAAGCGCTTGATTTCGAAAATACACAACATGTCCAAAATCTACCTCTTCTGCCTTAAAAGATAAGGCGATAAGGTCTGGTGCTGATAGCCATTTTTTCTCAATCAACGGTTCAAGCGCCACCATCAAAGGCGACCCCGCAAACGCCGACACGCTTTGGTACGGCGAATCGCCGGGGCCAATTGGCGTCGTCGGCAACCATTGCCAGAGCGTCTGCCCGTTGACTTGCAGCCAATCGACGAAACGATACGCGTCAGGACCAAGATCGCCGATGCCATGCGGGCCGGGGAGCGAGGTTGGATGCAGAAGGATGCCGGAGGCGCGATCTTGAATTTTCATAGTCGTTTCGAAACAAACAAATACTTTGCCCCATTCACGAGGAGCAATCCAGTCCCCTCCCCTTCAAGGGGAGGGCTAGGGTGGGGATGGGGTTCGGTTGATTCAACGAAAGAACCCCATCCTCCTCCTCACCTCCCCCTTGAAGGGGGAGGAATACCTGCAAGCAAAACACTTCGCGCAGGCACGTTGACGTGCGATTCAAAAGT
>JAAFJI010000285.1 GCA_013298045.1 Betaproteobacteria bacterium
GCGGTTGCACCTTCGCCATAGAACTCAAGATACGCACCGACGACTTTCTGCTTGCGCAAGAACTCGGTCAATGCGAGCACGACATCCGTCGCCGTAATGCCGGGTTGCGGTTTGCCCGACAACTCAACGCCAACGATATCCGGCAAGCGCATCCACGAGGCGCGACCGAGCATCACGTTTTCTGCTTCGAGCCCGCCGACGCCCACCGCGATCACACCGAGTGCATCAACATGCGGCGTGTGGCTATCAGTGCCGACGCAGGTGTCGGGGTAGGCCACGCCATTCTCGACACCGATCACAGGCGACATGCGCTCTAAATTGATCTGATGCATGATGCCGTTGCCGGGTGGAATCACATCGACGTTTTTGAACGCGAGCTTCGTCCAATCGATGAAGTGAAAGCGATCTTCGTTGCGTCGATCTTCAATCGCGCGATTCTTCTCAAAAGCATTCGGATCGAAGCCGCCGCATTCCACCGCGAGCGAATGATCCACGATCAATTGCACGGGCACCACAGGATTCACCTTCGCCGGATCGCCACCCTGATCCGCGATCGCATCGCGCAAGCCCGCGAGGTCAACGAGCGCCGTCTGACCAAGAATGTCATGGCACACCACACGCGCCGGGAACCACGGGAAGTCGATTTCGCGTTTGCGCTCGATTAACTGCGAAAGGTAATCGTTGATTTTTGCCGGGTCGGCTTTCCGAACGATATTCTCTGCGTGCACACGCGCGGTGTATGGAAGCGTCTCGTACGCACCCGGCTTGATCGCGTCAATCGCCGCGCGGGCGTCGATGTATTCCAGTCGAGTGCCAGGAAGTGGTTTGCGGAAAAGCGTGTTCATACGATGGAGCAAGGTTAGTTCACGCAGTCGCTTCGCGCGACGCTACGTTGGATAGGCAATGATCGACGGAAAACAGGCGCGAGCCAGCGCGCAACCGAGTATGCGCCCTTAGCGAGCCCGAGCGCGAAGCGCGTCCACACGGCGTAGGAAGCCCTCGCGCTCCTTCGCGCCTTTGGCCGCTTCGAGGCTCAATCCAAGTTCGTTGGTGAGCGCAAAAAGCTCCTTGCTGGTCGCGGCCTTTTCGACAGCCGCCTGCATAGAGAATCCGCGCAATCCAAGCGCTGCCGCTGCGGCAACAAACTCCACTCGCGCATTCGCAAAGAGTTGAGTTTCGTCGAGCTTTTCGACCGGCGGCGGGGGCGGCGGTGCCTCTTTCGTGATCGTGAGGCCGGAAAGCGTACGGGAGAGAAGCGATGTGCCCTTCGCCGCCGCTGCTGCGGGTTCGGCTGCCGCCTTCTTGGGCGGCTCTACGGGCACCGGTCGCGGGATGATTTCGAGAAATCCGAGCGCCACCAAACGCGAGATGGCTTCTCGGCCTGCAGGCAATTTCGCTGCGATGTCCTCGAACTCCTCCACGGTCTTGTCGCCGTAAATCACCAGCATCACGGTGCGCAGGGCAGGCGTGAGCGACGGCGACTGTTTGTTGGCGAGCGCCTCTTTCCCCTTGGCACTTTTTCTTAGTCGGTCTAGCGGATCCATGATTTTTATTGAGCGGCGTGCAATAAGCCAGTGCGCGATTATCTAGCACGCCGCGCGGCAGTGCCACCGACCGTACCTTTGGACAGTCTTTTTGGCTAGCCACGCTGTTGCAATGGCACAAACTTGAGGTCTTCCGGCCCCACATAGTTTGCGCTCGGACGAATGATTTTTCCGTCGATCCGCTGCTCGATCACGTGTGCGCTCCAGCCGCTCGTGCGCGAGATGACGAACAAGGGCGTGAACATCGCGGTCGGCACGCCCATCATGTGATAACTCACCGCGCTGAACCAATCCAAGTTCGGGAACATCTTTTTGATGTCCCACATCACCGTTTCCAAGCGCTCGGCGATGTTGAACATCTTCATGTCGCTCTTTTCTGCCGAGAGTTTGCGCGCGACTTCTTTGATCACTTTGTTGCGCGGATCGCTCACGGTGTACACCGGGTGACCGAAGCCGATCACCACTTGTTTCGATTCGACGCGTGCTTTGATATCAGCTTCCGCTTCATCGGGCGTGTCGTAACGCTTCTGAACTTCGAATGCCACTTCGTTTGCACCGCCATGCTTCGGGCCGCGCAATGCGCCGATTGCACCGCAGATTGCGCTGTACATATCCGAGCCTGTGCCAGCGATCACGCGACCAGTGAAGGTGGACGCGTTGAATTCATGCTCGGCGTAAAGCACGAGCGAGGTGTGCATCGCTTTCACCCAGCTCTGCGGCGGGCGTTTGCCATGCAGCAAATGCAGGAAGTGGCCGCCGATCGAATCCTCTTCGGAGTCCGTCTCAATGCGAACCCCGTTGTGACTGTAGTGATACCAGTAAAGCATCATCGATCCGAGCGAAGCCATCAGCTTGTCCGCAATGTCTTTCGCGCCCGGATGATTGTGATCGTCCTTCTCGGGCGACACGCAACCGAGCACGCTGACACCGGTGCGCATCACATCCATCGGATGCGCCGACGGCGGCAATTGCTCCAGCGCTGCTTTCACGGCAGCGGGTACGCCACGCAGCGATTTCAATTTCGCTTTGTAACCCGCAAGTTCCGCCACGTTCGGCAATTTGCCGTGCACGAGCAGATACGCAATCTCCTCGAATTCGCACGCGTCCGCGACATCCAAAATGTCATAGCCGCGATAGTGCAAATCATTGCCCGTGCGCCCGACGGTGCAAAGCGCGGTGTTGCCCGCCGCCGTGCCGGAGAGGGCTACGGATTTTTTGGGTTTGAAAGCGGTGACTGTGGATGCGGTGTCTGTCATTTTGTTTTCCTCGTAGGGTGCGATCCTATCGCACCCAAATTGATACCAACCAACTTCTTCTCGTCATACCGTCGTGCTCCAGTGACGGAGCACTGCAATTTCACTGTTTGGCGCTAGAAATAAGTGGAGAGAGACGCATTGCTAATTTGCTTGCCATTTGCTCGGATGTCTGGCGCAGCGCTTGTTCCATGAATTGAACATCCTCTTGAGATTTAGGATCAAACGCCGGGCGGAGCTGCGCGGCATCAATCGGCACAAGGCTCAGCTCCCGCCCGGTTGCATTGGTGCCAATTCGAACTAAGAACGGAGTAAGCCTCGGCCGGGTGAAAAAGTTTGGCTCACCGTGAACAGCGTTTACAGAGGCAAAGGTTCCACTAGTGAGGGTACGCTGATCGCTCGTTCCAATCAATCGAAAGTAGACGCCAACCGATGGCATAAATCCGCCGGTAGTTTGTGCAATCTCCGCGAGAAAACGCAACTCCAACGCCCAGGGCGTGTCCCGAACGGACTCGGTAACACCGTACTTTTGCTCGTAGCCGTTGTAGCCCAGCGAAGTAATTAAGGAGCTCTCGCCGACACCGACGTTTAGCAGAGATTCCTTCAAGCGCGAGAGAAATACTTCTTGCGGCATTTTTCCGGAAATGGCAACCTGTAACTCGCTCGCCTTCGCGGTCGGTAAGACGATCACCGGACTGCGTGCTGCAACCAAGACCACCGCTGCCGCGAGTGCCGCAGGATCCGGGTCCGATCGTACGGGAATGCTGGAGGGGTAATCGCAGCAAAGAATCATGATCTTTGCCGCCTTTGTATTTTGCGTATCTTGGGCGTGTGTTACAGACGCGAGGTTGCATAGAGCGGCAATAACCGCAAGAGTTGAGCGTAGGCTGGGTCGTTTGACCCAGCATTGGTTTGCGATTGCTGGGTTTCGTTCCTCAACCCAGCCTAGCCGCTTGCTACTCAATCTCATGAAGCATCCTAGTGAGCGACGCAATGAATTCGCGCAGTTCCTCCGCATTGAGTTCAACCGGGTCGCCAGATCGCGTCACTGATTTGATGTGCAACGATGCTCCAGCGTCAGTCCAAATGCGAAGATCACCGTCCGCAAACTCGCGAACGGGTGCGATTGACGCGTTTTGCTGAGGTTGCATCACTTCTTCGCCGCAAACAACTGATCCAAATGCTGCTCAAACGCGTGATACCCAATCCGATCATAAAGCTCGTCACGCGTTTGCATGATGCCGACGACGTCTTTTTGATGGCCGTTTTTGCGGATCGATTCGTAGACGGTCTCGGCCGCTTT
>JAAFJI010000286.1 GCA_013298045.1 Betaproteobacteria bacterium
CGGCCACGCGCCGGACATCTTGCGTGTGATCGGTTACGAAAATTTCTTGCCGTCGTCGACCAATCCAACGATGCCGTACACCGTGAACACAGTGGACGAACATCTCGATATGTTGATGGTCTGTCATCACCTTGATGCTGGCATTGCGGAAGACCTCGCGTTCGCAGAATCGCGCATTCGTCGTGAGACGATTGCCGCAGAAGACATCTTGCATGATCTTGGCGCGATTTCGATGATGTCATCGGACTCGCAAGCGATGGGTCGCGTCGGCGAAGTCATCACGCGCACCTGGCAGACGGCGCATAAGATGAAAGTGCAACGCGGTCACCTCGCCGGCGGCGAGGGCGCACGCGCGTACTCCCGCAACGACAACTTCCGCGCCCTGCGCTACATCGCGAAATACACCATCAACCCGGCGATTGCACACGGTGTGTCACACGAAGTCGGCTCGCTCGAAATCGGCAAATGGGCCGACGTCGTGATCTGGCGCCCCGCGTTCTTTGGCGTGAAACCTTCGATGATTTTGAAAGGCGGACAAATCGCTTGGGCGCTCATGGGCGATGCGAATGCATCGATTCCCACGCCGCAACCGGTGCACGGTCGTCCGATGTTCGGCGCGTTCGGCGGTGCGCTCGCGTCGTCGTCATTGACCTTCGTGTCGCAAGCGGCGTCGAAGCTCGGCGTCGCAAAAAAATACGGCCTCAACAAACGCATCGTTCCCGTCAAAGCGATTCGTAAAGTTCGCAAACAGCATATGGTCTTGAATAGTTACTTGCCGCACATGGAAGTCGATCCTGAAACCTACGAAGTGCGCGCTGACGGTGAGCGTCTCGTGTGCGAACCCGCGCAAGTGTTGCCAATGGCGCAGCGGTATTTCCTTTTCTAATTTCGATTCGATCCATGTACTCGACGATTTTCGATCTCTGTCATCCCCGCGAAGGCGGGGACCCAGACCCGGACTTTTCCACGATGAGAACCTTTCACATTTCGATCACAACGAACCCGGTCTGGGTTCCCCCTTGCAGGGCGCACTCGCGCAAGCATGCGCGAGTCGTTCCGGCGGCGGATCGCAGGCGATCCGAAACCTCGACTACACCCTTCGCGGGAATGACAGTTAAACAATGATCCTAGCAACGCACGTTATCGCCCAATCTTCTATAGGAGTCGAATCAATAAAACTCACTTTCGATCAAAGAGAAAAATCGCGTCTACGCGTTAAAACGTTGGGCGGAGAAGAGCTGGGCTTGCAACTAAAAGTCGGCACCATGCTTTCGCACGGCGACAAACTGCAGTTAACCGATGGTCGCGTCATTGAAGTGATCGCCGCCGAAGAATCGTTGCACGAAGTTCGCGCGGAAAGTGCGACGCAACTCGCGCGCATCGCGTATCACGTTGGCAATCGCCATGTGCCGCTACAAGTGAATGACGATCATTTGCTCATGTTGCCCGACCACGTGCTCAAAGCAATGGTCGAAGGGCTCGGCGGCACGGTGCGCGAAGTCACGCGACCGTTTCAACCCGAGAGCGGCGCGTATGGTCACAGCCACGTGCATCACTCGCACGACGATCAAGGCCATGGTGGACGCATTCACGATGGACTTTCTCCAAGGACGCAGGAGCGCTGATGAAAACGGTAGGAGCGAGCTTGCTCGCGATTCGGCAGTGAACACGCGCTTACTTCAACTTGCTTCACCGGCGTTGCCTGTCGGTGCTTACAGCTATTCGCAAGGGCTTGAATGGGCTATCGAGTCGGGTACGGTGAACAACGTTGCAACGGCAAAGCGTTGGATCGAAGATCATTTGCGGCTCGTGTTCGCGAAGTACGAAGCGCCGACGTATGCAAAAGCGTTCAACGCGTGGCGGAATGCAGATCGCACCGAGATCGAATCGTTGAATGAACAATTCATCGCGTCGCGCGAGTCGAGCGAGCCGCGCGCGGAGACATTGCAGGTGGGATTCTCGTACGCAGCATGGTGCCGCGACGTTGCACCTTTGACCGATCAGCAACGCGAAGTGCTCGACGCGCTGCCACGCGTGTGCGCGCCTGTTGCGGCTGCGCTCGCCGCATGCGCATGCCGCCTCGCAGTGCGCGAAGGGTTGCTTGCGTATGCTTTCGGTTTCGCGGAGAACCAGGTGATGGTGCTCGCGAAAACGCTACCGCTTGGTCAAATCGCCGTGCAGAAAATGTTGTTCGCGCTCGATGGTGCGGTGAACGCTTGCGTCGATACGGCGCTTGAATTGAACGCCGAAGATTGGTCATCGGCATCGCCCTTGCTCGCAATCGCACAGATGAAACATGAAACGCAGTATTCGAGGTTGTTCCGATCATGATCGAAGCTGTAGGAGCGCGCTTGCGCGCGAATGAGAGCGCAAGCGTGCCGGTCAGACGTTGGACGCTTCGCGAAAAGCTTGCGCGCGCAAGCGCGCCCCCACAGATTCAACCCCATTTAAGACTGATATGACAACTCCACACGGCCCTTTACGCGTCGGCATTGGCGGCCCTGTCGGCTCCGGAAAAACCGCGCTCACGCTCGAACTTTGCCGCCGTTTTCGCGAATCCCACAATATCGCAGCGGTGACCAACGACATTTATACGAAGGAAGACGCGCAGTTCTTAGTCGATCATCAAGCGCTCGCGCCGGAGCGAATTATTGGCGTCGAAACCGGCGGTTGCCCGCACACCGCGATTCGCGAAGACGCATCGATCAATCTCGAAGCAGTCGATCGTTTGAACAAACGCTTTCCCGATCTCGATGTGATTTTCGTTGAGAGCGGCGGCGACAATCTCGCAGCGACGTTCTCGCCTGAGCTCTCCGATCTCACGATTTACGTGATCGATGTAGCTGCTGGCGAGAAGATTCCGCGCAAGGGCGGCCCTGGCATCATGAAAAGCGACCTGCTCGTGATCAACAAAATCGATCTCGCGCCGTACGTCGGTGCGTCGCTTGACGTGATGGATCGCGACGCGAAGAAAATGCGTGGCGCGAAGCCGTTTGTTTTTTCGAACATGAAAGTCGGCAAAGGTGTCGACGAAATTGTGTCTTTCATCAAACATCAAGGCATGCTGGAGTAAGCCATGAAATTCCGAACGACGAACCAGGCGGTTGTACTGCTCACAAGCGCGCTCGCGGTCGCGTCCGTCCACGCGCATCCGGGGCACGAGCCGGAGGATTTCATCCATGCATTTGCGCACGAGCTTGCGAGTCCGCGCGGCATTCTTGCGCTCATCATTTTGAGCGCCGCGGCGGCGCTCTGGCTCTACGGACGAAGCAGGAAGAAGTAAGCGTTGCTCTTCGCGAAATGCGGCGACTCAGTGCGTGGTTGATATCACATCTTGCAATTAAACTTCTTCCGTGATTGCCTCAATAAATAAAGCGGTTGTGTTTATTTGCGAGCATAAAGAGATAGTCGCTTTTATCAACTAGCGCATTATTGAAAGCGGCGTAATGAGAAATAGATAATCTATCTCAGAGCCGACTTGCATTGATTCGCACAATCGTGCGAAAATACTGCCGTGAACACCACCCGAGTTGCAAAGTCGTCGAAACCGCACTCCGCGCCGCGATCGTCTGCGCGCGACGTGGTGCGTACGCTCGCTCCGGTCGAAGCGAAAACCTCGAAGTCGGAGATGACGCGCGCTGCGATCATCGGTGCGGCCCTTGATCTGGCGGCGGAGCAGGGGCTTGAGGCGATCACTCTGCAAGCGGTTGCCGATCGCGTGCAGCTCTCCAAAAGCGGTGTTTTTTCGCGCGTCGGTTCGCGCGAGGCGTTGCAACAAGCGGTGATCGAAGAATATGAGCGTCGCTTCCTTGCCGAAGTGTTCGCACCCGCGATGCAAGCACCGAAAGGCCTGTCCAGGCTAAATGCGATCGTTCGCCGATGGATCGAGCGCACCCGCGTGGTCGAGGCGAACACCGGTTGCATTTACGTTGCCGGTGCGTTTGAGCTCGATGATCGCGATGGGCCGCTGCGCGATCGCCTGCTGATCGGCGTTCAAAGCTGGCGCGCTGCGCTGCGCCGTTGCGTGTTTCAAGCGGTC
>JAAFJI010000288.1 GCA_013298045.1 Betaproteobacteria bacterium
TGATCGCAGACCAATCCGAGCTCGCCTACACCAATCAAAGCGTGATCATCGCGAACGAGACGACCTACGGCGCGACGCTGCCCGCGGGCTCGGCTTATGGCAACGCCGCCAGCGGCACCTGGGACACGAGCGATCCGGCGGACCTCAAATTCGAGCTGATCGGCAGCGCGAGCGGCGGACAGCCGAAGCCGGTACCGCATTTGCCGATATGGGGCAGCGGCCTTCTCCTCGCGTCGATCCTCTCAGCCGCATGGCGCTACGGACGAGCGCGGGGTTGGGCGTCGAACGCTTGAACCGTCTCCCACGCGCCGAGAGTTAATTTTGTAGGTGCGTGGCTTGTCCACGCACGCGCACGCACGAACGCCTCGCGCGCTCGCATCTGCAATCAAATCACTCCCGCGCGGTCTCTGTGAGGTAATGAGGACGGCGCTTACGCTCCTCGCTCATGTCACCGCCCCAATCCAACGAATAAACACCTTCGCCGACTCGTCGATGAAACGACGAATGAGACCAATCCTGAACACGATCTACCAACCCATGTTTCACCGGATTGAAGTGCAGGTAATCGAGATGATGTTCGAGGTCACGATCATCGCGAATGCGATGCTCCCAAAATCGGCGTTGCCAGATCGTTGATTCTCCGCGTCGCTGTCTCGATGCGCTTGGTGGTTCCAGTGCCGCAAGCCAACCGTTGGTCGCATACGTCACATGATGTTTGATCAGACGCCATCGCGTCGAGAAATCTGCATCATTGTCCGGTAAGGTCCAGATGCAATGAAGATGATCCGGCAACAGAACCCAGGCGTCGATTTGAAAAGGATGGTTTACACGTACCCGAACGATTGCCTCGCGAAGCGCCGACCTGAAAATCTCTTCGCAGAAAATTTCTCGACGCTCGTAAGCGACGACGGTAAAGAACCACGATGCTCCAGGCGTGTTGTCCCGCAGATAAGAAGGCATTCGCGGATCGTAGCGCACTCCGATTGGAAAGTGAACTTGCACCCCACCGTCGCTGGTTTTTTGCCACGAGCGCGAAAGACTGAATTGGAATCCTCGACCACACAACTCGTAGGGTGCGTGGCTCGTCCACGCACCATTGGTGATTTCGCACGAGCGGTGCGTGGACAAGCCACGCACCCTACCGCGCTAAACGACGTAGCGCGGGTTCATCGAAACAGGCTGTTACGCCGCCGCAATCACCAACGCCGTAGCTGCGGTCACCTTCTTCGCGTACTCGATATGCAAAAACTCATTCGGTCCGTGCGCATTCGATTTCGGGCCGAGCACGCCGGTAACTAGCATTTGCGCGTTCGGGAATTTCGCGCCGAGCATGCCCATGAAGGGGATGGTGCCGCCTTCGCCCATGTAGGCGGCGGGTTTGCCGAAGTAGTGCATCGAGGCGGCGTCGAGCGCGACGGTGAGCCAGGGCGCGAACGCGGGCGCGTTCCAGCCCGTTGCGCCATGGCCATCGAATGCGACTTGCGCGTTGTAGGGCGTGTCGTTTTCCACGAGACGCTTCACTTCGGCCACTGCTTCATCGGCGTTCACAGTCGGCGGGATGCGCATCGATAGCGTGAGCGCGGTGTACGGACGCAGAACATTGCCGGCGGAAGATGTCGGCGGCAAGCCATCCGCGCCGGTGATCGAGAGCGACGCGCGCCAGGTGCGATTCAAAATCAATTCGACCGGGTCTTTGCTCGTTGGCAACGTGAATTCATGCGCGCCGCCACAGGATTGCCATGGGAAACGTTTCCACATGCTCTCGCCCAAAATCGCCGCTGCCTGTTTCGCCTGCTGAATGCGCTCGTCCGGGATTTTTGTCTCGAACACAGGCGACTTGGTCACGCCCGTCGCCGAATCATCGATGCGATCAAGCAGTTGTCGTGCGACGCGGAAGGTGGAGGGCACCACACCACCCGCGTCACCCGAATGCACGCCTTCGGTGAGCATGCGAACCGTCAACGTTCCGCCGACGAGACCGCGCAATGAAGTCGTCGCCCAAAGTTGATCGTAATTCCCCGCGCCGGAATCGAGCGCGACGACGAGGCCCACGTCGCCCATGCGGGCGCTAAGCGCGTCTAGATATGGCGGCAAATCGAACGAGCCGGATTCTTCGCAAGTTTCAATCAAGCCGAGCACGCGCGGTCGAGAAATGTTCTCCGCATCTAGCGCGATGACGGCGGCGAGCGAGGCGAACACCGCATAGCCATCGTCTGCGCTGCCGCGACCGTAGAGCTTGCCGTCTTCAACGAGCGGCGTCCACGGCCCGATATCATCGCGCCAGCCTGTCATCTCAGGTTGCTTATCCAGGTGCCCGTACAACAACACCGTTTTGCCATTCGCCTTCGTGCCAGTGCCCGGAATGTCGAAGAAGAGCACAGGCGTGCGGCCTTCAAGCGTGATCACTTCGAGCGACATGTTCTTCACCGGCTGCGCCGCGACGAATTTCTGCGCTTGTTCAATCGCGCGCTGAATCTGCCCCGCACGCTTCCACTCCGCTTCGAACGCGGGCGATTTCGCGGGCAGTTTCACGTAATCGATCAATTGCGGAACGATGTCGGCGTCCCACTGCTTGCTCACCCGCGCGAGCAGTTTTGAAGACTCATCGCCGTTGAAGGGAAAGGTGTCGGGACGAGCGGTCATGGCAGCACTCTTGGGTAGAAAAGGGTAGAGAAATGCTACGCCTTTTCGGAGCGCGATGCGGGCGCGCAGTGCACGCGGCGGTCAGGAGTTGGTCGCAGCCGAGGGTCGCGGTGATTGGCGGCGCGGCGGTGGGTCTACTGCCCGAGTGTGTCCACCGATCGCGAACCCGAAGCGCTGTTTTCCGTTTGCGTGAACACATGGAAAGTTTGAGCTACTTTGCACTTCAGCACTTTCGCGTAATGCCCATTCAAATATAGTGTTTACGCAATTTACTATGTATATCTAGATATCTATTTTATTGAACATAAATAATATTTTTTATTGCAATAAATGGAATTTATGAATAGAAATTTGTTTGATACGCACGGAGACCTCGACTCAATCGACAGAGCAGCCCGGAGGCACGCCTGGGAGCGGCGTTCCGAGCACAGGATCCTTCGCGCACGGGATTTTGTATTTCGGGATAAACGGCACCGCCTCCGCGCCGAACGCCATCGTCGAAGGCGTCCAGGTAATCACGAGCAGCGCAAGCGGCACGCAGAAGCTGCGCGGATCACAGGTCTCGGCGGCTGGGAAACCACCGCCAAAGAAAATCTGCTTGCAGAACGGATTGTTGTCAAAGATGCAACCGCGCTCGACTTGATTGCCGGCGAGGAAGAAACCTTGCCCCTTTGCTGCAACGCCTGGCCACTCGGCGACGATCGTGGTCGCGGCATAAGTCTGATCGATCAAGTCCTTGAAGCCGCCGGTGATTTTGGTGAAGTTGTCAAAGAGCAGGTTCTGCGCTTCGGCGGCGCTTGACGCTGCGAGCCGCGAGTTCAGACTGTTTAAGTCTTTGAATGCAGAGAAGCCCTTGATGAGTCCGCGAATCTGATCGATCGCACCAGAAATCGCGCTCGGCCCCAAAATCCAGACCTGCGTTTCCTCCGGCAAATCCGACGCGCCGACCTGTTCGATGAATGTGCCAGGCGCTTCAAAGACGTGGAACGATTGAGAGGCACCGGTCACAAGCCCCGACAATGCCGTGTCGCCGGTAACGCCCAGGTCGCGCAGCAACCCCTGCGCAGCGAGCGCCGCGCCAGAGCTCACGACTTTCCACATGATCGGACCGTAATAATCCTTCATCAAATCCATATGGATCGATGTGGCTGCACTTAGCTCGGCGAGACTGCCGCTGAATGCCTTCGCGTCGGGTTTTTGATTCTCCGCGCGCGGCAGCGCTGGCAGCGTGCGCTCGATTTCCCGCATTAGAAGCGACAAGCTCTGCGG
>JAAFJI010000287.1 GCA_013298045.1 Betaproteobacteria bacterium
CGCATCGCGCGTCGAGGGCGCATGGCGATAGGCATCGAACACCATCGCGACCGCGCGCAACAGCAAGCGACCACGCTCGGTCACGCTGAGTGTTTCGTCGTCCAATTCAACAATACCGTCGCGCTGCATCGCGCGCAGCGGCGTCCACTCGTTCGCAAAATACGCGTTCGGCTTGACCGCAAATTCGTCCGCAAGTGTTTGCCAATGCACGGCACCGTGACACATCAGCGCCTCAATCGTGCGCGCGCGCACCCGATCGTCGAATGAAAGCGCAATGCCGCGCTGCGTCGCCAAATCGCCGCTCGCAATCCGCGCTTGGTAAACATCAAGCTGCGCGCTGTTCTGAACGTACAAGCCATCGAGTTGACTGATCGCTGAAACGCCAAGACCGATGAGCTCTGTGTTTGCATGCGTGCTGTAACCCTGAAAATTGCGACGAAGCGTTCCGCTCGCTGCCGCGCGTGCGAGTGAGTCGCTTGGCTTCGCGAAGTGATCGAGTCCGATTGCAACGTAGCCCGCGTCGATCAATCGCTCCGTCGCGTAGAGAAACAAAGCAACGCGCTCATCGATGCTTGGTAGCGATTCGTTGGGGATGCGCCGCTGCGCTTTGAAGCGCTCGGGAATGTGTGCGTAGTTGAATAGCGCAATACGATCGGGATCGAGCGAGAGCGTGCGCTCAAGCGTTGCGGCGAACGTCTCGCGCGATTGCATCGGAAGTCCGTACACCAGGTCAAACGAGATAGATTCGAAACCGGCGTCGCGTGCAGCACTTACTGCCAGGCGCGTCTGCTCGAACGACTGAAAGCGATGAATTAAAGCTTGTACGCGTTCATCGAAATCCTGTACGCCGAAGCTCACGCGATTGAAGCCGAGATCGCGCAGCTCGCTTAGGTAGCCATTCGGCAAATAGCGCGGGTCGATCTCAATGCTCTGTTCGCGATCGATGCGAAGAAGCATGTGCTTTTGGAGCGCGTCAAACAGGGCTGCGAACTGCGCAATCGAGAAGTAGTTTGGCGTGCCGCCGCCAAACGCGAGCTGCACGAGATCAAGGCGACCGGTCTGCTTCGCGACGAGCTCAACTTCGGCGATCAAGTGCGCGAGGTATTCATCGGCCACCGTGTTCGACTTGCTGACGATCTTGTTGCAGGCGCAGTAGTAGCAGAGCGAGCGGCAGAACGGCACGTGCACATAGAGCGAAGCCCTGCGTCCGCGAACCGCTGCAAGCGCGTTTGCATAGTCAATCGATCCGATTGCGACGTCGAAGCGATCCGCAGTTGGGTATGACGTATAGCGCGGTCCATAAAGATCGAAGCGGCGAAGCAATTCTTCGGAAATCACGTGCAGTCCTTGAGTGTTGACGGGCGTGACTATCGCTTGCGGGTGACCAGGAAACTTTGATTCAGGTCAGCTATTCGCGATCGCGCAAGTTTTTGTCGTGCAACCAGACCGATGCGTACGACGTTGCCGCGTAGAGAAACCAAAAACCAAAGAAACCGAGCGTGTATGCCATCTCGCGCGAGAGGGTTTCTCGCGAACCGAAGAGATGCACGCTCGCGGGGTCGATCAGCGTGAACACAATACCGACGGTCGCTGCCGCAGCGAGAAACGCGGGCCACAGCACGACGCCAAAGAGTTCGACTTGTTTCTCGTTCACTCAATGCTCCTTCGCAGTATCTCGGTGCTGCAGCAGATTGCGCGCTAGTTCGCGACTGATGGCAGTACAGCTTCCGCGCGCCACTCCTTCAACGGAATGTCCGTCGCCAGCACGCGGCGTTTCTCCGTAAACGGTTTTTCGAGCGCGACGTCGTAGTGTCCGCTTGCACTCGGGGCGATGGTGTACTTGCGATCCCGCGTCGGGTCAGCGGGATGTGCGAAAGTGAACTCAACGATGCCAGCATTCGCCTTTGCGCCCGGAAATGTGATCGTTAGCCCCGACTGCGTGCGTTGCACATCGAGTTGATCGAGTCCGAGATTGCGTGCACGTTCGAATTTCGCCAGTTGCGCATTAATCGCCTTGCCTTGTTTGTAGTAGTCCTCCGCGACTATGCCTTCCGGGTGGCGAAAGATAAACACCGCAGTAATGGCGGAGGCGACCACGACGGACATGGGCAAGGCAATCAAGATGCCCGGCCAAATAAAGGGACTTACCTTGGGAGGCGCTACGTCGGTCGGCGCGAGTACTCGGTTCATTGAAATCTCCCTGTTGTACTTGTTTACTTCGGTACCAAAAATGCCGCTTTTTCGCGAACGTGTAGATCGCTCTCGCCCTCGGCTGCGACCGTGAAGTAAATCGTGTGGCTGCCGGATTTTGTGGATTCAATCGGGATGCGTACGGCGACGACCTGCGCCACGGTTGTCGCGCCTTCGGCGTCGATTGTTGCGCCGCGATCGATCTTGGTACCCGGTAAGCCGTCAACGCTCACGCTAAAGCGCTGCGCACGCTCGGCGGTGTTCATTACGTTCAACTTGTAGATGTTCTCGATGTAGCGGCCGTCTACTTCGCGAGCGAGCACGCGCCGATCGCGGATCACATCAACCTTTAGCGGATTTCGCAGCGCAAGCGCGGTAAGCAAGCCAGCGATCAGCGCGACCAGCACGGCAGAATAGATAACGATACGCGGACGCAGCAGGTGGCCGCGTATCTCGCGCCACCCCCAGTGACTGGCGAGTGCGTTCTCGGTTGAGTAACGAATCAATCCGCGCGAATAATTCATCTTGTCCATCACGGTGTCGCAAACATCGATGCACGCAGAGCAGCCGATGCATTCGTATTGCAGCCCCTTGCGAATGTCGATTCCCGTCGGACAGACCTGCACACACAGCGAACAATCCACGCAAGCACCAAGATTCGCCGCCTTCAGATCCGCTCCTTTCTTGCGCCCGCCGCGCGGTTCGCCGCGTTCGATGTCGTACGACACGATCAAAGTGTCGCGATCGAACATCACGCTCTGGAAGCGGGCGTAGGGACACATGTATTTGCACACTTGCTCGCGCATGAATCCTGCATTGCCCCAGGTTGCAAAGGCGTAGAACAAAATCCAGAACGTCTCCCACGGTCCAGTCGAAAGTGAAAGCACTGAGTCGCTAAGCGTGTGGATCGGAGTGAAGTAGCCCACGAAGGTGAAACCCGTCCACAGCGCGATCAAAATCCACACAAAGTGTTTGCCGGACTTTCGCCACAGTTTGTTGATCGTCATCGCCGCAGCGTCGAGCTTCATGCGGCTCGCGCGATCGCCCTCAAACCATTGCTCGACCCAAATGAACACTTCGGTATACACCGTCTGCGGGCAGGCGTAGCCGCAAAACACGCGACCTGCGATTGCTGTCACGAAAAACAGCGAGTACGCCGAGACAATCAGAATGAAGGTGAGATACAGAATGTCTTGCGGCCAAAACACCCAGCCAAAGATGTAGAACTTGCGATTGACCAGATCGAAGAGCACCGCCTGACGATCGTTCCACGGAATCCATGCGAGTCCATAGAACACCGCTTGCGTGATCAACACCATCGCCACACGCAACGTAGCAAAACGACCACTTACCGCCTTCGGATAGATTTTCTTCGACGACTGATAAAGCGAGACGACTTTGGTCTCTGCGGTCGTGCCACTCATTACATGCCCCTTACTGCTGCGGGGTAGATTGCGCCGCTGCCTCGCGCGACTGTGCGTATACGTAGGCTGCCAATAGATGCACGCGCGCTTCGCCAAGCAAATTCTTTTGCGCAGGCATCATGCCGGCGCGGCCGCGCGTTACCGCTTCTTCGATTGCGCTCGCAGTGCCGCTGTAGAGCCAGACATCGTCAGTCAGATTCGGTGCGCCTAGCGCTTGATTGCCTTTCCCGGTTGGGCCGTGACAGGCGATGCAGATTTGCTTGTAGGTCACCTCGCCGCGAACCGCCGCGTCCTTCGATGCGGAGCGTCCAGAGAGCGTGAGCACATATTGGGTAACGTCTTTGATTTGTTCGG
>JAAFJI010000290.1 GCA_013298045.1 Betaproteobacteria bacterium
GTCGGTTGCGATTTAACGATCGCAAGTGAAGACGCCTACTTCACGACTGCCTACAAGGTGATTGGCTTGACACCCGACGGCGGTCAATCGTTCTTCTTGCCACGTCTGGTCGGCGTGAAAAAAGCGATGGAGTTGACGCTACTTTCGGAGCGCATCGGTGCGATAGAGGCCAAAGAGATTGGTCTCTTGAACCGCATCGTCGCCGCAGCCGATCTCGACGCCGCCACTGAGAAGCTGGCAACGCAGATTCTGCGCAGTTCACGAGAGTCGATGAGTGGCATCAAGCGACTCATCAATCAATCGATGCAAACTGGATTCAGCGAACAATTGCATGGCGAGCAGGAGAGCTTTTCAGCCTGCGCCGGCACTGACAACTTCGCAGAAGGCGTTAAGGCGTTTATTGAGAAGCGCCATCCGAAGTTTGAGTAAAACGCGCACCGCGTGTCGGAACCGCCTCGTAATTCAAAAACACTTTGACTTTTTGCCCCGATAAATAAATCGCGTAGGTCGGAAAAATAGTAATTCGCTTTTGAATAAAAAAGTCTTGTGTTCATCTATTTACAGGGCAAAGAACATAAAGGCTATTAGTCAATCCTGGTTTTCGCATTTATTCCCGAACGGCATTGGGAATGCTGCGTATCGGCGTGGCACAATCCTTGTATCCGCTGCGACTTAGACCCCGGCAAAACAACAGTGGTTGTTGTGCCGCAAGTACGGCAAGCCGTCAAAAAAACAAACCCATGAAACCCGTCGTCCTCCTCCCCTGCGATAACCGCCTAATCGGTGGTCATCCGATGCATGTGTTGGGACAGAAGTATGCAGATGCACTGCGCGATCAGGCGAAGTGCCTGCCGGTGCCGCTGCCGGCCACTGGGCGTGAAGACATCGACGCCTACCTCGCGCTTGCCGACGGCGTCTTGCTCACTGGCTCGCCTTCGAACGTGCACCCATCACACTTCGGTCAGGCGGTACACGACACGACGCTGCCCCTCGACGAGGCGCGCGACGCAAGCACCTTGCCGCTGATTCGTCGGGTGATTGAGCTGGGTATGCCATTGCTCGCGATATGTCGCGGTTTGCAAGAAATCAACGTGGCGCTTGGCGGTACGCTGCACCAGGCCGTGCAGGAGATCGCCGGTCGCGACGATCACCGCGGAGCGCGAGGCAAACCCGACGCCAGCAAAGAGGAAGCGTACGCTCCGGCGCACCCGGTGATGCTTGCCGAAAACTCCTGTATCGCCGGGATCGTCGGACGCCGCGAAATCATCGTCAATTCGGTGCACGGACAGGGCATTGATCGACTTGCATCGGGACTGCGCGCCGAGGCCTACGCGCCCGATGGACAGATCGAGGCGGTGGTGATCGCCGCCCACACTGGATTCAATCTCGCGCTTCAATGGCATCCCGAATGGCGGGCCTGGGAAAACGAAGATTCGGTCAAGATTTTTGCTGCGTTTGGCGAAGCATGCCGCACGTGGCGAAAGCAGAAGGGCTTACAAGGCGCGTCCGCTTTGCATCTTGCAAGTCATACCAACCCAGCACAACAAAGGAAGATTGCCTAGCGCATACATTTTTTTTGGCGAGCACCGCGCGGACATCCAGGCGGTTGCCCAAGGAAATGGCACGTTCTCCACCGCCATGGCACGAGAACTGCGAGGAGTAAACCATGAATACAGACGTCACCGCCCCAAAGACGTTCGCCCAGCTCGAAGCTTGGCTCAACGAACGCAATGTCACTGAAATCGAATGCCTCGTCCCGGATTTGACCGGCGTCGCGCGGGGCAAGATTCTTCCCCGCGAAAAATTCACCGAAGACCGCGGCATGCGCCTGCCCGAGGTGGTCGTTGCCGGCTCGGTCACCGGCAACTTTCCAGAGGAAGGCCCCTACTACGACGTCATCTCGACCGTTGACAAGGACATGCACTTGCGCCCGGATCCAACCACCGTGCGCCTGGTGCCGTGGGCTGCCGACCCAACCGCGCAGATCATTCACGATTGTCACTTCGCGAGTGGCCGCACCGTCCCCTACGCACCGCGCTCGGTGCTCAAACGGGTGGTCGCACTCTACGAAGACGAAGGTTTGTTGCCGATTGTCGCGCCGGAGCTTGAGTTCTATCTTGTCGAGCGCAACGCCGACCCGGACTTGCCGCTCAAAGCGCCGATCGGCCGCAGCGGGCGCGCGGAGACTTCACGCCAAGCCTATTCGATCGATGCCGTCAACGAGTTCGATCCGCTGTTCGAAGACATGTACGACTATTGCGAAAAGATGAATCTCAATGTCGACACCCTCATTCATGAGCTCGGTGCCGGTCAGATGGAGATTAACTTTTTCCACTCCGACCCGCTCTCGCTCGCCGACGAAGTTTTTTTCTTTAAGCGCACCGTGCGCGAAGCGGCGATGCGCCACAACATGTTCGCCACCTTCATGGCAAAACCGATTGCCACCGAGCCCGGCAGCGCCATGCACATCCATCAAAGCATCCTCAGTGCGAAGACTGGGCGCAACATCTTTAGCAAGAAAGACGGCTCGCCCTCGCCTGCCTTTTTTCACTACATCGGCGGATTGCAGCGCTACATCCCGGCGGCAACAGCGCTTGTCGCACCCTACGTCAATAGCTACCGTCGGCTCGCGAAGTACACCGCCGCGCCGATCAACATCGAGTGGGGTCAGGATAACCGCACCGTCGGCATTCGCTCGCCGATCTCCACGCCGGACGCGCGCCGCGTTGAGAATCGGGTAATAGGTTCCGATGCAAATCCCTACATTTCTATGGCGATGACGCTTGCCTGCGGCTATCTCGGGATGAAACAAAAATTGAAACCGAAGCCGGAAATGAAGGGCGATGGCTACAAGAGCCCATACGCACTGCCGCGCAGCTTGGGCGAAGCGCTCGACTGGCTTCGGAACGAGCCGGAACTTGCGCAAGTGCTGGGCAAAGAGTTCATCACGGTCTACACCGAAGTCAAAGAAATCGAGTATTCGGAGTTCATGAAGGTCATCTCCCCCTGGGAGCGAGAACACCTGCTGCTGCACGTGTGACGGTACGACTCATTCATCAATAACGAATACGCTGGAAACGAATCATGGCTGCAATTGCTCAATCCGTCGCAACGATTAAAGCGACGAAGTACGACACCAAGCAACTTCAGGCGCTCGACAGCGCGCACTACATTCACCCATTCACCGACTCCGCGGCGCTCGCAAAAAAAGGCTCGCGCATCATCGTCAAAGGCGATGGCGTCTACATCTGGGACAGCGAAGGCAATAAGATCTTCGATGCGATGAGTGGGCTCTGGTGTGTGAACGTCGGCTACGGGCGCAAATCGCTCGCCGACGTCGCCTACCGGCAGATGAACGAGTTGCCTTTCTACAACAGTTTTTTTCAAACGGCAACCGAGCCTTCGATACAGCTCGCAAAGCTGCTATCCGTGGTGACACCGCCACAGTTCAACCGCGTGTTTTTCTCAGGCTCCGGCTCCGAGGGCAACGACACTGTGGTGCGGCTTGTTCGACATTACTGGTCTTGTCTCGGTAGCCCTCAGAAAAACGTCATCATTTCGCGCTGGAACGGCTATCACGGCTCAACCATGGCCGGCGCGTCGCTTGGCGGCATGGAGGGCATGCATCAGCAGGGCGGACTGCCGATTCCCGACATCGTCCACATCCAGCAACCGTATTGGTTTGAAGTCGGCCGCACGCAATATCCGCACTTGAGCAAAGACGAATTCGGCATCGAAGCCGCATCTTGGCTTGAGAGGAAAATTATCGAGGTCGGCGCGGACAAGGTCGCCGCTTTCATTGGGGAGCCGGTACAAGGGGCGGGCGGTGTAATCATTCCGCCAAAGACCTACTGGCCAGAAATTCAGCGCATCTGCGACAAGTACGGCATTT
>JAAFJI010000029.1 GCA_013298045.1 Betaproteobacteria bacterium
TTGATTGGCGCTGATGTCGCGAAATCAAAGCGTGCCGCGACGCTCGCGAAAGCTGATCTCGTGACCTTGATGGTGGGCGAGTTCCCCGAATTGCAAGGCACGATGGGGCGTTACTACGCGCTGAACGATGGCGAAGCGTCGGATGTTGCCGCTGCCTGCGCAGAACACTATCAGCCGCGTTTTGCAGGTGATGCGTTGCCGTCGCCCGGTGTGCCGACCGCTGTTGCGCTTTCCGACAAACTCGAAACACTCGCGGGATTGTTTGGCATCGGGCAAGTGCCGACAGGCGACAAAGACCCGTTTGCATTGCGTCGCCATGCGCTGGGTGTGATTCGGATTTTGATTGAGCAGAAATCAGGGGTCAGCTTGAACGCCCTGTTGAATGCGGCTTTCGACGCGATGGGTCCGAAAATGAACGACGCGAACGCGAAGTCAGCGCTCACCGAATTTGTCTTCGATCGTCTACGCGGCTACTTGAAAGACACTGGCGCGACGACCAACGAAATCGAATCGATTGTTTCGCAGCGCCCGGATCAACTCGCGATCGTTCCGGCGCAGCTCGCAGCGGTGCGCGCGTTCGCTGCACTGCCCGAAGCCGAGAGCTTGAATGCTGCGAACAAACGCGTAGCGAACATTCTGAAGAAAGCAGAAGAGGCGAAGGAAATGATTGCTGCAAGCGGCGCGGCGCAAGAGCCTGCTGAAGCCGCGTTGCGAAACGCGTTAAGCGCCGTCACACCGAAAGCCGATGCACTGTTCAGTAGCGGCGACTTCACGGGCTACTTGAAATCCTTCGCCGCACTCAAAGCCCCGGTCGATGATTTCTTCGACAAAGTCATGGTGATGGCGGAGGACAAAGCGGTGCGTGCAAATCGTCTCGCGTTGCTTCGCGATCTGCGCGATGCAATGAACAAGGTCGCAGATCTTTCGAAATTAGCAACGTGAACAGTGGCGTATCAACTTCTTATGTGTTTGCCCTGTTGAAAATGGTGTTAGCGCAATTTAATTTTGCTATCAATAGCGTCAATTTATTGCGCGATGAAACCATTTCATCGGGCGATATGAAAAGGAGTTGGAGCGCATTTCTAGAAACGTTGCGTTATGCGCGATGCGAACCATTGCAAAAC
Source organism: Betaproteobacteria bacterium (assembly GCA_013298045.1). Taxonomy (GTDB): domain Bacteria; phylum Pseudomonadota; class Gammaproteobacteria; order Burkholderiales; family Casimicrobiaceae; genus Casimicrobium. Next base: position 1,125 of record JAAFJI010000029.1, read on the forward strand.
AGATCGCGCGCACTGTGCGGTCGGCGTGGGCTCCGCACGCAGTTCGCAGACGACGGCGCACGCATCGACATGCGTGCAACGCACGAACGCGGCGCACTATGAAGCTCGTGATCCTCGACCGCGACGGCGTGATCAACGTCGACAGTGATCGCTTCATCAAGTCGCCCGACGAGTGGAAACCGATTCCCGGCGCGCTGGAGGCAATTGCGCGGCTGAACGGGGCGGGATTTCACGTTGCGGTGGCGACCAATCAGTCGGGGATCGAGCGCGGGTTGCTCGACATGAACACGCTTAACGCGATTCATGCAAAGATGCTCAAGGCAGCGCAGCAGGTTGGCGCGCATATCGATGTCATTTACTACTGTCCTCACTCGGGCGACGCTGACTGTCGTTGTCGAAAGCCGTCGCCTGGGATGTTGATCGACATCGGCCAGCGGCTGAACGTAAACCTGCAAGATGTGCCGTGCATCGGCGATTCCCCGCGAGATTTGGCGGCGGCGGCGGCGGTCGGCGGCCGGCCAATTCTGGTGCTCACCGGAAAAGGCGAGAAAACGCGCGATGCGGGTCATCTTCCTGCGGGCACCCAGGTGTTTGCCGATCTGCCCGCGGCGGTTGACGCGCTGCTCGCAGCGAGTTGATTAAACTCCGGTCGCATGCAAGCGATACGTAACACGATCTATCTGTTGCTACAGATCATCATCACGCCGTTCTACGCGGTGCTGGTGTGCAGTGCTTTTTTCATGCCGCCAAAAACACGCAATGTGATTTGCGCGTACTACACGCGCATGTTCGTGTGGTTTGCGAAGGTTGTTTGCGGGGTGCGCTACGAGATTCGCGGCCGCGAAAACTTGCCGGACGCGCCGTTCGTGATTCTGTCGAAGCATTCTTCAACCTGGGAGACGCTTGCGCTTGAAAGCTTCTTTGCGCCTGCTAGCTTCGTCGCGAAGAAAGAATTGCTGTGGGTTCCATTTTTTGGCTGGGGATTTGCCCTGTCCTCGCCGATCACGATCGATCGAAAGGCGGGTTCGGCGGCGATGGATCAGATGATCGCGCAGGGCAAGGAGCGCATGTTTAAGCGCGGTTTTGTGATTGTGGTGTTTCCCGAAGGAACGCGCATCAAAGCAGGGCTGCGCGGGAAGTACAAGACCGGCGGCGTGCGGCTTGCGATTGGCTGCGGTGCGCCGATCGTGCCAATTGCACACAACGCCGGCTTCTGTTGGCCGCGTCATCCTTGGCAAAAGCATGCTGGACTCGTGACGATGTCAATCCTGCCGCCAATCGATCCGAACGGCCGCGAAACCGCAGAGTTAAACGCAGAGATCGAGGGTCTGATCGAAGCGGAAGTGGCGCGCCTTGGCAATGGACGCGGACTGTAGCCGATGAGCTTTTGGGGCGCGCTATTTGCATCGCCTGGTCTGCAGAATTCTGACCGAGAACGCCCGGCGACATTGTCTTCGTCGAAACGCGGTTTGCAGGCGGTCAATCGCATCAGTGCGACTGGCATCCCCTATCGAATCGAACGAGTCCGACGGAAATCAATCGGTCTGATCATTACGGCGGAGGGCTTGGTAATTCGCGCACCGAGCTGGACCCCAATCTACGAGATTGAGGCGGCCATCGCCGAGCGCAAAACCTGGATTGCGAATGCGACTGAGCGTCAGCGCAGCCGTTTGGCGCAACTAGCGGAGTTACGGCACGGCGGACACATTTTGTTTCGCGGCAATAAACTCAAGATCGAGGCGAGAGCAGGGCTCTTCGAAAGCATCGATCTGACCGAGCATCAATGTGTGGTGACGAGCGTGACCGGCGAAATTGCAACCGATCGCCTCGACTTGGAGATTAAGCGGCTGGCGAAGATTGAGCTTCCGACGCTGGCGCGAGACATGGCGCGAGCGGCTGGGCTGCCGCTTCAGGAAGTTCGGCTGTCGAGCGCGAAAACGCTGTGGGGAAGTTGCACCGTCGACGGCAACGTGCGTCTGAATTTTCGATTGGTTCAGCTGCCGCCGCCGCTAATGCGACATGTGGTTGCCCACGAACTCGCGCATCTCGTCGAATTTAATCACTCGGCTCGCTTTTGGGCGATCGTCGCGGCGCTAGATCCGCAGTGGAAGGCTCACCGACGCGCGGTAAAAAACTACGGTGTGCTACTAGAACTCTAGATCGAGTCCGGTCTGTTCACGCACTACGCGCGTAAGCGTTGCTGCAAGCGTTTCGCCGCTACGGGTATCGATCCATTGACCCGCTCTCGGCGCAAAGTGAAACCCGCCGCTCTTGGCTGCGACCCAAATTTCACGATTGATCTCATGCCGATTCACAATAATCTTGGAATCGTTGCCGCAAGTGATTTCCAATACGCTCTGATTGATCTCGATGTCGCAATCGGCGTCAGATGCATCCAGGGTATCGACGATACGATCAAAGACGAGATCGACGGCTTCATTGAATTCGGTGGCATCCTGCATAACAAGCTTCGAGCAAAATAGCGAAATGAACTCAATTTTCCCACGCCCACTCAATCGCTGGACGCCACTTGCGATCCTCGCTCTACTGCTATCGGTGAGCGGTTGCGGCAACAAAGGGCCGCTGGTGCCGCCAAAGGCTACAGCTGCCAGCGTGCAGGCGCACGTTGTTTCGTTTAGTCCCGCCCATTTTTCGACGGATCGTCCATCATGCTGACCCCGCAACTCGAACGAATTAATGGCGAGCTCCACTACGAAGGGGTCGCGCTGTCGGATATCGCGACGCGCTTTGCCACGCCCACGTATGTGTATTCGCGCAAGGCAATACTCGACAACTTTGTCGCGTACCAAAACGCGTTTTCAGCGCTCAATCCGCTGATTTGCTATGCCGTGAAGGCGAACTCGAACTTAAGCGTACTTGCCACGCTCGCGCGAGCCGGTGCGGGATTCGACATTGTTTCTGCGGGGGAGTTGCGCCGCGTGATTTCCGCTGGGGGCGATCCACGAAAAGTGATTTTTTCCGGCGTCGCTAAGCGCGCCGACGAAATCGCCTTCGCGCTCTCGCAAGACATCTACTGTTTCAACATCGAATCCGAATCTGAGTTGCATCGGGTGAACGACGTCGCTGCGCTTCACGGAAAACGCGCTCGCATCACTTTTCGGATCAATCCAGACGTAGACCCCAAAACACATCCGTACATCTCGACGGGACTTAAGTCGAACAAGTTCGGTGTGGCACACGGCGATGCGATTCGTTTGTATGCGCTCGCATCGACGCTCCCGGGTATCGAGGTGCACGGCATCGAGTGTCACATCGGTTCGCAGATCACCGAGTTGTCGCCCTTTGTAGACGCGCTGCGACGACTCTTGGCGCTGGTCGATCAGTTGGCGGCGCGTGGCATCCGACTCGAGCATATTGATCTCGGCGGTGGTCGCGGCATCGTGTACGCGGATGAAAAGCTTGCGCCCATGACTGAGTTTGCGAAAACCGTAGCCGACGAATTGCGAGGTCGATCGATGCATCTTCTGCTCGAGCCCGGACGCTCAATCGTCGGCGATGCTGGGTTGTTGCTCACGCGTGTAGAGTTCTTGAAGCACGGCGAGACGAAGAACTTCGCCATCGTCGATGCAGGCATGAACGACCTCATTCGTCCGACGCTCTACGACGCGTTTCATCCGGTCGAGGCGGTTAGCGCAAATAGCGTTGCGCCAACACGCTACGACATTGTCGGGCCGGTCTGCGAGAGTGGCGACTGGCTTGCGAAAGAGCGATTGTTGTCGCTACGCGAAGGAGATTTGATCGCAGTCCTCTGCGCAGGCGCGTACGGTATGGTGATGTCATCGAACTACAACACGCGTGCGCGACCGAGCGAGGTGCTCGTCGACCGGGGCAATGCGCATGTCATTCGCGAGCGAGAGAGTTTCGAAGATATGGTGGCGCATGAACATGTTGTGTGAGTGCGATCGAACCTTCTTCGCTCAACGCGTGCACGAAAAATTAGCTGCGTAGATTCTGTGCAATAAAAACAACAAGGCTTTGAGCACGTGCCGAGCGCACGCGCGATTAACCTTGTTTCAAAAAAAAATCAAGCTAGAATTTGTGGTATCGGACGCATGTGTTGTAAACAAGTTTCTTGTGCCTTAGAACAGTTTGCAATCAGCACCGACACTGTGAGCGAGTTGCGGTTTTTTCATCCCGAACGGTTTTCGAAAGAGATCGATGCGCGCTGAAAATCAAGGACTACGACGTTTGCGCACAGTGATTTATCAACTGTGAGAGTCAACCTTTAGGAGACCACAATGAGCGATATGATGACGATGGCGGCACCTGCTGCCGCTGCTGCCCCGGCGAAGAAAAAGCCAGCCGCCAAGAAGAAGCCTGCGGCTAAAAAGCCAGCTGCTAAAAAGCCTGCCGCGAAAAAAGCAGCGGCCAAAAAGCCAGCCGCGAAAAAAGCAGCAGCCAAAAAGCCAGCCGCGAAAAAAGCAGCAGCCAAAAAGCCTGCGAAAAAAGCAGCAGCCAAAAAGCCAGCCGCGAAAAAAGCAGCAGCTAAAAAGCCAGCCGCTAAAAAAGCAGCAGCTAAAAAGCCAGCCGCTAAAAAAGCAGCAGCTAAAAAGCCTGCGAAAAAAGCAGCTGCTAAGAAGAAGTAAGCATTGCGCGCGAGGCAACGATCTCGCGCTGCAAAGAAAAACGGCGCTTTACAGCGCCGTTTTTCTTTGCGCTACGGACTGGCGCTCCGCTCCAGCTGCAACGAGTTACTCCATTTCTAGGGAAACGCGGATTCGCTACAACACCTTGTGGCTGCCCGCCTGGCGCTCAAACACACCGTCTGTGTGATGGTGGCGCGCCTCATATGTATTTAGAAATGGGATTGCCGACGCCCGCGCGAGCGCCGCGTGCATCCGATCGCGCCTTGATTGTTGTTTGCGCAATTGGAGTCGCTGCGAAAAACTCTGCGGCTGCGCTCGCGGCTACGATATGCGGGAGCCGACGGGACGTGCATGTCGTCGTTTGTGAGCCGCCGACGGTTGGATTACTTGCGCTTCGTTTTTACCGCACGCTTCGACGGTTTGCCGGGTTTTGCCAGCTTGGCAGATTTTGAGCCCTTTTTGTGACTCGCGCGAACTGTCTTGCCTTGACTGCGAGTCGGAGCAGGTCCTGTCACATAAAGTGTCTGTCCAGCGCGCACAACTGGTTTGCCCATTCGATTCCACTTTGCGAGCGTCGTAGGTGACACACCGTATCGCTTTGCAATACTTGCGAGCGTTTCGCCTTTGCGAACCTTGTGCGCCCGCGAGCCGCTGTACTCTGGAAACTTGGTGAAGACAGCATTCTGGATGCTGCCGAGCGCTTCGTCGGATGGGCCATCGGAGGGCACCAAAAGGTTGTAGCCGGGTGGAAGCGCTGCCGACGGAGCGCGAATACCATTGACCGATCGTATCGCCTCTGCAGTGGTGCCGAAACGCTGTGCAATCATATCGATACGATCGCCCGCCTTCGTTTTATAAGCGCGCCATGAGACGCGAGGCTTCTCGTCGGCTTCGAGACGCGCGAGAAACTGATCGGCTTTGTCGGCGGGAAGCAGAATCTGAAAATCGCCGCGTCCCGCGATAACGGGACGGTTATGCGCCGGATTCAATGCGACGAATTCGGCCTCTGTCATCGCGGCGAGCTGAGCGGCTTTCTTCAGATCGATCGCATGCGCGAGTGTGATCGTTTTGAAGTACGGCTCGTTGGGAACACTTGCAATGGTTAAACCAAACGCAGAGGGATTTCGGATGATATTTTTAACCGCCTGCAACTTCGGCAAGTAGTTGCGCGTTTCGGCGGGCATGCTGAGCGTGAGATACGTACCGTCGCGACCAGCAGCCTTCGCGCGGTTCGAAGCTCGCATGACCGCGCCCTCACCCCAGTTATATGAAGCGAGCGCAAGCTGCCAATCGCCAAACATCCCGTGCAGTTTGGTCAAATAGTCGAGCGCGCCGTTGGTCGCGGCGACGATGTCGCGTCGTGAATCCGCCCACCAGTCCTGCTTCATGCCAAACGCCGTGCCGGTCGATGGAATGAATTGCCAAATTCCAGAGGCTTTCGCGCTCGAATGCGCAATCGGATTAAACGCGCTTTCGATCATCGGCAATAGTGCGATCTCGAGCGGCATGTTGCGCCGTTCGAGTTCAGTCACGATATAGAACATGTATTTGCTTGACCGATCGACGATGCGTGCGACGTAGTCGGGGCGGTCAACGTAGTATTTCTCCCACTTGCCGACCAGCTCATCTTCAAGATCGACCATCCCAAAGCCAACCCGAATGCGATCCCACAAATCGGCCGGTGGAAGAAGCGCCGCCGCCTGCGACGCAGCGTCGTTGGCAGCCCCTGCAGTCGTATCGCCTGTTGGCGGCACAGCATCGACTCTGCGCTCGATGGCTACCTCGGAACTGCGTTCGGTTGCGACGCTTGTCTTGACCTCCTGCGGCGGCAGATTTGCCGGCGCGGCATCAGCCGTCGTTTGCGCAGCGCTTGCCGTAGGTGTCGCGCTCACGGCAACGGTCGCTTGAGCCGAGTCTATGGCGGGAGCTTTATCGTCCGCAGCGGCGACGCGTATCGTCGTCGCTTCGCTTGTTGGTGGCAAAGATTGGGAAAACACCGACGTGCAGATCGACAGCGACACTGAAAGCGCGACCAACGATAGCGACAATGGTGCCGGATGGATTGGACTGCGCAAAGAAGTCGTTGCCCTGTGGTGTAGTTGCGAGATAAGCGTTCTCGGTTGCAAGCGCACAAACGCTCCGGGGACAAAATTTCGCGCGATGCTACTCACTAAGTTTGGGCGCGTCAAACGAGTAGACCTTTTTCGGCAATCCGAAGTTCCAGTGATACGACCTTACGCACCGATCATACAAGCAGGCTCGCGAGAGTCTCAGTACACGTCTTTGTAGGCGCGAAGCGCGGCGAAAACCTCGGCGGCACATTCGACGGGACGTCGCGCGAAATGCGCGGCAGCAGCGGTCACCTCTAACTCTCGGGTTCGCAAAAAGGGATTGGTGGCTCTCTCGAGACCCACGGTAGACGGCAGGGTAGGTAAATTTTTCTCGCGCTTTGCCTGCTCGTCGAAAACGCGCGCTGCGAGCCCGGTATTGCCTGGTTCCACAGCACATGCGAACCGCAAATTCGACAAGGTGTACTCGTGCGTGCAAAAGACTCGCGTCGCGTCATCTAGCGACGCAAGACGCTGTAGCGAGGTGTGCATCTGCGCCGCGGTTCCTTCAAAGAGGCGGCCACACCCCGCCCCGAAAAGCGTGTCGCCGCAAAAGACAAAGTCGTCGCCGACATAGGCGATGTGGCCGAGCGTGTGTCCCGGAATTTCCATCACGCGCAGCGGCGTCGCGCAGATTCCCGGGAGCATGACGGCGTCGGCTTCGCGAAGCGGGTGGGTGACGCCCGCGATTTGCTCGTTTGCTGGGCCGTAGACAGGAATGTTGCGACCCCGAGCGAGCGCCGCTATACCGCCGGTATGATCGGCATGGTGATGGGTCACAAGAATGGCAGTAAGTTCTAGCTGATTGGCGTCAAGGTAGGCTTCGACCGATTCGGCCTCGCCAGGATCGACCACGGCGCAAGGCGTGAGCAACGCGCCGACGGACTTCGCGTGCGCGCAGTCATGCAGTGTCCAGATATAGTTATCGACGAATATGGGGATAGGAGCGATCTTTAGCATGTCGGGCGATTGCGAAGACAAAGACAGCGGCAACACGGCCGAGGGCACGGCGCATAGTACGGCAAACCCGACGCCCTCGACCTTCGACGAATGGCTCGACACGCCGCTTGGTCGCTACGTGTCTCACCATGAGTCGGCGATTTTTGATCGCGTACTGCCCGATCTTTTCGGATACTACGCACTGCAACTCGGCGCAGCCAAGCTACCGCTACTCAACGCCAGTCGCATCGGTAGTCGTTTTGTCGTTGGCTGGAACACCTCAGCGGATTTCTTCGCGGAACCCGATCAATTGCCGTTTGCGGAAAATCAGTTTGACGTGATCGTGATGCCGCACGTACTTGAGTTTCAAAACCTGCCGCACGAAGCGCTGCGCGAAGCATTTCGCGTCTTGCGACCCGAGGGCAGGCTGCTGCTGACTGGCTTTAATCCTTACTCAATGTTCGGCACAAAGCGATTTTTCGGTCGCGATCGTAGCGGCATCTGGGGCGGGGAGTTCATTGCACTCTCACGTGTGAAAGACTGGTTTACGCTGTTGGGTTTCGATTTGATTGGAGGTCAGCTCGATTGCTACAACGTCCCTGTCGCGAGCGAGGGTGCACTTGATCGACTGGAATGGGTTGCGCGAGCGGGTGATCGCTGGTGGCCATTTGCCGGTGGTGTCTATTTTCTACATGCAATCAAACGAGTTTCCAATATGCGATTGATCAAGCCCGAATGGGCGCGCGTGCCGCGACGCCGGGTCGCAGCCACCGCTCGGTCACGACAGAGCGCCGCAGGCGGGGTGCCCGCCCGATCAGCCGACGGCACGCCATGAGCACACAGTCAGACCTGGACGTCATTGTCTACACCGACGGTGCCTGCAAAGGCAATCCCGGTCCCGGCGGTTGGGGCGTATTGCTAATCGCAGGCGAACACCGAAAAGAGCTTTTCGGCGGCGCGTCGGAGACGACCAACAATCGGATGGAATTGACAGCTGCAATCGAGGCGCTCAACTCGCTCAAGCGCTCCTGTCAGGTGCGTTTGTTTACCGATTCGAGCTACGTGAAGCAGGGCATCGAAACCTGGATTCACGGCTGGAAACGAAATGGTTGGCGCACCGCCGATCGAAAGCCGGTCAAGAATGCCGATCTCTGGCAGTTGCTCGATATTGCTGCGGCACGTCATCGCGTCGAATGGCGGTGGGTGAAGGGACATGCGAACGATCCGGGCAACGAACGCGCCGATCAGCTTGCAAACGATGGGGTGGCGTCGATTCTCGAGGGTGCGAAGTATTGAGCGTAAAAAAGTCTCTGGTCACTAAATCTTTAGTAGCGATCGCCTCAATAAATAGGCTGCCGATTCTAAAAAAACGTTAGTTCGCCTAGATATTTTATACGTATCAATCGCTTATTTTATTGGGCGAAAGCTTTGAAAGCTATTTTGCTAAGACTACAGCTCGCCCATCGCCGCCATTGAATGAACTGCGGTCGCGGGCGCACCGCTGCCGACGAGTGCACGTGCACCCACCACGCAGTGGTCGACGACCGCAACATCGATTAGTGCGAGCGCGTCTTTAAGCGTTCGCGTCAGCACATGATCGGATTGACTCGGCACGACGCTGCCTGACGGATGATTGTGTGCGAGGATCACGTTCGCGGCATTTTTCGCAATCGCCGCGCGCACGACCTCACGCGGGTACACGCTGGCCTGGGTGAGCGTGCCGCGAAAGAGTGTTTGCATTTCGATGAGTCGATACTTCGCATCTAGCCACAGCGCCACGAACACCTCCACGCGCTCGTGCCCAATCGACAACCGCAGAAAATCGTTGACAACGTCCGGTGAATTTAACAGGGGCTGCTCTCGCATCTGCGAGGCAAGCGCACGCCGCGCGATTTCCACGCTTGCCTGCAATTGCACGTACTTCGACTCGCCCATTCCGTGCAACGCACAGAACTGCTCGCGCGGTGCGTTGACGACATCTGCAATCGATCCGAACCGATCGAGCAGGTCGCGCGCGAGCTCGACCGCGCTTTTACCCACGACACCGACGCGCAGAAAGATTGCGAGCAGTTCCGCATCGGTCAACGCGCTTGCGCCGCGCTCGATCAGTTTTTCGCGCGGTCGGTCGTCGGCAGGCCAGTGTTTGATACTCATCATTTCCCTGAAAGTCGCATACTTATGTTGTTTTATACAGTATACGAGTCTTGTCTTTACGTGACAATCGCGTCTTTCGTTGCGACTTAGATGGAGAACCGAGCTTGACTTCCATGCCACTTGCGGCCGTGCGCCTCTTCGTGCGCCATCTCAACGAAGCAATCACCTTCTACAAAGCGAATTTCGATTGGCCGCTGACGGCGGGCGGCGCAAGCGCGGGTTACTGTGTGTTCGATGTCGGCAACATTAGTCTCGTCATCGAGCCGGTTGCGATGGATGCAGACGAGGAAGACCAATCCTACGTGGGTCGCTTCACGGGCATTTCATTTCGCGTCGAAGACATCGCGGTCGCGTATGAGCGTATGCGTGCAAACGGCGTTCTGTTTAGCGGCGTACCCGAAAAACAGTTCTGGGGCGGCACGCTCGCCACCCTGCTTGACCCAGCAGGTAACAGCCTGCAAATCGTTCAGTATCCAGCGTAGAAAACCAAGTGGCGCTTACTTCGTGCCGCCCGGCTTCGAAAAATCAATCGTTGCTGCGGTCGCAGTGCCGTTGACGCGCCCGGGATATTCCAACCACCGCATCGCGACATTCAAATCAGTCACGATGCTTGACGCATCGATTTTGGATCCATTGCCAAGATCGATGTCAGCGGTGGTGTGCGCATCTTTGACGAGTGTGAGATCGTAACCGCGATCAAGCGCGCCGTAGGCGGTTGCTCGAATGCACCAATTCGTCATCGCGCCCGCGAGTGCGATGTGGGATGCACCGATCTTTGCGAGATGATCTTCAAGATCGGTGTTCTCAAACGACGAATTGAACTTCTTGTAAACGCGCGTTTCGTTCGCAGCGGGTTCTAGTTCGGGTACCCACTGCCACTCGGCGCTACCGGGCGGCATGTCTTCGTTCTCGTGTTGTACCCAGATCAAGGGTATGCCTTGCGCACGTGCGCGATCGACCGTGCGTGACGCGTTGTCGATCACTCGCTGCGAATCCCAAGCGTGCGCCATCACACCCACTTGCATATCGACGACGACGAGCGCTGCTTTTTTGCCTTCGCGTATGGTTGCCATGGGAAGCTCCTTTTCGAGACCCGGTCGTTATCGCGCTACGTATTTTCCCAGCTCGCTCTTTGCAATCGCGTTACGATGCACTTCATCGGGACCATCCGCAAATCGTAGTGTGCGCGCGGCGGTGTAGGCGTAGGCAAGCGGGAAATCGTCGCTCAAGCCGCCTCCACCATGCGCCTGCATCGCCCAATCGATGACTTTACAGGCGACGTTTGGTGCCACGACTTTGATCATCGCGATTTGTTGTTTCGCGACTTTGTTGCCCGCGACGTCCATCATCCATGCGGCTTGCAGCGTGAGCAAGCGCGCCTGATCGATCATGCAACGCGCTTCGGCGATGCGCTCGTGCCAGACACCTTGTGACGAAACCGGTTTGCCGAATGCCACGCGCTGCGTGAGGCGTTTGCACATGAGTTCGAGTGCGCGCTCGGAGAGCCCGATCAAACGCATGCAATGATGAATGCGCCCCGGACCTAAACGCCCTTGCGCAATTTCGAAGCCGCGACCTTCGCCGAGCAGCATGTTTTCCGCAGGCACACGCACGTTTTCGAACACCATTTCGCAATGGCCATGCGGCGCGTCGTCGTAGCCGAACACATTGAGCGGTCGCAACACTTTCACACCGGGCGCATTCGCGGGCACGAGAATCATCGATTGCTGCAAATGCGTTTGCGCCGTCGGATCGGATTTGCCCATCACGATGTACACCGCGCAGCGAGGATCACCTGCGCCGGAAATCCACCACTTGCGGCCATTAATGACGTAATCGTTATCATCGCGCTCGATGCGCGTTTCGATGTTGGTCGCGTCGCTCGATGCAACGGCGGGTTCGGTCATCGCAAACGCAGAACGAATTTCGCCGTTCAACAAGCGCGGCAGCCACTCCGCTTTTTTCTCTTCACTCGCATACTGAATGATTGTTTCCATGTTGCCAGTGTCGGGTGCAGAACAGTTGAATACTTCCGGTGCCCACGGTACGCGCCCGGTGATCTCGGCGAGCGGCGCGTATTCCATGTTGTTCAGCCCCGCGCCGTATTTCTCGTGCGGGCAAAACAAATTCCACAGGCCTTGCTTGCGCGCGATCGGTTTCAAATCTTCGATGAGTTTGAGCGGCGTCCAGCGCTTGCCGAGTTTCGTATTCGCTTCGATTTCCTCGGCAAATTTGTGTTCGTTTGGGTAAATGTGTTCGTCGAAAAACTTCAAGAGCTGAGATTGGTAGTGTTTGACTTTGTCGCTGTGTTGGAAGTCCATTTTTTCGTCATCCCGGCGAAGGCCGGGACCCATGGTTGTTATGGATGACAATTGATTTGATGCATCCGTCGCGCCTCATCAACTCGCGATGGATCCCGGCCTTCGCCGGGACGACGCTTCTTCGTTACCTGATCTGTTGCGCCACTTTCCACCCCTGCTCCGCAATCGGTCGCGTCGCTTTTCCCATCGCCACCGCTTGCGCACTCGCCGCCGTGCCATCGACGACGCGTTTCATGATGCCTTGCAGAATGCCCGCCATACGAAACATGTTGTAGGCCATGTAGAACTCGAAGTGCGGAATGCCAGCATCGCGTCTGGTGCGTTCGCAGTATCTCGCAATGTAGTCTTTCACTTTCGGAATACCCGTTCCGTCGAGCGCGATGCCCGCAAGCCCACGACCCGCACCGGGTGGCAAATACCACGTCATGCAGTGATACGCGAAGTCTGCGAGCGGATGTCCGAGTGTGGAGAGTTCCCAATCGAGCACCGCGAGAATGCGCGGCTCGGTCGGATGAAAGATCACGTTATCGAGCCGGTAGTCGCCGTGAACGATGCTTGTTTCTTCGCCTGCGGGAATGTGCGCGGGGAGCCATTCGATCAGCGCATCCATCGCGGGAATCGATTCGGTTTCCGAGGCTTTGTATTGCTTCGTCCACCGAGCAATTTGGCGTGCAAGGTAGCCATCGTGTTTGCCGTAGTCGCTTAAGCCGGCGGCAGTGAAATCGACTTGATGAAGCGCCGCAATCACGCGATTCAATTCATCGAAAATCGCTGCTCGTTCACTCGCTTGCATGCCAAGCAATTGCGGCTCCCAGAGCACGCGACCGTCGACGAAATCCATCACGTAAAACGCGCGCCCGATGACTGATTCGTCTTCGCAGAGTGCATGCATTTTCGCGACCGGCACGTCGCTTCCGTGCAACGCCTTCATCACGCGAAACTCACGATCGATCGCATGTGCAGACGGCAACAACTTCGCCACCGGCCCCGGCTTCGCACGCATCACATAAGTTTTGTTCGGCGTGATGAGTTTGAACGTCGGATTCGACTGCCCGCCTTTGAATTGCTCGACGGTAAGCGCACCGCTGAAGCCTTCGACATTCGCGCGCAGATAGCTTTCAAGCGCACCGATGTCGAACTTCTGATTCTCGGCTACTGGCTTGGTGCCGGTGAACAGCTCGGTGCGACTGAATTCAGCGCTCATTGGCGTTGCTCCATCAACCGCGTGCGATAGGCAACAAATTTCTCCAACAATTCCTCCATCGTTGTCTTTCGCGTCGCCGTTTGCAGGCGATCCAGCGGCGCGTAGTTCACTACGCGCAAAATCGCGTCGTGTTTGTCGTCGCCAACGTCAATTGCGTTGATGCAACCCGGATCTTGCGCGAAACCACCATGCAATTTCGCCTCGCCGGTAAGCAGGTAGGAAAGCAGCGCTCGATTGGTGCCGCCGTGCAACACAAGCAACACACAATCCCAGTTCGCGTCTGCGCGTAGCGCGTCAAGCTGCGGCAACACGCGAGCAAGAAAGTGCCCGATCTTTTCGCCGCCTAAAAACTGTGCATCGACGTCGGCCGTGGATGCGAACGCGCCAAGAAACGCCTTCTCTACGTCTTTTGGCTGAATATCGGCAAATTTCCCGCCCTCAATTTCGCGCAGCTCGTGATGAGTCTCGATTCGCACGGCGTGCGGTGCGCGCGCGAGCGCCAGCGATGCCGTTTCCACCGTGCGTGGCAAGCCGCTCACGAGCACACGATCAAATTTCAAATTGAGTTTCGCGAATTCTTCGCCTGCCGCGAGCGCTTGTTGCCGCCCTTTGTCAGACAGTGGCACGGTATCGGGTCGGACCGGTTTGCCCTCACTGTCGAAATAATCGACGCTGCCGTGTCGCATCAAAAAAATGCGACGACGGTTTGCGTCTTTCGGAAGCACGAGCGACATCAGGATTTCACGTACTTCGATTGATAGTCACGAATGATGTCGTCGAAGCTTGCGTCGGCTTTCATTCCAAGGCTTTTTCCAAAATCTCCTGCGCACGCTTTCGGCCACGAAGTGACGAGTCGATCAATCGCGGGATCGAGCTGCCAGGTGATGCGCGAGGCGACCGCCTCACCCGCGACGCGGCGCAGGCTCTCAACCATCTCTTTCACCGTCACCGTGATGCCAGGCAGCGTAATTGTGCGATTGAATTTGAACGTCGATGCGGGCGCGTCGTGTGCAATCAAAATATTGTCGATCACTCGATCGGGCGACATGAGCCAGACCTTCGTATCTGGGCTCGTTGGGCACACTGCCGACACGCCTGCGAGCGGTTCGCGAATGATGCCGCTTGCGAAACTCGATGCGGCCTTGTTTGGTTTGCCGGGTCGCACCGTGATCGTCGGCAAACGTACCGAGCGACCGTCGATCATGCCGCGACGCGACATGTCGGAAATCATTTGCTCACCGATGAATTTTTGAATGCCGTACGAGCCCTGCGGTTTGGGCAAATGATCGTCGGGCAGAACGTCCGGCAAATCGCCGCCGAACACGGCGCACGAACTTGTGAACAAAAACTTCGGTGGTGCGGGCAGTTTGCGGCACAGCTCGAGCAAGGTGCGCGTTGCGTCCACGTTCACCTTCATGCCAATGTCAAAATCGGCTTCCGCCTGACCGCTTACCACCGCTGCGAGATGAAACACGCTGCCGGTGTTGGGCGTCAGCGCTTCGTTGAGCAGACCCGCATCGTTGATATCGCCATCGAATTGCTTCACACGCGGATCGTTGAGCCAAGCTTCGCCGGATGCTGGCGCGATGTCGACGAGTACCACTTCCGAAATCGCGCGCGATTCGCCGCTCGAATTCGCAAGCGATCCCTTCGCGAGAATTTTCTGCGCGAGCAGTTTGCCCAAAAATCCGGCTCCGCCGGTAATCACGACACGCATCTGCTTCGCTCCTTGTTCGCCCGATTGTTGTCCGATTCTAGAATCGTTTGATGAGCGACGTGACCGAGAAAATCATTCATGCATTGGCGGATCGCGGTTTCTACGTCGGCGCTTCGATTTTCGACACAGGGTTGACGGCGCGTTTGGCGGTGCGCGCACGCGCCTTGCGCGACGCGCACGGACTCGATGCGGCACGGGTCGGTCGCGCTCGGCAAACCTCGCAGGCGCAGGCGATTCGCGGCGACAGCACGCGCTGGCTCGACGATTCGCCCAGCGATCCTGCCGAGCAAGCAGCTAGCGCAGCAGTGCACGCGCTACGCGAATCGCTCAACGCATCGCTGTTTCTTGGTGCGAACTCGCATGAATTGCATTTTGCGCACTATGCTGCGGGCGCGTTCTACAAAACACATCGTGATCGGTTTGCTGACGATGACGCACGTTTGATCTCGCTCGTTTTCTATCTTAACGACGCCTGGTCGAGCGATACGGGCGGTGAACTTGCGATCTACGACGACGCGATGCAGCCGCTTGCTCGCGTGCTGCCGAGCGCGGGAACGATGGTTGCTTTTAGAAGCGAGCGCTTTCCGCATGAGGTCTTGCCCGCGAAACAGGATCGTTTTTCGCTCACGGGATGGTTGCGTCGATGAAACGAAGCGTGATAGATACAGCTTTTTTATTAATCGTCCAATTAAATATGGCAAAAAGTAATTTCTGATTATTTATTGATAAATAATTAAATTTGCATATTTCCCATATTTAATTGGGCAAAGCATGATGTATTTGTTAAAATACACCGTCTTTGGTCACTCACATGGCACTCCGCTGAAATCAAGCACTCGTACCCCACTGCGCTGGGCGAACCAGGTGTCGCGGCGCACCCAGCACGACCGCGATCGCATCGCTCGTTTTCGCATTCGTCTGAATGCGCTCGCTGCTACTCAAATCGACGGCGCGCGAAAGGCGAAAGCGCGCGAGAAGCGTGCGACTGCAAAAGCCCGCGTGTTCGAGGGCAGCGCTTTTTCTGCGGACGGCATGGTTGCCCCTTGGCTTCTGCTGCGCCCTGAGCGCCGGTATCGGCTCTACGTGCCCGAGCATGCGAAACGCGAGTCGCTGCCACTCGTGGTGATGATTCACGGCTGCAAGCAAAGCGCTGACGATTTCGAGCAAGGCACACGCATGAACGACATCGCTGATCGCGAAGGCTTTGCCGTACTCTACCCCGAGCAGACGAGTTTCGCCAACATGCGGCGGTGCTGGAATTGGTTTGATGGCAACACGGCGAGCGGTAGGGGCGAGTGCGCGATCGTCCGCGAAATGATCGAGATCGCGTTCCAACAGACAAAGTGCGACGCGAGCCGCGTCTACGTCGCCGGACTCTCCTCCGGCGCGGCGCTCGCAGGATTGCTCGCGTTTCATTACCCCGAACAGTTTGCCGCAGTCGCGATGCATTCGGGCTTGCCGCCGCTCGCATCGCCCAGTATTGCAAGCGCCGTAATTGCTATGAAGCGCGGCGTGCGGGTTGATCGTGAAGCGCTCGCCTCCGCATACTGGTCGAAACATAACGTGATGCCACCGCCGCTCATCGTGATACACGGCGATGAAGACACCCGGGTGCACGAACGAAACAGCACGGCGCTTGTGAAAACCTGGGCGACGCTCTTTGAGCGTGGGCCAGATGCCGATCAGCTCAAGTACGAGGGCAAAACGGTGGAGGCCGATTCAGAGAACAGCGCACGCGGTTACGCACAAGTCGATCTTGAACGTGCCGGTCGCATCGTCGTGCGCGGTATACGCATTCACGGACTCGCGCACGCGTGGAGCGGCGGCGACGCGCAGTTTCCCTTCAACGATGCAAAAGGACCCGACGCATCGGCGGCGATTTGGAAATTTTTTGAGCGACAAACGCGCTGAATCGACGGTTCGTACTGTGTTCGCTTTTTGCGGCGTGCAACAAAAGCGCGGGCTGCCTCATAATAAAAGCGAGATTCGCAAAAAAATGTCGGGTCGATATGACGTTTTATTGATCTTAAATTGATATTTACTGAGGCAATAAAGCGAATCGCTATTTCTTCGCCTTTTGCGGTCGCTTCCAGTTAGCGATGGATATCTGCTTCGCGCGACCGACAGTGAGCGCGCCCGGGTCTGTGCTCTTAGTCACCGTGCTGCCGCCGCCCACAGTGCCGCCAGCACCGATCGTGACCGGCGCGACGAGTACGCAATTGCTGCCGATATGAACATCGGCTTCGATCGTCGTTTTATGTTTATTCGCGCC
Source organism: Betaproteobacteria bacterium (assembly GCA_013298045.1). Taxonomy (GTDB): domain Bacteria; phylum Pseudomonadota; class Gammaproteobacteria; order Burkholderiales; family Casimicrobiaceae; genus Casimicrobium. The sequence goes on from JAAFJI010000029.1 coordinate 18,447, forward strand.
GTCGTAATTCGCGGTGATCGAGCCCGCGCCGTAGTTCACACGCTCGCCGACCTTTGCGTCGCCCAGGTACGCGAGATGATTTGCCTTCGCGCCCTTCGCAAGCGTTGAATTTTTCACCTCTACAAAGTTACCGATGTGCACATCCTGAGCTAGCTCGGCACCTGGGCGAAGGCGGGCAAATGGTCCAACCAGTGCGCCTTCGCCAACGACGCAACCCTCAAGGTGGCTCATCGGGTGAATCACCGCATTGGCTGCAATCTTGGCGTCGCGAATCACGCAGTTCGCCCCGATCTTCACGTTGTCACCTAGCGTGACATCGCCCTCAAACACGCAGTTGACATCGATGAAGACATCGCTTCCACAGCTGAGCTTTCCACGAACGTCTATCCGGTGCGGATCGACAACGGTGACGCCGTCGCCCATCAGCGATTCGGCGATCTTGTGTTGATACGCACATTCGAGCGCGGCGAGTTGAATTTTGTCATTGACGCCTGCGATTTCGGTTTCATCTTCGACACTCGCCGTTGCGATTTTTAGTCCATCGACGGCGGCCATTGCGATCACACCGGTTAAGTACAACTCACCTTGCGCGTTCTTCGGTGTGAGTTTGGTGAGCGCGTCGCGCAGCCAGGCCGTCGGCGCGACCATGATCGACGTGTTCATCTCGTGAATCGCGAGCGTGGCTTGATCGTTCGCCGCAAGCGCGTCTTTGTGCTCGACGATTTTGATTACTTCGCCCCCAGCGTCTCGCACGATACGTCCGTAACCTGTCGGGTCGGCGACGACACAAGTAAGTAGCGCAAAGGTTTTTTCGTTGGCGAGTGCTGCGAGGTTCGCAAGCGTTTCAGGTTTGATAAGTGGAGTATCGCCAGAGACGATAAGCGTCACGCCGCTATCGGCAATCGGCGCGATGCCGACCGCAGTCGCGTGACCGGTGCCGTTTTGCGGCGATTGAACGACGAAGTCCAAAGAAGCGTCCGAGGCGAACGCAGCCTTGACTTCATCGGCACCATGTCCGATCACAACCACCGTCTTCGCGGGTTTAAGCGCCGCCACGCTCGCCAGAGAATGCGCCAGCAGTGGCTTGCCTGCCAGCGGCTGTAACACCTTCGGCAAACGCGATTTCATTCGTGTGCCTTTACCGGCCGCCAACACAATCACTGAAATGTTCATGGTGTTTTCAACGCACTCGTCGCGCGCTACTCTTGCTTCAATTCATCGGGATTGTACGAATCGGCGGCGCTTGCGAACTCTCTATACTGAGCGAAACGGCGTATTTGCGCCACAAACGACGTATAGAGGAGACACTCATGAAAACGCTACTCGGGGTATTGAGCGCGACCGTTTGTGCGGCGCTCATGGCGAATTCGGTTTTGGCACAAAACGCTTGCAAAAATCGCGGCGAGCTTGATCAAAATTATTGCGACGAAAACAGCGATCTGGTCGCCGACCTGCCGAAAGACTCGAAGAAGTGGAAAAACCCGAGCACGCTGGTGTGGGCGTACACGCCAGTGGAAGATCCGGCGGTGTACGAAAAAATCTTCGCGCCGTTTACCGCGCATCTCGCGAAATGCACCGACAAAAAAGTCGTGTTCTTCCAAGTGCAAAGCAATGCCGCAGAAATTGAAGCGATGCGCTCCGGGCGCTTGCATGTTGCAGGTTTCTCGACTGGACCCACGGCGTTTGCGGTGAACGTTGCCGGTGCGGTGCCGTTCGCGGTGAAAGGTTTCGAGAAAGACTTTCAGGGCTACAACTTGATCGTGCTCACCAAAGCCGGCAGCAGCATCCAGAAAGTCGCCGACCTCAAAGGCAAAAAAGTCGCACACACGTCGCCCTCATCGAACAGCGGCAACATGGCACCGCGCGCGCTCTTCCCGGCCGAAGGTGTAACGCCGGATAAGGATTACACGGTCGTTTACTCTGGCAAACACGATCAATCTGTGCTCGGCGTGCTCAAAGGCGACTACGACGCGGCACCTGTTGCAAGCGACGTGTACGAGCGCATGGTGCGTCGCGGACAGGTGAACGCGAACGACTTCCGCATCGTCTATCGCAGCAAAAAATTCCCAACATCGAGCTTCGCGCACGCGCACGATCTCGATCCGAAACTCGCGGACAAGATCACCGGCTGTTTCTACGAATATCGCTTCAACGACGAGATGAAAAAAGCGTTCGACGGCGCGGATCGTTTCTTCCCGATCAATTACAAAACGACTTGGGAGCCTGTGCGCGCAGTCGCAGCAGCCGGAGGCGAATCGTTTGGTAAGGCGGCGTATCAGAAAGAAGCGGAGCGTGAGGCGGCAGCTAAGAAGAAATAGCGATCGCGCTGCGCGCGAAGGACGAGATGACGACGCGCCTCGCGCTAGGACGATGCCCCTTAGGGGCGAGGACGCAAAGCTTTGCGATCATCAATCCGCTAACAATCCGCTAACAATCCGCTAGCAACAAACCGCACTACTACTGCACACCTGTTTGGAGAGAGTAATTGCCTGAGCTTCGCGTCTTAGCGACCAACGGGAGAGACGTCCTAGCGCTCAAGCGTGACGTCATCTTGTCCTTGCGGCGTGTGCTTTGTAAGTACGCGCGCGGCACAAACGACCTCTCGCACACGCCGCAACGCTCATGAGCACGCTTAGCATCAAACGCCTCGTTAAGGAATACGTTCAAGGTAAGCCGGTCTTGCGCGACATCTCGCTCGACATCGGCGGCACAGGAATCACGGCGATCATCGGGCCTTCGGGTACGGGGAAATCGACGCTCATTCGATGCATCAACCGGCTGATCGATCCCACCTCGGGCGAAATACTTTTTGAGAACCAAGACCTTGCGAAATTGAGCGGCTCGGCATTGCGCGCTGCGCGCCGCCGCATCGGCATGGTGTTTCAGGAGTACAACTTAGTTGAGCGTTTGACGGTAATGGAGAACTTGCTCTCCGGGCGTTTGGGCTACGTGTCCGCGTGGACTGCGTTTCGTCGTGCGTTTTCGGATGCAGACATCCAGCGCGCATTCGATTTGTTGAAACGCGTGGGGCTTGCGGATTTCGCGAATCGTCGTGCCGATGAACTCTCGGGTGGGCAGCGTCAACGGGTTGGCATTTGTCGCGCTGTGATGCAATCACCGGGGCTCTTGCTCGCGGATGAACCGACCTCGTCGCTCGATCCGAAGACTTCAGTGGAAATCATGGAGCTCATGCGCGATCTCGCGCGCGAGAACAATATTCCGGTCATCATCAATATTCATCAAGTGCAGCTCGCGCAGCGGTTTGCCGAGCGAATCGTTGGTATGAGCGGTGGGCTAGTGGTGTACGACGGTGCGCCTGAGGGATTGGATGGTGAAATCCTCAAGAGAATTTATGGGGGTGAGGATTGGCTAGCGACGTGATGTTTTTCCTACCATCGAGCGTGCAAGCAGCTCGCGCCACGGTAGGAGCGCGCTTGCGCGCGAAAAGCCTGTCATCTATCGTGGACGATGCTGATCGCAATTGCCGTTTCGCGCGCAAGCGCGCCCCTACCGTATGACCGCCTCAGGCGTCGTCACCCGCGCCGATTTCTTCCGCATCTCAATCTGGAAACGACTCGCGTACGTCGCATTGATCGTCTACGTCATCTACGCCGCCGCGACGCTCGGGCTTTCGCTCGAACGCATCGAACGCGGTATCGGCTACGGCACGAAATTTCTCTCTGGCTTCTTCCCGCCGAATTTCACTAAAAGCGATTTGTTGCCGGGACTGTTGGAATCGCTGCAAATCGCGTTTCTCGCATCGCTCTTCGGAACGCTGATTGCAATCCCGCTCTCAGTGCTCTCCGCACGTAATCTGATGCCCGCCTTTATCACCTGGCCCGTGCGCGTGATCATCATTTTGTGTCGCACGTTTCATCCGGTGATCGTCGCGATCATTGCGGTGAAAGCGGTGGGCTTCGGTGCGCTTGCGGGCGTGATCGCGCTCACGGTCGCGAGCGTGGGCTTCGTTGCGAAACTGCTCGCAGAAGCCATCGAAGAAATCAGCAAGAAACAGATCGAAGCGATTCGCGCAACTGGCGCATCGTTCATGAACACGATCATCTTCGGCGTCGTGCCGCAGGTAATGAATCGTTTCATCGGATTTGTGGCGTATGAAACCGATTCGAATTTGCGGCATTCGACGATCGTTGGCGTCGTCGGCGCGGGCGGTATCGGCGGCACACTCTTCTCCGCGTTTCAACGCTACGACTACGATTTCGTGGCGGGGATCAGCATTGCGATTATCGGGCTCGTGATGCTCGGTGAGGTGATACAGATTTATGTGAAGCGGGTGTTTAGATGAACTCTGACTCGTCGCACCTATCTGTCATCCCCGCGAAGGGTGTAGGCGGGGTTTCGGATCGCGTGCGATCCGCCGCCGGAACGACTCGCGCATGCTTGCGCGAGTGCGCCCGGCAAGGGGGAACCCAGTCCGGGCAACACGTACCCGAAGAACAAAATGGGATTTGTCAACCAGCTCTCGGTCTGGGTCCCCGCCTTCGCGGGGATGACAGCAATGGGGATTCGGCATGACCTCCGCCGGCTCCGAATTGAACCGCTGGGTTCGCTTCACGCCCGCTGAG
>JAAFJI010000293.1 GCA_013298045.1 Betaproteobacteria bacterium
TTTTTTTATCTTGTTGCACTGGCGATTGGCAATCTCTCAACGCTACGTGCGCTGCTGCCTACGCTATGTTCCTGCACGACGCGCACTCCCGTTCACTTATGCGCAGCCGCTTTCGGCGCGCGTTTCGCTCTTTTCGGCGCATCGCTCGGCAACAGGCTCGTGAACTTTTGGTAGAGCGCGAAAAGAAACGCCACCCGCTCGGCGTCCGATTTCCAGGTTTTCTTCGCGCCGTCGGTGGCGTGTGAAAGGTAATACGCCGCGTCCACCGCCGCGTCGAGCTTTTGGTGTGCTTTCAACAAATCGGGTGGCATCGTGAGCGGATCGTACAAATCCGCGAGCGAGCTTTCGGGATTAGCTGCGTAGGTTCATCAACATTTCACGGTGCCATCTACCGCTTTACCGATCTCATCGCGTCGGTGATCGCAACGGTCTCGACACTCACGGTGGTCACCCTCTTCAGCAAATCAATCACCTCGTCTTTGTAATCGGCAAAGCGATAGGTATCGAATTTTTCTCGAATCGTCGGGTCTTTTGGCTTCTTCTCTTTGTACTGATCGAGAATCCACTCGATCGCACAGCGGTTGCCGAGTTTGTATTCCCACGCCGCAGCGAGTATCCCGGAAAGCGTCGTTTCCGAATCGAGCTTGATCTTTCCCACCGATGGATCGGCTCGCAAGATTGCCTTCGGAGATAGCCCCGCCGCACGCGCTTTCGCACCCCGCGCGTCTGTGCGCGCGAGCCCGTACGGTGCCTCTGCTTCGTAGCCGACCCGCCCGCCGGTTGGGCGCACCATCGACACTTCCGAAAACACCCATCGGTTGACTCTAGTTGGTCACATTGGTGGGGTCGCGGGGAGTGGTTTGCTCAGCGTCGTCAGTTAACTGCCCACGCCGCGCGGCAAACGCTGCGGTCGGGATCCTGCCGCAAACAATGCGGGGTCTGAATGCGTCGTAACGCGCGTCGCCAGAGCGCGCCTCGGCGAGGCTCGTGAACCGCTGCTCGCCTTTGTATTGGGTAGCGCAATGCACGTCCGCGCAAACTAAGGCGGGCACCACGCCAGGGCCCTTACGGCTACGCAGCGATGGCAGCGCCAAGTCGAAACCAGGCGATCAACGTTAACATGTGCCGCACCTCATAACGCACCCATAAGATGGTCGCTTGCGCCTCGTCGGACGGTCACCGAAACAACGTTCGTACATACCTGCCTGTTTGTCGCCTGATCGCGCAATCACGGCTTCGTGTTTTTGTGAGCCTGCTCGCCCAGTTGTTAGCGGTGGGCTGTCTTGTTGTCTCGGCTGTCGTCAGCGCAAGCTCTGCGCTGACTTTGGAGGAGGCGTTGCGTGCGGGGATTGAGGCCCGAGGAAACGGCGATTTCGCGCGCGCCATTGCCTTACTTAGTGGCGCGCGCTCGAATGCTCCTGAAGACGACTTCCGCGCGACTCTTGAACTGGCAGTGACCTTTGAGTGGTCGGGGGCTTTGCTCAAAGCGGAAGATATCTATCGAGAGCTCTTGAAACGACAGCCGAACAATGCTGCGGCAAATTTGAGCTTAGCGCGCGTGCTGCGATGGCGTTGGCAGTTTGAGGAGGCTCTGTACCGCTATGAAAAACTTCTCGCACTCGGCGATGCAAGTGATGGCATGCGCACAGAGGCAGAGCTCGGCGTAGCTCAAATTGAGCGGGCGGAAATGCGACTCATGTCCGCACAGCGGCGTTTGCAACGAATTCTTAGTATTGATCCGCTACAAGCCGATGCGCAAAGGGAGCTCGAATTGCTTGCTGCAACCGAGCAACATCGATTGAACCTTGAAATCGCTCGCCGCACTTCGTCGGTTCACGACACGACGACATTCTCCGCTCAATGGACGCTGCTACAGAGCGCACGTACCACGTTGCGCATAGGCGCGGCGCGCACTGCTACTACGCAACAGCCGATCGCGACTGACACAATCGTCAACGAAATTGCGAATATCGTTTACGCAGAGCAGAGTGCATTTACACCCGGTTCGCTCGCCTGGCGATGGCGCGCCGAACTGAGGGATCGACCCAGCCAACAAAGTGGCTACCTTGTCATTGCCGAGGCCTCCGACGCCGTGTCGCCGGCGATCCGAGCTAATGTCGCGCTGCGCATTGATGGCCCGACCGAACTAACTCGCCGCACAATCTCCGGCGGACTGGGTTATGCATTTTCGCGATCGTTGGATTCTGGACTGACGCTGTTCGTTTCTGACGGCGGATCGAAGACCTCGGAGACAACGCTCGTCGCGCGACTAGGCTGGTCTCAGGAGCGCGTTTCAGCGCAAGCGTTTTCATCGCGCACCTTAGGTCAAAGCGGATCAAAACATACCGTGTTGGTCAATGTGCCAGTCGGGCAATACCAGCTGCGCTCTCAGTTTCAGCGTGACGCGGCGGCAAAAACAAACGCCTGGTTCGTTGCCCTCAACGTCCCGCTCGCCCGGGGGTTCCAGATGAACCTGCAGCGCGATTCGAATGTCTCGGAGCACAGCTGGACGCTGGGCGTCGCTGCCGCCGTAGCGCTACCACGCGCTTGGCTGCCTTGAGCATCGAAATGGACTACCTTTCTGCCAGTGCGTTTTTCACGGGTATCCTCGTGGTGCTCGTTTTGCAGGGCACTTTGCCTGTGCTTGCCGGGCTGTTTCAATTTTTGTTGGTCGCGCTATCTTATTTCCACTCTCATGCTGAGAAAACCCGACCGTACTTACCGCGTATCAGCGTGCTTATTCCTGCGTGGAACGAGGCAGCAGTCATCGGGCTAACAATCGATCGGTTGATGGCGCTCGACTATCCGCGCGACGCGCTTCGGGTCTACCTCATCGATGACGGGTCGTCGGATGAAACACCGAACATCGCGATCGAGAAAAGCAAAGAGTACCCTGGCAACGTAGTCCATATTCGACGCGTTGCAGGCGGCGAGGGCAAGGCTCATACACTCAACTATGGCTTGGACGTGCTGTGGTTGAGCGATTGGACAGAGGCGGTGCTCATCATGGACGCCGACGTAATCTATACGCGCGACTCGCTCAAACGCATGGCACGCCATCTGACCGATCCAGAGATTGGCGCCGTAACCGCCTACATCAAAGAGGGTAGTCAACACCCTAACTACGTACAAAGGTTCGTCACCTTTGAGTACGTCACCGCAACCGGTGGGTCGCGCCGCGCCCAAAACGTGCTCGGTTTCTTGGCCTGCTTATCCGGCGGTGCGCAGCTGCATTCGCGCGAAAACATGGTGGCTATCGGGGGCCAGATATTTTCTGAAACACTCGCGGAGGACACATTCACAACGTTTCGTACGCAGATGCGGGGTCGTAAAGCAATCTTTGAGCCGCACGCGATCGTTTACGCTGAAGAGCCGGATGACCTAGTGGGGCTATGGAAGCAGCGTGTGCGATGGGCGCGCGGAAATGTACAAATCACAGGCGTGTTCAGGCACTTATGGGGCAACGCCGCAGCGCATCCAAACATGGGCTCCTGGGCGATGGTGTTCTTGTGGTTCACCATTTTCCTGATGCCGCTGATTCAGATTGCTGCATCCGTAGGATTGATCGCGCTTTTTTTCGTCGACGATGCGCTGGCGTGGAAAACGTTTCGTTTGCTCTGGCTATTGGCAGGCATGGTGTATTTGGTCGTGACGATCGTTTCCTACGTGATTGATTGGGAGTCGTCCCGCAAGTCCTGGCTCGAGGGAATTCTGTTTCCAGGGCTTATTTCGCTCTCGGTCATTGTTTATAGTCTTTTTCCGCCGCTTTTCGATTACTTTGCTGAGGCAATTGGCTGGGGCCAACACCAGATGCTCCAACACGTGCTCACGCTGTT
>JAAFJI010000289.1 GCA_013298045.1 Betaproteobacteria bacterium
GGATCAGTAGTGGAGCTCGCTGTTTTCGTTTGGGCGGTTTTGATCATCGTTTCGGTGTTGATCGGGTTCGTATGCACTCGACTCGTTCCGAATCGATGGCTTGGTGCCGCGCTTGCCATCGTCGTACCACCAGTTACTCTCTATTTGGCGTTGTCCTCTGATCCGAGCTCTGGCGGTTGGGCCGAAGTCGGCACTCTCTTCGGCTCTTTTGTCGCGATTCCGTTGTCGGTAGTTGCGTTTTTCGTTGGAACACAAACGAAGAAAACGCCGCTTCGCGAGTTTCCGTAGGGTGCGACCCGATTGCACCTCGTCATGGGTAAATCGATGGCAACATTCAAAGTCTTCGAACAAATCGGTGAGCCGAAAGCGATTGGCAGAGGGCAGTACGCTTATGTCGCTCGCGTTACGCCGATCAATGGAGTTCCAACTCCCGGAATGACATTTTGCGGATATGAAACGTCACACCGCGTAGAGTTTTTGATTCGATCCGTGGACGTCGATAGCGATGGAATGCTGCGCGTTGACTGCCTAGCCGATTGGAATTTGTACGAGGGTTTTTTAACCGGAACATTTGTTGATACCTCGGGCGACAAACGCGGCGTTCATTTTTTCTGGGACCACGACAAGAAACATGGACCGCATCGTGATTTACCGTAGGGTGCGATCCCATCGCACCTTGTAACCCACCGATGCGAAGCATCATTCCTTTATCAACAACGGTTGGTATCAACTTGGGTGCGATAGGATCGCACCCTACGCCCGACACGAAACGCACAACGTAAAACGAAAATGAACAACAACGACAAACTCTCCCCCGACACCCTCGCGATTCGCGCGGGCGGGATGCGTACGTCGTTCAATGAGCATTCGGAGGCGTTGTTTCCGACGGTGAGCTTCGTGCATGAATCGGCCGAGATGGCGGCGAAGCGCTTCACGGGCGAGGAGCCGGGCTACATCTATTCGCGCTTCACGAATCCAACGGTCGATATGTTCGAGCAACGGCTCGCGGCGCTCGAAGGCGCGGAGGCATCGATTGCAACGGCGACCGGCATGGCCGCGATCACAACGCTCGCGATGAGCCTCTGCGCGCAGGGCGATCACATCGTGACCAGCGGTTCGGTGTTCGGCTCGACCTTGAACGTGTTCGGCCCGCCGGTGATGGGCAAATTCGGCGTGACCACGACGATTGTGAACAGCACCTCGCTCGATGCGTGGCGCGATGCGATCACAGCGACGCCGAAAACGAAGCTCGTGTTTTTGGAGACACCGTCGAATCCGATGTGCGAAGTGTTCGACATTGCGGCGATTGCCGAGATGTGTCGCAAGGTCGGCGCGACTTTCGTCGTCGACAATTGTTTTTGCACGCCGATTCTGCAAAAGCCGCTCGCGCTCGGCGCGGACGTGGTGATTCATTCGGCCTCGAAACATCTCGACGGCCAAGGCCGCGTGATGGGCGGCGCAATCGTCGGCACGAAGCAGATGTGCAAAGAGACCGTTTACAACTTTTTGCGCACGACAGGCGCATCTCTTGCTCCGTTCAACGCATGGGTATTGCTCAAAGGGCTCGAAACATTGCCGATTCGTATGCGCGCGCATAGCGAGAACGCGCTACGCCTTGCAGAATGGCTTGTTGAGCATCCAAAAATAGATAAAGTGAATTACCCGTTTTTGCCTTCGCATGCCCAATTTAATTGGGCAAAGCAGCAGCAATCCGGCGGTGGTGCCGTGTTGTCGTTTCACGTGAAAGGCACGAAAGCCGACGCCTGGAAAATCATCGACAGCACGAAAGTCATGTCGATCACCGGCAATTTGGGCGACGTGAAAACCACAATCACCCATCCCGCGAGCACGACGCATTCAAGAATGACGCAAGCCGCGCGTGATGCGGCAGGCATAACCGATACACTCATTCGTGTCGCCGTTGGTCTTGAAGGACAAGAAGATTTGAGGGAAGACTTGGCGCGAGGGTTGGATTCGATTTGATTCCAACTTGCGAAGTGAGCGCCCTTCTGTCATCCCCGCGAAGGCGGGGACCCAGACCGGGCATCACTGAATTCGCGCCGACTGATCGCGCACGGGCATCGTCTCGGTCTGGGTTCCCGCCTCCGCGGGAATGACGACATAGGGACGATGTTCGGTCACTCCTCACTCGTCATCGCTATAAAAAATGCTGTACGCCTTCCACGAAATTCAAAAATCTCTCGCCTCCCCCATGCGCTTCGCCGCGCAAATGGGAATGAATTGGGCGCAGTCTGCGGGCAATCCATGGCGCGATACACCGCCGAACGATTGGCTTGCCGCGTCGAGCGAAATGACGCTGCGGCTCATGCAGGACTATCCGAAGCGCTCGTTCGATCTTCACGAGGTGATCGTCGATGGCAAAACGCATGCGGTCGAAGAATCGGTCGTTTCGACGAAATCGTTCTGCGAATTGCGGCGTTTTGCGAAAGTGAACAGCAAGAATGAGCCGCGCGTGCTGCTGGTCGCGCCGCTCTCGGGCCACTTTGCAACGCTCTTGCGCGATACCGTGCAATCGCTTGTGCAACATCATGAGGTGTTTATCACCGACTGGAAAAATGCGCGCGAAGTGCCGATGTCGGAAGGCCTGTTTCATCTCGATGATTACGTGCACTACGTGATCGATTTCTTGCACGAACTCGGGCCGAACGTGCACGTGATTTCGGTGTGTCAGCCAACGGTGCCTGTGATGTGCGCGGTGAGCCTGATGGCCGCGAACAACGATCCGATGCGACCAAAGAGCATGGTGATGATGGGTGGGCCGATCGATACGCGTGTGCATGCGTCGAGCGTGAACGAATACGCAACGAAACATTCGCCTGAGTGGTTTGAGAAAAACGTGATCGCGCGCGTGCCGGCGAAGTACGCGGGTTTTGGGCGTCGGGTGTATCCAGGCTTTTTGCAGCACTATGGATTCGTCGCCATGAATCCTGGGCGTCATGCGAAATCGCATTGGGAATTCTTCCTTGACTTGCTCAAGGGCGACACCGACGACGCAGACGCTCATCGCAAGTTCTACGACGAATACAACGCGGTGCTCGATCTCGATGCTGCGTATTACCTGGAAACCGTGCGTCGCGTGTTTCAAGAATTTCATCTGCCGCGCGGCGTCATGGAAGTGCGCGGCGAACGCGTGTCACCGAGTGCGATTCGCGATATTGCGTTGATGACCGTCGAAGGCGAGCTTGACGACATTTCGCTGCCGGGGCAGACGTATGCAGCGCACGGGCTCTGCGCAAATATTCCACAGTCGCAACAGAAGCATTTGCTCGTCGAGAAATGCGGTCACTATGGCATCTTCTCCGGAAGCCGCTGGCGCAACATCATCTATCCCGAGATTCGTGCGTTCATCGCTGCGCAAACCGCGACGAAAGCCGCGAGCGCCAAGGTTATTCAAATCAAAACAAAACCGAAAGCGCCCGCACGCGTGCCTGTGAACGCTAGTGCGCTCGCAAGTGCGAAGCATGCGACGCGTGCAAAAGCGAAGCCGGTGCAGCGTAGAGCGAAGACTTAAAGCTTTCCCTGTGATCGCCCAATAGTTTTTGGGCGAAACGCCATAGAAACAGGCGCTCGATGTATTCGTGAACCGATTGTTTTCCCATGTTTCATGGGGCAATATGCGGTTTAGCTGTCAATTGAGAACATTGGTTGAGCGAAACCGTGTTTCGGAGAGATTTGAGCAAACTCTCAAAAGATTTTTCGAATCCACGCCGCAGTGCGACTTCCAGAGGGAAGACGCCTAAAAATTGCGCAGAGATTGCATATTTTTTGTGCGATTTTTGGGTGGTTTAGGGGGAGTGAGACTTGCGCGGGCTTAAAAAGCTCGGCATAATTACGGACTTCGCTGAGCAAACGCACTGACCGAGACGGGCAAGGGGTTGCG
>JAAFJI010000291.1 GCA_013298045.1 Betaproteobacteria bacterium
GTGTGCTTTTTTAGTCTTCGCGCCCGCGCTTTCGATCACATCAGGATAGATCGTGCCCTGCGCGAGCCATTTGGCCTGCGGCAATTTCTTCGCTTCCGCTTGGAACACTTCGACAAACTCGCGTCCGATAATTTTGCGTTTTTGTTCGGGGTCGGTGACACCTTTGAGATGACCCATGAATTGGTCGCTAGCATCGACTCGAATCACTTTCACGCCCAAGTTCTCCGCGAACATTTTCATGACCATATCGCCTTCGTTCAGACGAAGCAGCCCGTGATCGACGAAGACGCAAGTGAGTTGTTTACCAATGGCGCGATGGATTAACGCAGCGGCGACGCTTGAGTCAACGCCGCCTGAGAGCCCAAGAATGACCTCTTCGCTTCCGACTTGTTCGCGAATTTTGGCGATCGCGGTGTCGATGTAGTTGGGCATCGTCCACGTGGGTTTCGCATTGCACACTTCGAGTACAAAGCGGCGCAGCATGGCCGTGCCTTGTTTTGTATGCGTGACTTCCGGGTGCCATTGCAGCGCATAGAAACCGCGCGCCTCATCGGCCATCGCAGCAATCGGGCAATTCGCGGTGGAGGCCATCAATTTGAACCCTGCCGGCAGTTCGGTGACTTTGTCGCCGTGGCTCATCCACACATGCAATAGACCGTGCCCGTCAGCGCTTTGCGCGTCTTGCAACCCTTCAAGCAACTTCGTGTGCCCATGCGCACGCACCTCGGCATGACCGAATTCGCGATGATCGCTTGCGTCCACGCTGCCGCCCAACTGCACGGTCATCGTGAACATGCCATAGCAAATGCCGAGCACGGGTACGCCTTGGGTGAACACGCTCGCGGGCGCGCGCAGGTCGTGCGCTTCATAGGTGCTGGCGTGAGAACCCGAAAGGATGATGCCTTCCGGGTTGTAGTCGCGAATGAAGTCGTCGCTGACGTCGTTCGGGTGCAGTTCGCAATAGACGCCCATTTCGCGTACGCGACGAGCAATGAGCTGAGTGACCTGCGAGCCGAAATCTAGGATAAGGATGCCGCGTGACATAAGGATGTTCGGTTGTCGTTGTTCAATAGAAAAAAGTACGAGAGACAGCTGGGTCGCAAATACGAAGGGCCCTCGCGGGCCCTTGCGTAAAGCTACTTCTTGGCGGGTGGTGCCTCGGCGGGCTTCGCAGGCGCTTTTGGCGCGGCGGCTGGCTTCGACGCGCTCGGCGCAGCGCCGTTTTTCGGTGGATCGGGTAGTTTCAGATTTTCTTTCTTGAGTGCTGCGTCCATTTTCTGGTCGATTTCCACACCGTTCGCGTCTGCCCATTTCATCGCGGTCTGAAATGTCTCCGCGTTAACTTTGCTCTGGGTTGCAAGCATCTTTTTGCCCACCGGACTTTGATAGAACTTAACGAGTTCCGACACTTCGGAAGCGGAAAACGCGTTGTGGTAAACAAGCGTGACCTGTTCAATCAGACCACCCGACACATCGACCTTTGCATTGAGCGTCTCGGCCATCGAAGCCCGCATCAGCTGGAACCCCTTGTCGGGAAACTTGGGGTCGAGCTGGCGCACACCCGCAACCATGCTTTGCACTGAATTCACCGCAATTTGATCGGGGATAGCGCGGATACCGGTCATTTCCAGAAGCGATTTGATCTCCGCGCGCTTGGCAGCGGTCAACTCACCGCTAGGAGTTCCGGTGGCCGCAGGGGCTTGTGCAAATGTTTGCGCACTGAATACGCACGCAGTGGCGAGCGCGGCGAAAGTGAAGAGTCGGGTCATTCTGTTTCCTGAAAATGTGAATACCGCGTTTGACGCGCTATTCAACGTGGTAGTTCGGTGCCTCTTTCGTGATCGTCACGTCGTGCACATGCGACTCACGGATACCGGCCGAGGTGATTTCGGTAAATTCGGCGCGCTCGCGCATTTGGTCGAGCGTTGCACAGCCGCAGTAGTGCATCGACGCGCGAAGACCGCCTTCCATTTGAAAGATAACGTTGGTGACGCTACCTTTAAACGGAACTTGCGCCTCAACGCCTTCGGGCACGAGCTTCGCCGTGTTTGGATTGTTGGGCGCGCTGTCCTGGAAATAGCGATCGGCGCTGCCTTGCTGCATTGCGCCCAGCGAACCCATGCCGCGAAAACTTTTATAACTGCGCCCTTGGTAGAGCACGATCTCGCCGGGAGCCTCTTCCGTGCCGGCGAACATGCTGCCGAGCATGACGCTGTTGGCTCCAGCAGCGATCGCCTTGGCGATGTCGCCCGAGAAGCGGATGCCGCCATCAGCGATCAACGGAATGCCGCTGCCTTTGAGTCCGCTCGCGACATCGGCAATCGCCGTAATTTGAGGTACGCCGACGCCGGTCACGATGCGCGTGGTGCAAATCGCACCGGGACCGATCCCGACTTTCACGGCGTCGGCACCGGCGTCGGCGAGCGCCTTCGCCGCCTCGGAGGTTGCGATATTGCCCGCGATGATCTGGGTGGTCGGGTAGTGCTGTTTCGCCCAGCGCACGCGGTCAACAACACCCTTCGAGTGTCCGTGCGCGGTATCGATCACGAGGAAATCGACGCCAGCGGCGACTAGCAGTTCGACGCGCTCTTCGGTGCCTTCAGCTACACCCACCGCCGCCCCAGTGCGCAGCCGTCCTAGCTCGTCCTTACACGCTTTCGGGTGCTCGGTAGATTTAAGAATATCTTTAACAGTAATGAGGCCTCGAAGCTCAAAGCTACTATTCACCACGAGCACACGCTCGAGGCGATGCTTGTGCATGAGGGACTTTGCGGTCTCAATACTCTCACCCTCGCGCACGGTCACCAGCTTCGCGGCTGGCGTCATGATTGCTGCGACCGGTTGATCTAGGTTTGTCTCAAAACGCAGGTCACGGTTGGTGACGATCCCAACGAGCTTGTTGCCTTCAAGCACTGGAAAGCCGGAAATGCGATGCTCGCGATTCAAGGCGAGCACTTGGCGAACGGTTAAGTTCGGCGTGACTGTAATCGGGTCTTTAAGTACGCCGGATTCGTGGCGCTTTACCCGCGAGACTTCGAGCGCCTGCTGCTTTGCGGGCAAGTTCTTGTGGATAACGCCGACACCGCCAGCCTGGGCGATGGCGATTGCCAGGCGCGACTCGGTCACCGTGTCCATCGCGGCGGACACGAGCGGCAAATTCAGTCTGATTGATCGGGTGAGCTGCGAGCCGAGTTCTACATCGCGGGGGAGCACACTCGATTGGCCGGGGACGAGCAATACGTCGTCAAAGGTGAGCGCTTTGGCGCGAACGCGCATTTTTGATCCTCGCAAAACCAGCATTATACGCAGTGCATCTACCGTAAACCGCGCCTACGGCTTAGCCCCAGCGCCCTTCGTATCGCCCGCCGCAGCCCCTAAGTCGTCTTTCTTCGCGACCGTGACGCCCTTCTTGATTTCAACCTTGATCGAATCCTTGAGCGCCGTGAGATAAGCATTGCTGATGTCGGCTCCACTTTGTCCGACCAGGCGCTGCGCAATGCCCTTGAGTTTTTCGTCGCTTGCGGTTTCCGCCGCCAGCGCCTTCACAACGCGCACGACGCTGTAGCCACCCGCATCGGTCGCGGCACCGGTGTAGACAACGCCCTTGCTCGCGTCTGCCGCAAACACGAGCTTCGCGAGCGCTGCATTGACGCCGGGCAAACTTGCCTGACGCGTGAGCTTTTGCACTTGGCCAAAATTGAGCCCAGCAACATCTCCTCCGGCGGCAGCCTTGACCTTCTCAGCACCTTCGCGCGCCGCCATTTCGCTGGCAGCGCGACGCTGGAGCTGGGCCGTCACCTGGGCCTTCACGTCGTCGAATGGTCGTACTGCAGAAGGTTTGTGCTCGAGCACGCGAGCAGAGATCATGCTGTTATTGCCA
>JAAFJI010000292.1 GCA_013298045.1 Betaproteobacteria bacterium
CTTTCGGCTTTTCGTCTTTGCCGACCGGCATCAAATTGCCCGTCTCTTCGGAATCGACTTCTTTGCCGTACACCGCGAGCCAACCCGCGTTGACGAGCACTTTGCCTTCGCTCTTGAACGCCTCGCCTTCAACGCGCGTGATGCGCGTCGTTTGCTGAAATTCCGCCGACGGAAAAAACACCGCGAGGAAGCGTTTCGTGACGAGATCGTAGAGCTTCTCTTCGAGCTCGTTTAGCGCCTTCGGCAATTGCAGCGTCGGGATGATCGCGAAGTGATCGGAAATCTTCGTGTTGTCGAACACGCGCTTGTTCGCAGGCTTCACATATTTCTTGTTACGAATTTCGCGCGCGAAACTGCCGTAGCGATTCGTCTCTTCGAGCACTTCGAGTGTTTGCGAAACGGTTTTTACGTAGTCCTCCGGCAGCGCCCGCGCGTCGGTACGTGGATACGTGAGCACTTTATGTTTCTCGTAAAGCGCTTGTGCGAGCGAGAGCGTCGTGCGCGCGGACAAACCGAAGCGCGAGTTCGCTTCGCGCTGCAAACTCGTGAGGTCGTAGAGCAGCGGCGGTGCTTGCGTGGTCGGTTTGCTCTCTTCTTCGACGACGCCTTGTTTTCCGAGGCACTTTGCGGCAATCGCTTTGGCGCGCGCTTCGGCGTCGGGCTTTTTCGCGTCCGGACTATCGAAAATGCGTTCAGCGCGTGCGTGCTCGTCGTCACCTTTTTTGAATTTCTCATCGAACCAGCGACCAGGATATTGGCCGGCCTTGGCGTCGAACAACGCGTGAATTTCGAAATACGTACGCGGTTTGAACTTGCGAATTTTCTCTTCGCGTTCGACCATGATCGCAAGCGTCGGCGTTTGCACACGACCGACAGTCGTCAAATGAAAACCACCGCTCTTTGTGTTGAACGCGGTCATGGCTCGTGTGCCGTTGATACCCACCAACCAGTCGGCTTCCGAACGACAACGCGCGGCATCGGCAAGCCCTTGCAACTCTTTGTCACTACGCAGCTTCGCAAAGCCATCGCGAATCGCAGTTTGCGTCATCGATTGCAACCACAAACGTTTGACCGGCTGTTTCGCCTTCGCATGTTGTTGAATCAAACGAAAGATCAATTCGCCTTCGCGACCCGCGTCACAAGCGTTTACAAGCGCCGTGACGTCTTTGCGTTTGATGAGTTTCGTGAGCAGGCGCAGCCGATCCGCCGTTTTCTCGATCGGCTTCAATTCAAAATGCGAGGGAATCACCGGAAGCTTCGCAAACGTCCACTTGCCGCGCTTGACTTCCTCTTCTTCAGGTTCGCCGATTTCAACCAAATGCCCGACCGCCGACGAGATCACATACTCGTCGCTCTCAAAGTGATCCCCGTCTTTTTTAACCCCAAGTGCCTTCGCAATATCGGTGGCGACCGACGGTTTTTCTGCAATAACTAATGTCTTACTCATTTTTTTAGTGTAACCACAAAGTTTGGCGCGAGTACGAGCAATCGCTCTTCACGAGGGTGCGAGCGCTCGCTTAGCCGCGTCTTTGCCAGCGCCCGCCGGCGAGCGACTCGACGTCTCCGGCAAGCTCGAGCATGGTGAGTTCGGTGACCACTTGCTCTACGCCCAAGCCGCTGCGCACGACCAGCGAATCGATATCGATCGGCTCGTGTTCAATATGGGCAAGCAGGCCTGTGACGCTCGGCTTAGACGCCGTATCACCTTCAGAAGCGCCGCGCGCAGTCGCGCCATCGATGTTCAACTCCTCAAGAATGTCTTGCGCGGTTTCAACAAGCTTCGCCCCCTGTTTGATGAGATAGTGACAGCCCTTGTGAAAGGTGGAGTGAATTGAGCCCGGAATCGCGAACACTTCGCGGCCTTGCTCGCCCGCGAGTCGCGCGGTGATCAGTGAGCCCGATTGCATCGAGGCTTCGACGACGAGAACGCCGCGCGACAAACCGCTGATGATGCGATTGCGGCGCGGAAAGTTCTCAGCCAGTGGCGGCGTACCAAGCGCATATTCGGAGACGATCAAACCGGTTTCAGCAATTGAATGTGCGAGCGTTTTGTTGCGCGCCGGATAAATGCGATCAATGCCCGTGCCGATCACCGCTATTGTGCCGGCGCTCTTAGCGCCGACGCGCAGGGCGCCGGTGTGTGCCGCAGCGTCGATCCCAAGCGCGAGTCCAGAGACAATCGCCACACCGCTTTTTGCAAGCGCTTCGGCAAACGCCTCCGCAGCGTCGGCACCGCCTTGCGAGCAATTGCGCGACCCAACGATCGCGACGGCGGGCCGTTCGAAAATGTCGAGCAAGCCGTTGGCGTAGAGAACAATGGGTGCGTCCCCACTTTCAAGCAAGGCTTGCGGATAGGCGGCGTGCGACCAGCTCAGCAGATGGTGCGCTGGGTGCTGAAGCCACTCAAGCGCGTCGTCGATTTGCGTCTGCATGGTGCCGTCCGGCGCGGCGTGAAGGACAGCCGCGAGCTTCTCGCCAACCGCTTTTGCAAGCAGCGACTCGCTCGCGTCGAAGACTTGCCGCACGCCACCCAACGTCGAAAGCAGCTTGTGTGCGGTGCGCGCCCCGACCCCGCGAGTGAGAGACAGGCGCAAAAACAAAGCGTCATCGGTATGCACAGGCATGGATCAATTCTCCCGAAAGAAAAACAAAGGGCACCCTGCGGTGCCCTGTTTTATGCAGCGATGGTGGCTACGGATTGCGCAAGCGATGACCAACCAAAATCGGCTCGCGCCCACTATTCATCACCAGTCCGTATGCGACATGATCGAACACGCGGTAGATGAACACGAGCCCGACGCGCTCTTCCGGCACCGAGAGGGTAACCGGATCGCTACTCGGTTGTTTGGGCCAGAGTGGGATCCAGTTAAGGGTCGATTCTTTGTAGCGAGGATTGGCAAATGGCGCTGCCGGCTTATAGATTGCAAGCACGTGTCCAAGCTCAAGCCCGTGCTTAGCGCCACGATTGAGCGTCACCACCGAAGTCTTCGACGCCTCTTGTACGCCTGTTGGCAAGGTCATCACCACGGCGTCAATTTGCGCGTCGGGGGCGCGCGGGATGTAGCGCGGTTGCTCGATTGGCGGAATCGGAATGAGATAGTCGCCAACGCGGATTTCCTGGCGCACGCTTACGACTTCAAACTTCGCGACATCGCCTTCGTTTAGCAGCTTCGCGTCGCCCAGATATTCGGCTTCGTAGCCGATGATTTGCGGATCGGGTTCGTTGTGACGCCATTTGTACCAAGGTCGCGCAGGCAGACTCGTGTCGCGTAGCTCGCGTCCGCGACGGAAAAGCTGGAAGCCCTTGCCCATTTCGGTCTTGACTCCGACCGCATAAAACGTGTCGCCGGTCGACATCGCCACCCGCTCGGTCTGCGCTTTCACGATTTGCGGCGCGTCGGCCAGCGTTTCGGCACCGATTACAAGATTTCGGACGGTAAACGGCTCGATATCTTCGGGATTGATACTAATTATCGGTTGCGCTTCGCGCGCCTCACCGCGCACCTGCGGCGACAGTCGAACCACCCCGCCACGCGGCATCGCCGAGGCATCTTCGATCATCAGACGCGGTCCGCCCGGGGCGTTGCGATCTAGCACCACGACTTGACCGGGATAAATCAGATGGGGATTTTTGATTTGATCCTTGTTCATCCCCCACACTTCGGGCCAGCGCCACGGCTGTTTGAGGAACTTCCCGGAAATTCCCCACAGTGTGTCGCCCTTCGTCACCGTGTGCCGATCCGGCGCGGTTTCCTGAAGTTGCGGCGGTTTGGCAGCCTCCGTACCGGCTGAGTTGGGCTGCGCGGGTGCCTGGGCCAGACTCGCACCAGCACAGGCGAG
>JAAFJI010000294.1 GCA_013298045.1 Betaproteobacteria bacterium
GTTGTGGGTGGTGGTTTTATGAGCGGCGCTTCGTGAGCGAGTGCGCATAAGCCGCCGACTATTTGGCTTTTTGCTCTTATGCCGCATTTTCCATCATATTACATCGCTTTTATAGTATTTTTAATACTTGAGTTATCGTCTCTATGTCACAGGTTTAATTAGGCTAACGCTTGCAAAGCTGTTCATATACGTCGCGGTGCAAGCGAGTGTTGAGTCGGACGACTGTTTGAGATCAAGTTTTGGGTCGTGAGCTCGCCATGCGTCGATTCATGCGTTGCGGAAGTCGTCGATGCGTTGCGGCGATCCCGCCAATTCGTACGAGCTACGGGCGCGTCTCAAGCAGTGATTCGCCATAGCGCGCGAGATGCCAGTCGCTGTCGCCGAATGTCAGGTTAATCATGGTGAGTCGCTTGAAGTAATGCGAGACGTTGATCTCGTCGGTGACGCCAATGCCGCCATGAAGCTGTACCGCACTTTGACCTACGAATCGGCAGGCCTGACCCACGAGCGTCTTTGCGGCAGAAATTGCCTTTGCGCGCGCGTTGGCGTCGGGCTCGTTGACAGCCATTGCAGCTTCCATGGCCATCGAACGCGACATTTCGATATGCATCAACATATCGACCGCGCGATGTTGCAGCGCTTGATTCATGCCAATGGGGCGACCGAATTGTTTGCGCGTTTTTAGATACTCGACGGTGAGCTTTTGCAGTTCGATCATCGCGCCCATTGCCTCGGCGCAGAGCGCCGCGCAGGCGACGTCGATTGCGTAGTCGATGGCGGGTTGCGCTTCGGCGCGTCTACCGATGAGCGTTGCTGGCGTGTTGCTGAACGCGATGTCCGCGCCGCGCTGAGCATCTTGCATTGGGTAGGCAAAGCGCTTCACACCAGCGGCATTCGCGTCGACAAGAAACAACGACGCGGTTTTATCTCCGTCAATCTTTGCAGAGACAATCAACATATCCGCGCAATCGCCACCGAGCACCACGATCTTTTTGCCGCTTAGCGCGAAGCCGCCACCAATGGGCGCGGCTTGCAACGCGGTCGCGTCGCGCTCGTAGCGCTGACCAGGTTCGGTGTGCGCAAACGCGACAAGCTTTTCACCGGACGCGATGCGCTCCAACACGCCGGCACGATCAATGTCGGTTGCGCCTTTTGTAAACAGAGCGACCGGCAATACCACGCAACCGAGGTAGGGCTCCACAATCAAGCCACGACCGATTTGCTCCATCACGACCATCATTTCAACGCCAGTGCCGCCGAGACCGCCATCTTCCTCGGCAATCGGCAAAGCCATCAAGCCAATTTCGGCGAGCTGATTCCAATGCGTGCGCGACCAACCTTCGTTCGAGCGAATGATCTTCCAGCGATCGTCGAACGTGTAATCGCGGTCGACGAATTTTGCGATCGTGTCTCTTAGCGCAACCTGTTCTTCAGTAAGCGAGAAGTTCATGGCTACAGCCCCAATACGAGTTGTGTGACGATGTTGCGCTGAATCTCGTTCGAGCCGCCGTAGATCGTCGTCTTTCGAAAGTTGAAGTAGTGTCCGCTTGCATAGCGAAACGCTTCGTCGGAAAGCCACGGTACATCTGGCACTTCGGCTTCGCCCTCGCGCACGTACGGCAACGCTGATGGTCCGGCTGCCATCATCGTGAGCTCGGTTAAGGTCTGTTGGATCTCGGAGCCTTTTATTTTGAGCAGCGATGCTTCGGGGCCAGGCGCGTGTTTCTCGCGCTCGGCTTCGAGGACGCGAAGCAAGGTGAGTTCGAGTGCACGCAGATCGATTTCGGTTTGTGCGAGTTTGTCCCGAAAACGTACGTCGTCGATCAACGGTTTGCCGTTCGATTTCGCTTGTTTCGCAACGTTGCGCAGGCGCTTCACGATGCGCTTTGCGCGACCCACGCCAGCAATACCGTTTCGCTCATGCGACAACAGGAACTTCGCGTAGGTCCAGCCTTTGTTTTCTTCGCCGACGAGATTTTCGATCGGCACTTTCACGTTGTCGAACCAAACCTCGTTGACTTCGTGCTCCTGGTCGAGCATGATGATCGGCCGCACTGTGATGCCCGGTGTTTTCATATCAATCAGAAGGAACGAAATTCCTTCTTGTTGCCGACCTTCGGTGGAAGTACGCACGAGGCAGAAAATCCAGTCGGCATGTTGGCCGAGCGTTGTCCAGGTCTTTTGACCGTTGACGATGTAGTGATCGCCAACTCTTTCTGCTTTTGTTTTGAGCGATGCGAGATCGGATCCCGAGCCCGGTTCGGAGTAGCCCTGACACCACCAATGCTCGCCTGACAAAATCTTCGGTAAGTAAAAATCCTGCTGTGCGTTGGTACCGAAATTCATGATCACCGGTGCGACCATGCGCAGACCAAACGGAATCAGAATCGGCGCGCCTTCGTCGGCGGTGACCTCATCGAAAATGTGTTGATGGACGGCGTCCCAGCCGGTGCCGCCAAATGCTTTCGGCCAGCCAACGCCGACCCAACCCTTTTTATGAAGCGCGCGGTGCCAGCCGAGATAGTCATCGCGGTTTAAACGAGCGCCTTCGAGCACTTTTTGCGAGACCGCCCTGTCTAGGTGCTGTTGCGTAAATTCACGTACGTCACGCGCGAACGCGAATTGCTCTTGAGAGTAATGCAGTTCCATTGAAGCGACGCTCCTTCCTTTGCCAAGTCAACAACAAGCGACTCTCAAATACGAGTTATGCTCGAGTGCATTTTCGCAGAGAGAAGCGTATGGGTCGGCCGCTTGGTTCATGCTGAGCAAACACGTCGCGAGTGCGACCCTACGTTCGCACGAATCTGTACGGTTAATATCGCGGGCTAGTTTTGAAGCAGCGCGCCAAGTTCTCCGCTCTGAGACATCTCGCGCATGATGTCCGCCCCACCCACGAACTCGCCATTGATGTAGAGCTGCGGGATCGTCGGCCAGTTCGCATATTGCTTAACGCCCTCGCGAATTTCGTTGTCCGCGAGTACGTTGACAGACGCGAAATCGTCGCAGCCAGCTGTTTTGAGCATTTGCGCAGCCGCGGAGCTAAACCCGCATTGTGGAAACTGAGGGGTGCCCTTCATAAAGAGAACCACACGCTGCGATGTGATTAGGTCGTGAATCTCTTTTTGGACGTCGCGGCTCATGGCTGTAGCTTTCGAAAAACGAAGTTGGCGGAAGGAAAGTAGGGAGTTTAGCGCTAGAAAAAACAAACGCCCAGCTGGAGGACCATGCTGGGCGTTGTATCGAATAATTTAGTTTGACGCTGACCTACTTTCGCGAGCTATAAGGCTGACTATCATTGGCGCGGAGTTGTTTCACGGTCCTGTTCGGGATGGGAAGGGGTGGGGCCGACTCGCTATGGGCGTCAAACTAAAAGGGGTTGCGGGAGAGACCGGTTGCGGGCGACGCGTTGGCGGTCACGAGTGTGGTGATCGTCATTGGCGTTGGCTGCGGTCTATTTGGGCTCTCCTGCATGGAAGAAGTTGTTTGTTTGGGTACGGATCGTAGATTCGTTTTAAGTTCTCGCAGCACCTATGCGGGGTGCGAGTTGTCCAAGAACGTTTATTTGTTCTTGGGTTTTGATGTGTGTGAGTTATAGGATCAAGCCTTACGAGTAATTAGTATCAGTTAGCTCAACGTGTTACCACGCTTCCACACCTGACCTATCAACGTCCTGGTCTTGAACGACTCTTCAAGGGGGTCGAGCCCCCAGGGAAATCTAATCTTCGGGCGAGTTTCACGCTTAGATGCTTTCAGCGTTTATCTCTTCCGTACATAGCTACCCTGCGATGCCTCTGGCGAGACAACAGGTACACCAGCGGTACGTCCATTC
>JAAFJI010000295.1 GCA_013298045.1 Betaproteobacteria bacterium
CCAAGCGAAAAACCGTTAGCGGCAAAGAATTGGGCATCGCGCGCAGCGGCATGAGCCGCAACGCAATCCACGTATGCGAACGGCTCCAGGACGAAGGCTACGACGCCTACATCGTCGGCGGCGCGGTGCGCGACGCGCTGCTTGGCGTCGTGCCCAAGGACTTCGATGTCGCCACCAATGCCCGCCCGGAACAGATCAGGCAGCTGTTTCGACGTGCCTTCATTATCGGTCGCCGCTTTCGCCTTGTGCACGTGATGTTCGGCGACGAAACCATCGAAGTGTCGACCTTTCGCAGCAACAACACCGGGCTGGTTGAATCCGACGCCACCGGGCGCATCACCTCCGACAACGTGTACGGCTCGCAAAGCGAAGACGCCGCTCGACGCGACTTCACCGTCAACGCGCTCTACTACGACCCGACCCGCGACGAAGTGATCGATTTCCTCGGCGGTCTCAAAGACATCAAAGCGCGCAGCATTCGATCGATCGGCAAAGCCGAAGTGCGTTTCCGCGAGGATCCGGTGCGCATGCTGCGCGCGATTCGACTCGCGGTGAAACTAAAGTGCAGCATCGCGGGCACCACCGGGAATCCGATCAAGAAAAATGCTGCCCTGATCGGTAACGTCCCGACCGCACGGTTGTTCGACGAAATCCAGAAGCTGCTCTTGTCCGGCTACGCAAGCGATACGCTCGCTTCGCTACGCGACTACGGGCTCGCCAACGGGCTCTTGCCCTTGCTCGACTTGATCTACGAGCAACCGGGTGGCCAAAAATTCATTGAACTTGCGCTCGACGGCACCGACCGGCGTGTCCGCGAAGACAAACCGGTGTCGCCTGCGTTTCTGTTCGCTTGCCTGCTTTGGCATGAGGTGACGAAACGCTGGAACGAGATCATCGCGCGCGGCGAACATCGGATTCCGGCGCTCTTGCAGGCGATGGAAGAAGTGCTAGACGAGCAGCGCGAAACGATCACGTTGCCGCAACGCTTCGCCGGTGTCACCCGTGAAATTTGGCTCATGCAACCGCGCTTCGAGCAGCGAAGCTCGCGCGCGGCATTGCGACTCGTCGAGCAGGCGCGCTTCCGCGCGGCCTACGATTTTCTATTGCTGCGCGCGGCCGCTGGCGAAATCGAGAAAGAGATTGCCGAATGGTGGACCGAATTCATCGAATCGGACCCCGATGTGCGTCAGCAGTTGATCGACCAACGTCTACGCGCAGCGCAGCGCAACACAAAGAACAAACTTCGCGAGCGAAATCGCGATTCGGCTCAGGACGCAATGGCAACTCGCGCCCAGCGTGACGAACGCGAACACCGCGCGGAGCTCGCGCACGAAGCGACGGTCGAGCTCGAAGCACCGACAAGCGACGACCCCGACGGCGAGCCTTCGGGCGACGCGCCGCGACGTCGCCGCCGACGCGGCGGGCGCAATCGCACGCGCAAGAACAAGGACGAACTCATGTCGCTTGCAACAGGAGAGCCCGCCGAAGGCGACGCAGGCAATTCGAGTTCGCATCAAGACGCGAGAAAAACCTGATGCCGCGAAACCGCGTTCGCCACACGCTTAGATAATCGCGGCGAAATTACGAATCACGGCTGCAATTACATGCACGGAAACAGTGGTGTCTGCTTCATCGGACTCGGTGCGAATCTCGGCGACCCAGTTGCAAATTTGCGAGCGGCTGTCGATGCAATCGCGGGAATTCGCGATTGCGTAAACCTGCGTTGTTCATCGATTTATAAAAGTGCGCCGCAGGAAACAACTAAGGCGCAACCCGACTATTTCAACGCGGTGGTTTCGTTTGCAACCAACCGCGACACCGAAGCGCTGTGGCGCGAGCTACAAAGCCTCGAGTTGCGCCTCGGACGCACCCGCGGGGTGGAGAAAAACATCGCTCGCGAAATCGATATCGATTTTCTGCTCCACGGCGAGACGACGTCGGATACTCGCGCGCTCACGCTGCCACATCCGCGGCTCACCCAGCGAGCGTTCGTTCTGCTGCCGCTACTTGAACTCGCGCCCGCGCTTGTAATCCCGGGCAAAGGCTATGCTCGCGACTTCCTCGATTCAGTCAAAAACCAGAGAATCGAGCGCGTTGAACATCTTGGAGGGTCGCTTTGCAGTTAAACGAGTTGCGCTACGTGGCGATCGAAGGGCCGATCGGTTGCGGCAAGACGAGCCTCGCACGCAAAATCGCCCAGCGACTGCGCGGCGAACTCGCGCTAGAGCGCCCAGGCGACAACCCGTTTCTAGAGCGCTTTTACAGCGACCGCGCGCGCTACGCGCTGGCGACTCAGCTTAACTTTTTGTTCCAGCGCGCCGACCAGGTAAAGCCGCTTGCGCAGTCGGCGCTTTTCACGCAAACCGTGGTCGCCGATTTTCTGCTGGATAAAGATCCGATCTTCGCGCGCCTGAACTTGTCCGACGAAGAGTTTTCACTGTACACGAAGATCTACGAACACCTACAACCGCAATCGCCCGCGCCTGATCTTCTAATCGTGCTCCAGGCCTCCGTAGACACACTGCTGTCGCGAGTCGAGCGGCGCGGCATCCGCTACGAACGAACGATTGATGCGAGCTACTTGAGCCGTCTCTCGGAGGCCTACGTCGCGCACTTCCACCTGTATGAGCGCGCACCGATCCTCTTTGTGAATACCGACGGTCTGAATTTCGTCGACGAACCGACCCATCTTGACCTGCTGCTCGGGAAAATATGCGAAATGCGTGGCGCGCGTGCGTTTTTCTCAATGACAGCGGCATAGTCGCTCGGTTCGCGCTTTGCACGCAAAACGTCGCAGGATAGACTTCACACCTTGTTGCCGCGAAAGCGGCTTTGACGCCTGATCCGCTTGAAATCGCGAGTGCTACGACGCGGTTTCACAATGTAGATTTTTTGGGCGCATGCGAGGCGAGTATGAACACGGAGCGTTCTCGCTCGCTGTGTTGCCGCTTTCGATTCAGCCCAGGTCAACGAAGCATGGGTCGGTGCGCAAGCGGCAGGCACAACAATCGAGGGGTGTTTGACTTTGCCAGGCCAGAACGTATTTCAGGATGCAGCGCTGCACGCGACAGATGCCGCCGCTGCGCTGTCGCTACTCGCTCCGCGCAGCCGTGTGCTCCGCGCGATCGTAAACACGTTTTGTGCATCCGCAGCGTTCGTCGGCTCGACCGACACGGTCGCGCTCTCGCTGGCCGGCGAAACCGTGAACAGCTTCATTGGTCAGCCGCTTCGTGTCGACGTGGTGATCGACGCCGCGCCGGGCGAGCGCTGGGATAGCGCCTGTTTCGCGCTAGTCCCTACCGCTCGGCGTGACGGCGTGTATGGTCTGCGCCAGGGTCGAATCGAAATTTCGGCTGATCGCCGTCGCCTGATCGTTCGCGGCGTTGCGCCGCTAGAAGAACCGGCCGCACGCTTTGCCATAGACGTAGGCTGCGAGACTGCACTGCGGCGGGAGTACACCGTTCTGCTCGATCCGCCGCCCGTGAATCTGCCGCTGCTCGATGTGCCAGCTGCAGCGGTCGATACCGCCGCACCATCCGAAGCAGTTGCGCCCACAGGAAACCCTTCTGGTGTTGCCGCTGCCAGCGCCGGGGCGAGCACCGCACGCGCCCCTGAGCGACCACGTACTGCGCCGCGTGTCGCCGCGCGCGAGGCAAAGCCGCGCGACGAGCGATCTGCTCGGACACAGCCCAAAATCACGACCGCTGCACGCACACCGATCGTTCGTGAAAACGCCTCTGGCAACGCTCGCCTGGTGGTCAAGGGCAACGACAGCACCATCGACGACGCAGCGCTTGCGGCGCTCGCGATTCCGCG
>JAAFJI010000296.1 GCA_013298045.1 Betaproteobacteria bacterium
GTCAACGGCGACCGTGTACAGATGACCAACCACCACTGGTCGTTTTCAATCGAGGCGTTGAAGACCGAACTCGGCAGCAAGACCGGGCTAGTGGTTAATGATTTCGTCGCGCTGGCGAGCGCCATCCCGGCGCTTACCGAGCGCGACCTCGTGCGGCTCAATACAGCCACGGCGCGCGTCGGCGCTCCGATTGCCGTGATCGGTGCCGGCACCGGTCTGGGTGTCGCTTGCCTCTTTGCGGACGCCGACGGCGAGTACCGTGCGGTCGCCGGGGAGGGCGGCCATGTAACGCTTGCCGCGACCAACGACAGCGATGCCGAAACCATTGCACTGCTGCGCAAACGGTTCGGCCATGTGTCGGCGGAACGCGCGCTCTCCGGGCCCGGACTGGTCGCGCTGTACGAGGCGCATGCGCAGCGCCTGGGACAAACGCCCAAGCCGTTCACGGCGGCAGAAATTTCAACCAATGCCATAGAAAATATAGATGTCGCCTGCGTGAGTGCGTTATCGTCTTTCACGGAATTTCTTGGTAATGTGAGCGGTAACCTGGCATTAACGCTCGGGGCTTTTGGTGGAGTTTTCATCGGCGGCGGCATCGTGCCCAAACTGGGCGCTGGCTTTGATCGCGCGAAATTTCTTGCTGCGTTTGCGAACAAAGGCCGTTTTGCTTCGTATCTGGCAGACGTCCCGTGTGCAATCATCACCAACGAGTCGCCTGGACTCATCGGTGCCGCGCGATTGCTACAACAGCAGGTCGCAAAGTCGAGCACTCGGTGAAGCGCTTTAGCCGTGTTCTGATCACCGGCGCATCGCGCGGACTCGGAGCGGCACTCGCGCAGTGCCTAGCTGCGCGCGGCTACGATCTCATGCTGCTCGCACGAAGCGCCGATGAACTTCGTGCGCTCGCCGCAGAGCTTCGCGATCTTCATGGCGTGGACGTCGAGTGCGTCACGCTCGATCTTGCCAATCTGGACGCGGTGGCGGCGCTCTGCGATCAACTCTCGCGCGACCCGCGTGGTGTCGATGTGCTGGTGAACAACGCTGGCATCGGCAGCTACCGCGCGCTTGGCGAATGGACAACGCAGGAAATCGTCGATTGTTCGGCGGTCAACATCACCGCGCCGATCTTGCTCTCCCGCGCGCTCATTGCTTCGATGATCGCCAACCGGCGCGGCATGATCGTCAATATTGCCTCCGATCTGGCGCGGCGCTACCTCGCCAATATGGCACCGTATGTTGCAAGCAAGCGTGCGCTGCTCGGCTTTTCCGGTTCCTTGCTGCGCGAAGTTAAGCAGCACAATATTCGCGTCTGTAGCGTGTTGCCGGGGATCATTGACACCGCGTTCAACGGCGCGACCGAAGGCAGCAAAGAGGAAACCTGGGCGCTGCAGCCAGCTGCGCTCGCCGAACAAATTGCCGATTTGCTCGAATTGCCGCTTAACGTCGTTATTGATGAAATGACAATTCATCCGCTCCATCAAGATTTCTAGGGCATAAGGCGAAAATGCCAAACGACGATACGCCTCACGCGCCCGTCGCCTCCCCAAACGTACAACCCGCGCTGGCGACAAACCGCCGCGCGGACCGCCAGGAAACGGCGCATACACTTGCCTCCCATGCCGTCGCCGTTTGACTCTCCCCGCTTGATCGCCGATATCGGTGCGACCCAGGTGCGCTTCGCGCTCGAAGTCGCGCCGCGCCAATTCGACGCGGTCGCCGCGCTTCGGATTACCGATCACCTCGATTTTCCTGCAACCGTTGCCGCCTACTTAAAGCAGGTCGGCTCGCCCGCCGTGTCGCACGCCGCGATGGCGGTGGCCAATCCGGTGGACGGCGATCTGATTCGAATGACCAACGCGCCGTGGCAATTCTCGATTGAGGCCGCGCGCACCCAGCTTGGACTGCGCACCCTGGTTGTGGTCAACGATTTCACGGCGCTTGCGATGGCGGTGCCGGGTTTGGCCGCCGAAGAAGTGCGCCAGGTTGGCGGCGGCGTCACCCGAGAAGGCAGCGTCCTGGGCGTACTCGGTGCGGGCAGCGGTCTTGGCGTCTCCGGCGTGATCCCGGCGGAACACGGTTGGGTCGCGCTCGGCACCGAGGGCGGCCACACTTCGTTCTCACCACGCAACGCGCGCGAGATTGCCATTCTCGAATTCGCCTGGACCGAGTTCTCCCACGTTTCGTTCGAGCGGCTTCTGTCCGGTCGCGGCATCGAGCTGATGTACCGGGCGATCGCCAAGCAGACCGGCATCGTCGTCGAGCCGCGCGCAGCGCAGGAGATTACCCAGCGCGCGCTCGCGGCGAGCGACGCCTGCGCGGTGGCAACACTCGAAACGTTTTGCGAAATTTTGGGCACCGCCGCCGCCAATCTTGCGGTGACGCTCGGCGCGCGCGCCGGAATTTATATCGGCGGGGCAATCGTGCCGCGGCTGGGTTCGTTTTTCGACCAATCAGCTTTCCGCGCGCGATTTGAAGACAAGGGTCGATTTAGCGACTACCTGCGCGAGGTTCCGACCTACGTCATCAACGCCGAGCAGGCGACCTTTCGCGGTGTCTCGGCCGTGCTCGAATCGCAGCTCAAAAATCTTCAATCCAGCGGCGATTCCGGCTTACTTGCGCAAATCCAGCGCGGGCTGGAAGGCTTCTCGCCTGCCGAGCGACGTGTTGCCGACTACATCCTGTCGCGACCGCGCGAATTCCTCAATCAACCCATTGCCCAGATCGCGGTGCTCGCAAACGTGAGCCAGCCGACGGTCATTCGTTTTTGCCGCACTCTGGGTGCCGCCGGGCTCTCGGATCTCAAGCTGCGTCTGGCTGCGGCCGTCACCGGCACAATTCCCGTATCACACGCTCAGATTACCGACGACGACTCGACGGCCGAGCTCGGCAGCAAGGTGCTTTCGAACACCGCCTCGGCGATTCTGCGGCTGCGCGATCAAATCAACCAGGATTCGATGGATCGCGCTATCGAGCGACTGGCAGCCGCGCGACGCACCGAAATTTTTGCCGGCGGCAACGATCTGGCCGTCGCCACCGACGCACAGGCAAAGCTGCTGCGGGTCGGTGTCGCCTGTGGTTATCTTGCGCGCGAATCGGAGCAATTGATTGCGGCGGGCTTGCTCAGCACCGACAGCGTCGCGCTCATTATCGACAACGACGGACGCAGCAGCGAACTTCGCGAAGTTGCGGAAATCGCGCGCGAACGCGGCGCAACGGTCATCGCGCTCACTCTTGGACAGACAACGCTTGCAAGACGCGCCGACATCGCCATCGTGATCGATCATGTCGAGGATGTGCAGACCCAGCTGCCGATGGTGAGCCGCATTCTGCATTTGCTGATCGTCGATATTCTGGCAGTCGGTTTGGCGCAACGTCGCGGAGGACTTGCCGAACTGCGGGGCTAGGATTCGCCGTTCAACCGCCTCGCTTCGAACGGTCAAACCGCCCATGAGCGCGAACGCTCGCCGCGACATCGCAGACGATTCGACACTCGACGCAATACGTGTCAACCCCACGAAACTATTGGCATTGCAAAGCGCCTAAGCGGTGACGGCGCAACTCCGCGACGGAAACCTTTTTCCCCATCCTCTAACGACTATGCTCTCGATTGAACATCAAAAAGCCACGCTCACCCTCTGCCTGATGGCCGCCTTTGCCGATGGGCAAAAAGACGAGCGCGAGCGCGAACAGCTCAAACAAATTGCCGAATCGCTCGCAGGCGCAGGCGGCAGCGCC
>JAAFJI010000297.1 GCA_013298045.1 Betaproteobacteria bacterium
CTGGTCGTGAAGTACGATGAAACCGTCGTTGCAGGTTTTGCGATACCCAAGCGCTCTCGGCTTCAAGCGAGTGCTCACGGTGATGTAGAGCCTGCCTTTGGCGTCGAGCAGCGGATAGTTCGTAGGCGGGAGTTCGACACCGTCGACGTGCGTCACGACCGGCGTCGTAGCGCCATCCGGTTGCAGGCGAAACACACCACCGCGCTCGTCGCCCAAGTGCGCAAGAAGGAAACTGCCGTCGCCGCACAGTGCGATCCCGTTCGGTTTGAGCGACTCGCCGTCAACCGTCGCGGCGGCGTAGAAGGTTTGCCGTCCGTCCGGCAGGACATGCGCCACACCACCACGCCAATCGGCGGTGAAGAGCGAACCGTCGGAAGTGGCCAGCACGCATTCGGGACGATTGAGCCCGCTTCCGCGCCAATTGAGCGCGAGCAACGCGTCGGCAGCCGCACTCTCTTGCGCCCCTTGTTCCTCCCCTGATCCGGGGCTATGAAAACCGCTATTCACGAGATTCTGTTAAGTAATTCCTTAATGTATACGTAATATTTCATTTATTTATCAACATGTCAAGTTGCACGCGAGCGCTACCCGGTGCCAGCGCTTAGATTTATTATCTCAATTTCATAAAGTCTTGTTTTTAATGACGCTAATGAGCTATTTTGTTTATATCGCATTATTAATTTTTACTCCTATATATGCTGTTTTATAGGGCTACTGCGTTTTAGTTGTTCACTTATTTTTGAATGAGGGAACTCACACATCCTGTAAGCATCAGCTAGCGGAATGCCAGAATTACCTATAGCGAAACTGGATTATTCCATCTGTTTGACTATTTTCGACACAATTAATACTATAAGGTATACATTAACGTACATATTGAATTGTTAATTACATCAAACAACGGAGGTAAGAGGCAATGGAAACACGCTCAACGCGCATCATTCGGTGTGTCATCGCGGGGCTTGGGCTCGCAAGCTGCGCGCTGCACGCGAAGGACATGGTTCTGTTGCACGTCGCACCTTTCGGCGGAGCGCTCGCCGCAGGCGCACGCGACTACAACCTGGGTTTGCAACTTGCCGTGAACGAGGCAAATGCGTCGAACGGGATCGGCGGCGTTCGCGTCCGCGTGATCTCTCGCGACGATGGCAATCGCACCGAAGAAGCGCTGCGCTTAATCGATGAAGCGATGACCGAGCATGCACCGGTTGCGCTGGTCGGTCTGGCCAACCAAACCACGATCGACGAGCTGATCAAACGCGACACCTTGAGTCGCGAACGCACCCCGTTGATCGGCGTGCGCAGCGGTGTCGATAGCAGCGAAAACACCGAATGGATTTTCGGATTTCGCACGAGCCGCCGCGACGAGCTGACAACGCTCGCGCGGCAGCTGAAAACATTATTCCGTACCAATGTCGCGATCTTTCACGAAGACGAGCCGTACACGAAAGACGCGATCGCGGCATTCGAAGCCGCCGCGAAGGCCGAGGGCATCGCTGTAAAGGCGAAAGCAACCTACCCGCGTGCGACGCTCGACGTTGACGCGGCGGTCGCTTCAATTGTCACCGCACAACCGGACGCAGTCATCATCTCTGCTAGCACCAACGGAGCAGCGCAGTTCATTCGCAAAATTCGACCACTGCTGCGAAACGCTCAATTGGTGGTGACCTCCGACACCGAACCGGAAATCGTGGTCGAGCAGATCGGCGTTGATCTTGCACGCGGCATTGGTTTGTCGACCGTCGTACCAAGCCCGCATCGAAGAGTGCTGCCGCTCGTTACACAAATGCATTCGACCATCGAATCGCTCAAGCTCAACGATGTTGCACGGATCAATTTCTCGACGATGGAGGGCTACATCGCCGGTCGCGCGATTATTGTCGGCTTGAAGCGCATCGGCTCGCGCGCCGACGGTGCGTCGTTGCAGCGCCTGCTCAACTCAAAAACAAAACTCGATCTGGGTGGCTACACGATCGATCTGAGCGAAGGGCGGCGCAACCGCGTGGTGCTGGCCGATCTCGCGCTGATTGGTCGCGATGGAAAGGTGCTGCAATGAACGCGTTGAGCCAACACACAAACATGCGTCTATCGCTTGCAGCGCTCGCGATGGCGTTCCTTGCAGCGACCGCTCCGGCACAGACTTTCCTCAAGCTAAATCACACCGACACGCCGTCCGGCACTCGCCACCGCGCGGCCGAGCTGTTTGCCGACCGGGTCGCCGAAGGAACGCAAGGTCGCTACCAAGTGATCGTGTTCCATTCCGGGCAGCTCGGCAACGATCCAAAATCGATTGAACTTGTGTCTAAAGGAAAACTCGATTTCACGATTTCGGCAACCGGTAGCTACGCGTCGATGCAACCAACACTCAACTTGACCGCGCTGCCATTTCTTTTCGATGGCTATGAGCACGGTTGGCGTTTCTACGATCAGTCCAAGTGGCTAAAAGACCAGTTCGCAGCGTTGCAGCCAAAGGGGCTCCGCGTCATTTCGACCTGGGAGGCGGGCTTTCGCAACTTTACGACCAAAACGGCGCTGCCGGATCCGTCCGCCGCGAAGGGCAAGGCGATGCGCGTATTCCCCAATCCGATGATCAAATCGGTCATGGAATCGATCGGATTTACCACGCAGGTGATTCCTGTCCCCGAGGTCTATCGCTCGATCCAGGAAGGCAAAGTAATCGGACAAGAAAATCCGATCGACACCATCTATGCGCTACGGTTCTTCGAGGTCGCGCCGCACATTACCCTCACCCAGCACGTCTACAGCCCGCTGCCAGTGGTGATTTCGGAGCAGACCTGGGCGAAGATTCCGGATCGAGACCGTAAGGTGTTTCAGCGCGCAGCCGCTGCCGCTGCCGATTTCTCGCGTAGAGCGGTACGCGACAATGAAGCTCGTTTGCTTAACTTGATGACAACTCGTGGAGCCATCGTTGCACGTCCGAGCATCGCGCCGTTTAAGGCGGCAACCGCGAGCGTGTACGACGAAGCAAGAAAGAACAACGCTGCCGAACTTGAGCGACTACTCGCAGACGTTCTGGCGCTCTCGAAATAGTCGTCACCGCCTCGCCGGACCGAGCAATGCGGCGCGGGCGGCGCACCGTCGCACGTATCGGCGACCTTCCACGCTTCGCCGCTTCGCCTGCGCCGCAAAGGAGCAAGCACGCGCGGCGTGCCGGTGTCGCGCTACTGGTGGATGTAGGCCTCGAGCTGCGATATCGTCAGCTCGTGATCGGCGATGATGTCGTCCATGATGTCGCGAATCGAAA
Organism: Betaproteobacteria bacterium; assembly: GCA_013298045.1. GTDB lineage: Bacteria > Pseudomonadota > Gammaproteobacteria > Burkholderiales > Casimicrobiaceae > Casimicrobium. Next base: position 3,263 of record JAAFJI010000297.1, read on the forward strand.
TCATGCCGATCACCGTGTCGCCGTCTACGACTGGAAGGTGGCGAATGCGCTTCTCGCTCATAAGCGCCATGCAATCGCGCGTGCGGGTGGTCGGTGCGACAACGAACACCTGTTTGCTCATGATGTCGGCGACCTTGGTGTCTTTTGAATTCTGACCAAGCAGCGCCACCTTGCGCGTGTAGTCGCGCTCGGAGACGACACCTACCAGCTTGCCCGCCTCCATCACCATCAGCGCACCAACTTCATGTTCGGCGAGCAGTTTAAGTGCATCGAACACGGTGTCCTGCGGTCGAACATGCCAAAGCGCTCTTTCGCGCTTTTTCAGAAGCTCGGAAACTGGTTTCATCGTGATCCTCGCAGTGGTGACCTACCCTTCATGCTAATCCAGCGGCGATAA
>JAAFJI010000298.1 GCA_013298045.1 Betaproteobacteria bacterium
AACACGACATGGATTCGGCTCAGTGTGTCGTAGAGACGAGCGCGTCTATTGTCTCGATAGCCGCGTTTGAGGCCGGAAAACGCTGGCTCGTTATTTACCTCTTGGAAGATGCGTGGGGCGCGATCAATCAGAATGGCTCGGTCGCGTTAGCCTGAAAAGAAACAGCGTCGAGCGAGGTACTGCTTCGAGCCTGGCGACGTATTGGTCGCTCAATGCGCTGGTGCTACGAGAAAGAAACCGTCGTCGCCACGAACTTGCCTTCAGCGTTTTTTTCGAAAATGATCACGGCTTCGCTGTCTTTTTGACCGTTGGCATTGGTGTCGAAGGTGCGACCTTTGTACGTGAATTTGTGTACCTTGTCGTTGGCTGTGTCGGCAGTGTCGGGTTTGCCGACCTGGTCGATCACGGTCTCTTCGGATTGGCCGGCGACACGCCCTTCGAAAATGCCGCGGCTGTAGCTTCCAGCGGAACAAGCGGTGAGCGCGAGCAGGCAGACAGAGAGAGTTACAGAGGCGAGCGTTTTCATGAGTGAGACTCGGAAATTGATGGAAACCACCAACATTGTTTCATTGCGCCCTGACGCGGCACTGACGTGATAGCAACATCTTCAAGCAGTGGCCTATTAAAAAAAGAAAAATATCATCTAGCGACGAAGCCATGTTTTCAATAAAAAGCAACATCGCCTTTATTTACTAGGGCGTTCGCTCGAATAGCCATTGGCAAGAGATAAACCTAGAACGCCACGACGTGATCTAGCTCCACGCGAATGCCGATGGCTTCGCCAATCCGGTGGTTGTGATGGCTCGGCACCAGTGCGAGCACGCTGCGTCCGCTTGGAAGTTCAAGTGTGTAGAGAAATTCGGCACCGCGGAACGCACGCGCAAGCACCCTTGCAGTATTTGTGCTCGCGTCGTCGTGTACGACGTCGTCGGGGCGCAATAACAAATCGATGCGCTCGCCGTTGGTGCGTTTTGTCGGTGTCGTCAGTTGAAGCGTGCCCAGCTCGCTATCGACACGATCGTTATCGATTACGGTCACTGGTAAGAACACACCTTCGCCAACGAAGTCCGCAACAAAGCGCGACGCCGGTTTGTGATACAGGTTGTACGCCGTGTCCCACTGCATCAATGCGCCATCGCGCAGCACGCCAATTTCGTCGGCGAGCGCGAACGCTTCGTATTGATCGTGTGTTACGAGGAGCGCAGTCGCGTTTGCTTCGAGCAGCGTTGCACGTACTTCGGCCGAGAGTCGTTGCCGCGTTTCGATATCCAAGTTTGAAAATGGCTCATCGAAGAGCACAATCTTCGGTTTCACGACAAGCGCACGCGCGAGTGCCACACGCTGTTGCTGTCCGCCGGAAAGTTCGTGCGGATACACATGCTTCGCATCCCGCAGATGCACAAGCGAGAGCACTTCATCAACGCGCTTTTCAATCTCGTCGTTCGGCAACTTGTGTAGCCCGAACGCAACGTTGTCGCACACATTCAAATGCGGAAAGAGGGCGTAATCCTGAAACACGACACCCACGCCGCGATGCTCGGGATCGATATGCGTACGACCATCCGCGACTACGCGATCACCAATGCGAATTGAACCACCGCCGATTTGTTCTAGTCCTGCAACGCAACGAAGTAGCGTTGTCTTGCCGCAGCCCGATGGTCCGAGCAAGCATCCGACGCGACCTGCCTCGACCGTGAACGAGACGCCTTGCAACGTGTCGCGCGCGACCTCGCGTCCGCGCGGTGGATAGCGATGGGTGACTTGAGAGACGACGAGCGAATTGGACATGTCGGGATTGTAGGATGGGTGGAGCGACGCGATACCCATCGAACTCAAGTCGCGTGAAACTAAATGATGCTGTTACGTCCTCGTCGTGATGGGTATCGCTCCGCTCCACCCATCCTACGCCCCCGACGCAATCATTTGCTTGACGCGCGCAACATCGACACCAATCGTCGTTACCCGCTGCGGCAACCTCATCATCTTGGCTTGCGAATCTGTGAGTGGCGGCTCGAAACCAACCGCTTCTTTCACCGTTTCAGCGAACTTCACTGGCAAAGCCGTTTCGAGCGCGAGTGTCGGTACATCTGCGCGCATGTGCTCGCGCGCGACCTTGATCGCATCGGCGGTGTGCGTGTCGATCAACACGCCAGCTTTGTCGTACGTTTCACGAATTGTCGCGAGTCGATCCGCGTGCGCACTCGTACCTGCAACGAAGCCAAATCGTGCGCGCAAGTTCTTAAACTCAGGCGTGTTCGATAAGTCGAACGAACCACCGCGATCAACCTCTTTCCAGAGCGCCGCGAGCCGCTCCGCGTCGCTGCCGAGCAAGTGATAAACGAAGCGCTCGAAGTTCGAGGCTTTCGAAATGTCCATCGAAGGCGAAGAGGTTTCGTAGGTCTCGGCACCCTTACGCGGACGATAAACGCCGGTGTTGAAGAATTCTGCGAGCACATTGTTCTCGTTCGTTGCGAGAATCAAGGTATCGATCGGCGTTCCCATTTCGCGTGCGATGTGGCCCGCGAGGATGTTGCCGAAGTTGCCCGAAGGCACGGCGAACGAAACTTTCTGCGAATTCGATGTGGTCGCGGCGAGATAACCGCGCACGTAGTACACAACCTGCGCAACGATGCGACCCCAGTTGATTGAATTTACCGTGCCGATATTGTGCTTACGCTTGAATTCGAGGTCGTTCGAAACGGCTTTCACAATGTCTTGGCAATCGTCGAACACGCCTTCCACCGCGATATTGTGAATGTTCGCGTCTTGCAGCGAATACATCTGAGCGCGCTGAAACGCGCTCATGCGGCCCGCGGGTGAAAGCATGAAAACGGAGATGCCTTTGCGCCCGCGCATCGCATACTCCGCTGCGCTGCCCGTGTCGCCGCTCGTTGCGCCCAGGATATTGAGCGTGTTGTCCTTACGAGCAAGTTCGTATTCGAAAAGACGACCAAGCATTTGCATGGCCATGTCTTTGAACGCCAGCGTGGGACCATTCGAGAGACCTTGCAACCATAGGCTTTGTTGCAGCTTTTCGAGCGACGTCAACGGCGTAATTTCGACGGTGCCGAAGATATCCCTCGTGTACGCCGATTTCGTCATCGTGGCGAGATCGGCGTGCGGCAGGTCGGCGTCGTCGACAAACTTTGAGATTACGTTGAACGCGAGTGCGTGATACGGCAGATCGCGCCACGCGGTGAGTTCAGCGTCCGTAATCTTTGGCAAAGTTTCCGGCAACATCAAGCCGCCGTCTTCGGCGAGACCGGAGAGAAGCACTTGGCTGAAGGTTTGTTTGGTCGGATGGCCGCGCGTGGAGATGTATTTCATCGTTTGATCAAGAGCTAGGAGCGAGCTTGCTCGCGATTGCGCTTGCATATTGCTGCAATGATCGCGAGCAAGCTCGCTCCTACCGTTCGTTAAGCCAAATTCTCAAGCCGCAACATCACAATCTTCCCACGCGTACTCGCTTGCGCTTCGATCGATGCAATCGCTTGTTTCATGTTTTTCTCAATCGTTTCGTGCGTGAGCAAAATGATGTCGGTATGCGCTTCGCCTTCCTCAGGTTCTTTCTGCAACAGCGCATCAATCGAGATATTGTTGTCGGCGAGCACACGCGTAATGTCGGCAAGCACA
>JAAFJI010000299.1 GCA_013298045.1 Betaproteobacteria bacterium
CGCGCGCCAGGCAAAACCGTTCAATAACGTAAGCGAGCTCGGCTTACTGATTGGCACAGCGCTGTCGGAGTCGGCTTTCTCTGTAAATGCCCAGTATTTTGAGATGAATTCGCTGATTCGATTTGAACATGTTAAACACAAAATAACGACGCGAAGCCAGCGTAAACAAGGCAACGCGCCGGTAATTTATTTTCGGAACGTGCAAAATGCGTGATTCACCCTCGTTTTCGCTATGTTGATTGCACCACCCACGCTCGCGATCGTCGCCGCCACCATCTCGCACTTCGATCGGCTAAACGCCGCCGATCAGCTGCGCGCGGCCGCACTCGCACTCAAGCGTGACTTCAGCATCGACGCCCCAAAACTCAAGCTCGTCGCCCGCTCGGTGCGCGGTGGCGGGAACGATCGTGTGTTGATCGGCTACACGACGCGCTCCGAGAACGAGCACGACACAATGGATTTGCGCTGGTTTGACGCGGTGGCTGACGGCGCGATTGTGTGGATCGACGCACCGCACGGTTTTGTCGTTTCGTCTGAGGGCGCGGCGGTCGTTGAGGAAGGCGCAAACGACGAGGGTCCGCCGGCGGCACTGATGTCGCTCGCGGCTCTTACTGCAACGAGTAGCGCCGACCGGCGGAACTCGCTTCACATCGTGATCGACGACGTCAGCGGCGCGAGCATCAACGAGGCAACGCTTGATCTCTGGCGCGCGGCATTGGGCGCCCGTATTGAGCGGCGCGCGCTGCCGGGAAGTGCGAAACTCGCGACGCTCGTTGCACCGCCGAAGTCGAGTGCCGCGCCGCCGCGCACCAACCTCGACCGCGCGCTCTTGGTTGCGAGCTGTGCGGCGCTTGTCTGCGCAGGTCTATCGCTCGCGCGCTATGTTTCAGCCCCGACAACGGCAAGCTCGACGGCGGCTTCCGCGAGCGCCCTGCGCAGCGGCAGCGGCGAGCTCTGGTCGCGGGCAACGCTTGCCGCACCGAAACTCGCCGTGCACATGAAAAGTGCAACCTACGGCGGCGGCAGTTGGGTCATCGCCGCACCTTCCCTTGAGAAATCTGCGGTGCCGGACATTGTCGGCGCACTCAATGCAAACGCCCTCTCGACGCAGGTCATCACCGAGCCGGAAACGCGTATTCGCGTGCAGCGCCCATGAACGGACTGCGGCAATGGTTTGGAATTGATCGTGGCGACCGGCGCGCGGTCACGCGCCTTGCCCATGCGATCGCGATCATCGGCTTGAGCGTGCTCGGCGGCGTCCTCCACTTCGCGTCCGATACAAAGCGCGAACGGGCAGCGATAGAACAACTTGCGCAAACCTGGCGTGCGTCGGAGCCTCGCGTCACCGAGGAGACGACGCTTGAGCGATTTGCAGCCACTTGGCGTGCACAGCGCGCAACCAGCGGCGGTCAGACCACACTGAGCTGGTCGGTTGCAGACGCGCGCGAGTTGCGCGCCGCGTTGCTCGCGTTTGACGATGCGCAACAGGGCTCAAAGACGAGCGTCGCGCGCATTGATGTGAGTCGTCGGGAAGGCGGTTTTTTGATCGTCGCGGAGATTACCCAGTGAACGCGAATCGCACGCTCGGCGCACTGCGCAGGCTTTCGTTCATCGCGCTCGCGGGCGTACTCGCGCTCGGCGTGTTTTTGTGGCGAATGCCGGCGTCGGTGGCGCTACTCGCTGTTCCCGGCGCAACAAAATCCGCACTCGGCAAGGTCATCGCGATACACGAAATCAACGGCACGCTTTGGCAGGGTAGCGCGCGTTTTTCGACGACCGCGATTGTCTCGGCGCTCCCGCTTTCGTGGCGCTGCACACCCACACTCGCGAGCCTTGCAATCGACTGCGAGTTGAGCGGCGCGCTCCGTGGTGCGGTCTCGGTTGCGCCGTTTGCCGACGGCGGCACGCTGCGCGTCGAATCACTCAGCGCCGATCAAGCCGTCAGTGTCGCGCCAAACGCGGCCTTGGCGGCGCAAAGCGAGCGCGTTGCGCTCGACGTCAAGCGCGCGAGCTTGAGCCGCGCAGCCGTCGCCCTTGAGGGCAGCGTGGTTGCAACCGATGTCACCTGGCGATCCGGCAGCAGCACGCTTGAGCTCGGCGAAGTATTCGTCGATTGCACGCCGGCAGCCGATCGCGCGAGCACCAATTGCACAGTTAAAAATCGCGCGAGCGCGACCCGAATTGACGGCACGCTCGCACTCAATGCGCAGCGCGTAAGCGGAAGCCTCGAAGTCAGCCCCCCGGGTGCAACGGCACAGCGTTTTTCCTTTTAGCTCCGTGACAGAATGCCGCTTTAAATATGACTTTCTTTGATATTTCTATGAATATCAACGATATCTATTAATCGTGATATTGTCATATTTTACGGGGCATTATAGAAAATAGCTGTATCGCTTTACCGTCGATCCGCACCTAGCGGCACAAACCGCTCCAAAAGCGCGGCTTGCTCGTTTGCCCACAACTCCATCGGTCGCGTGGAATCCCCCGCGAGAACGCTGCGCAGGAAAAGCCCTGAAATCTCTTTGGTCGCTCGCTTCACTTTCTCGTTGAGTTCGAAGCCGGATCGATCCACCCGATCGGTAAAGATCGAGTGCGTTGCATCCTTAAACACGGTGAGCGACTTGATCGCCTTGGCAGACTGCGCATCGTAAACCGCCAACCGATCCACGTAGTCTGAACGATAGCCGGGTACGCTGATCACGTCTTTGGTGCCCGTGACATGTAGCGTCGGCACGGTGATCTCGCCGAGAATTTGCGCCATGTCGCCCTCGCCGGTAAATGGTGGCGCTGAGATAAGCACCAGTGCTTTCACCCGCGGATCCTTCATGGTGAGCGCCCGACCGTCGCGCATCACCGAAGCGCCACCGACCAGCATCGCCGTATTCGCGCCGTAGGAATGCCCCGCCACCGCAATTGCGTCGGCGCGAACCGCTGCGCCGTACTCAGCACTGCCGAGCAGCTGACTGATCGCAAACGAAACATCTTTGGCGCGTGCGAGCGCGTTTTCTTCGCTCGCGGCGCGCTGCAAATTACCGAACAACGAGAACAGGTTCGCAGTCCAGATTCCGCGATCGCTGCCGGCGTGGCGCACATGCAAACTCGCGATTCCCAAACTCGCCCAATGCCGTCCGAGATAGGAATACCCAAGCTGCGAGCCGCCAAGGCCATGCGAGAACACCACGAGCGGCACCGGCGTCTGAACCGCCGTCTCAGGCCAGTAAAGCCGCGCCGGCACTTCGCGCGAGCGCGCGACGTCGGTCCAGAGAAAGTCAACAGGACGGTAGCTCCCGGACGGGCTCGCCGCTGAGCCGAGTTGTGGCGAAGGCGCGGTGAAGCTCCGGTTCGCACCCGACGAGCCAGCCGGGTCTGCGCAGGCTGCAGTCGCAAGCGACACGAGACCGCCGAACAGCGCAACACGAAGCGCTCGCCGCAGTTGGCGTAGCAGGGGTTTATTCATTGCAATCAATCACTTATTGGCGTTCGTTGAGTAGAGCATCGGCCGCGAGCTTAAGTTCCGCGATCACGCGGCATCGGCGAGCGCGGTACGACGGATGCGCGCCAACAACCGAGTGCCTCCGGTTCATCCCGTCTGCCCGCAAATCGTCGCAGCTCGCTTCTCAA
>JAAFJI010000003.1 GCA_013298045.1 Betaproteobacteria bacterium
CCCACCGGACTGCAAAACGCCACGCCGCGCGCCGTCCAGCCGTTGAGTTGCAGCGTCCGATAGGTCATCTCGCTTCGGGTGTAGCGCTGAGTGTCCCCGAGCGTTGCGTTGGTGAGCTTGTAGATCGGTTCGGTGCCGCTCGCGCAGACGCCCGCGGTGGGCACGAGCGCGCGGAAGGCAATGCCCTCGTCGGACCATTGCGGATTGGCTCTCATCGCTGCGCACTCCGCTGCGTCTGCCGAGTAAGCGTGCGTGATGGTGGAGGCACGGAAGAAACGGCAGACGGGCGCAACGCCAGGCGGCGCATCACCCACCGTCGCCCAAGCGCGGAAGTTGTCGTCAAGCAATGCGAAGCTCGCACCAATTCCTGGTGTTGCGCGAAGGAACTGCACTTCGTCCAGCGACGCGGTCATAAAGTAGCGGCCGATTGGCATATAAGACAAGGTGCTTACGACCAATGTCGCACGTAAGCCCTCAACTCGAAGGATGAGCTGCCCGATCCCGGTGGACGGATGTCCCGCAGTACCAAGCGCACACCCACCGGGGGTTTGTACGTTTAAGCGGTAGTCACCCGGCGACGGCTTTGCGAAGCGCAGTTCTGTTACCTCCGGAGGAGGCTTTACGTCGCTGATGCGCGCGGGATATGTTACTGATACGGTGAGTGTCGCACCGTCAACTCGCGCGCCATGTAACGAGAGTCTGTAGAGCATCTCCGTGGCGCTGTAGCCAAACGCGAGGCTTGCGGCGCTCGTATCGACCGGCAATCGGATCACGGTAATGGCGTCGAGCATTAGCCCAGGGAGCTCAGGATCAAGTAGAGTGCGTTGATTGGGATGGATGTACTCGCGGCAACCGAATTGCGCAGTGCTTTGGGCGCTAGCCATGCCCAGGAGGAACAAGTACGCAATTGTGAATTGAGAAAAGCGTTTCATTGAAACCCCCCGTTTACTGGATAGTCGGCGTTGCGCCGTTGATTGGATTCGCGTACACGTACCCCAGCCAGTCGCTGCCTGAATCAAGTGTGTAGCCGAGGTTGGTCATCTGCGTGAGCAGTGTTTCAGGAAAGATCGCATGGTCGTCGCGCGAGGCGTTGTACTTGCGCATCAGTCGAACCGTACCGGGTGGCTGTGTCATTGTCTTGGGATAGATGTACCCCTCGACGCCGTCGAGTCGGTAGCCCCAGCTCTCGAACTCCTGTACGCCGGCCCATTCGGTTGTGTAAGTGGTGTCCGTGTTGGCGGGGTTCGCGGCGCATTCGGCGGGCGCGCTTGAATTCGAATAGTTTGAGTTATTACACGCAAAACTCAAACGAAACAACGGCACTAGCGGGATTGATGCATTCTTTGGATTCTCTGGCGTAGTGAACACCCAGGCTTCGGCACGCGGTCTTTGCTGCGAAGTTGGAATCGTCGGGAACGTAGAGTAGATCGTTGGTATGTTGCCAACGGAGCTATAAGTACCACCAGTCGATGATGCGGGCTGCAATGTGCCGTTGATCGCAGCGATTGCCATCTGCGGTACCGAGGTGTAGAGAAAATCCTGTCGTGTGGCGCTGTATAGCGCGAAGAGCGGAGTCAATCGATTCTGAGGCACACTCGTCGGAATCAACGCATTCAGTGCCGTATCCGCGCGCGGAACGCCATGGCCAAGCTCAACGTTTGGAGAGGACAAATGCCCGGCAGCTTTTATTGTGTTGACAATTGACAAATAACCTGCGCGCGGGTTAGCGGACTTCAAAATACCAGCCAATGCCGAAACGTGCGGCGCTGCCATCGAAGTGCCGGAACAGATACCCCAAGCGTCGCCAGGGGGTGACAAATCGTAACCTGTCGTGGCACCACAGAAATTTGGAAAGTACGCGTCAGTGGGGTGAAAAGTCGAGTAAATGTGGCGACCGGGTGCCGACACACCAAAACGGAAGCTCGCGGATTGCGGTGGTACGACAGTTGCATTTCCGGATGAGACGCTGAGCGTCGCCTCATCGCTGATCCATCGACGCCAGTTTGCGCTCACGGCTGGACTCGAAGCTACGTTAAGAATATTGGGGTCTAGCTCAATCGCCGCTACAGCAAGCACGTATCGACAACTCGCAGGGAGACGAGGTTGCGCGTAGAAAAGTCCATCATTGCCCGCAGACGCGATGACGACAACATCTCTGTCAACGGCAAATTTTGTCGCGGTGTCTATAACCGAGCCGTCGCAAATTTGAGAGAACGTGTTTGGAGGGACGCCTTCCAACTCATGTTAATCACCTGTACGCCAGCCCGTGTAGCCTTGTAGATCGCATCGATAACATGACTAGAAACAGTCAGCCAAGTGTCGCCGCTACCATTCGCTTGCACGCCGGTGAAAATCACTGAGCAATTAGGGCATGCGCCTGCTGTACCTGCGTTTGTCGGAGGGCTCGCGCTGTTGAGACTGCGAAACGACGTGCTCGCCGCTGCCGCCACAATACCTGTGACGTGACGACCGTGTGCCGAATGCGGATTCCAATCTAAATTGGTTGTAACAAGGTAGCCAGAAAGTGATGCGAACTGCGGCCGAAAGTTCGCTGTGAGATCGGTATTCGCAATTGTGTTGTAAGCCGCGAGGTTGCCGGGTTGCCAGTTCCAGATGGGAGCATCGATGACACCAACATAACCATGCCCACGTGTGCGCGACCATGCGTCCGCAAACCGCATGGCATGCAATCCCCATTGGTATTTGACCGAAGTTGGCGCGCTTGGTATTCCGTAAAACTGATCCGTCGGCGTACTCGATAGCCGCATGCCGATGTCCATCTCCACCGATTCGAACAATCCGCTCGATTTAAGTAGCGGTATCGCTGCGAGTGCAGCTTTCACGCTTGCATAGCGCAGCACGGTGTAGCGTTGCAACTTGACCGCTGCGTCTTTCGGGTCGGCGGCGGCGAGTTCGCGCCTTTGTTCGTCGGACAGGCGATCGTCGCCGATGACGAAGCGTGCGGCTTCGACGCCGCCAAGGGTCTCATTGAGTCGCGGATCGGCACCCGGGACATCGAGTGCGTCTATCAATGCACGCTCGAAGGATTCCACGGTGTCGAGCGCGCTCGGCGCTTGCGAACGAAGTAGCGATTCGCGCAGCGACGCGGAAGCCGGGTTTGCGATGACAACGAGTTGGCTGCTGTTGCCCTGTCGATCAAATTGCGCCGGTTGTTGCCACGCCTTGTTGCGCGGCGTAACCGGCAACACTGGCTTGTATTCAGCGTCGGCGCGCACCGGCTTGCGCTCGAAGACGCCGCCGCGATACGGACCGTCGCTGGGCACAGTCGCGGCGTGTGCGGTGGCAAAGCTCATCGCGGCAGCGGTGGCAAGGGCGACAGTGGGGATTAGAGAGAACGCGCTACGCCGAGCACGACGTTTGCTGAGAGAGAGAGAGAGAGAGAGAGAGAGGAGACGAACTTCTTTTGCATGGTCGGGATTTTTAGTTTCACGTTTTGCACCCGTTTCTGGATGCGTCATCCGATGCTGCCCCCCGACCTTTGATGCACCGTTGGCAGAATCGTAGCGAGTAAATATGACAAATGAATTCGGGAATTCCTGTGTGCTGCGATAGGGTTTTCGCGGGTTGCGCACGAAGACTGCTTCGTTGGTCGCGCCGTTCGCAGCGCGCTTCGCCGGTTTATGCTTTACTGCAAACACTCAAGCATTCGTGAGGTCAATGATGTTCGCCGCAGCCGTCACCCGCTCCCTATTCACGCTTCTGTTTGCGTCGTTCACGGCGCTCGTTTTTGCGCAGACGCCCACACCTGCAACACCCGCCGCACCGGCGGCCGCTCCCGCACCCAGCACGACAACGAACACGCCTCCGGGCGGCTATCCGAACAGACCAATTCGACTCATCGTGCCTTTTCCGCCTGGCGGCGCAACCGACATCATCGCGCGCGCGCTCGCGCAGAAATTAGTTGCACAGCTCGGACAGACGGTGATCGTCGAGAACCGGCCGGGTGCGGGCGGCACGCTCGGCAGCGGCGAGATGTTGAAAGCCGCACCGGATGGGTATAGCTTGTTGCTCGGCACGACATCGACGCATTCGATTGCGCCGCATCTTTATAAGAATCTCGGCTATGTCGCGGAGCGCGATTTCACGCCAATCGCCGAGGTCGCGTCGGCCACCAGTGTGTTGGTGGTCACGCAAAACCTGCAAGCCGGTGACGTACGGCAGTTGATCGCGACGGCCAAAGCGCGCCCGGACGGACTCAACTACGCTTCAAGCGGCAGCGGCACCATTGTGCATTTACAGAGCGAGCTGTTTGCGCAGATGTCGGGCACGCGCATGACCCATGTGCCATACAAAGGCACGGCGCTTGCGATACCTGATTTGGTGAGCGGACAGATTCATTTGATGTTCGATTCGATCATTTCGGCGCTGCCGCACATCAAGGGCGGCAAGGTGCGCGCGCTCGCCGTGACCTCGGCCAAGCGCTCGCCGCTGTTACCGGAGGTGCCAACGGTGATGGAATCCGGGCTGCCGGGCTACGAAGTCAATACCTACTTCGCGCTCTTCGCCCCGGCGAACACGCCGCGCGAGATCGCTGAAAAACTGCAAAGCGAAGTAGCCAAAGCGGTACAGAGCCCAGAGGTGCGCGAACGCTTCGCCTCGCAGGGCGCGGAGGTTGTTGGCGGCAAACCCGAAGCGCTCGCGACGCTTGTGAAAAGCGAAGCGCAGAAATGGAAGCGAGTCATCGATGCGGCGCAGGTGAGGCTGGATTGAGTGGATCGTTGCTTCGCACCGCGAACAGATCGCCGCGAAGGCGCGCAATCATGAGATCCGTTCATACCCTGTACAACACTTCTTATATTCGCCCTGTTAAATAATATTAAATTGCACTTAACGTGCGATATTGATAATGCACAAAAATTAATAAATTGTCATATTTGATGGGGCAATCGCTGAGTTCTCTGTATTGATCCGTTCGTGGTTGTCGCAATTTCCGAATTCGTCGCGTCTTAACCGACACGACCGTTCAAAAGAGACTTCGATCATGGATGCACTGGCTCGCTCGTCCGTTCGCACGCCTTCCAGCGATAGCGCGATCATTCGTACTGCGGCTCGCTTTTCGAGCAACGCTTACGCTTACAGTTTGCCTGGCGCAATGGTCGTGCCGCGCTCTACGAGCGTGCGCACACAGGGTGCTACGGTGCTACCGCTGCGGGCGGTGGGGTCGAATGAGACCGGCGCGACCAGTGCGTCGGCGGACACACCACGAAGCCTCCTAATTACCGACGCGGCCTGCGACCTGCCGAGTGACTGGCTCGCCGCAAACGGTGTGACCGTGTTGCCGATCAAAATCCATGTCGATGGCGAGCAGTTCATTGATGCGCACAATGAGTACGAGACGCTCGAATTTTTTCGCAAAGACATCGCGCATAAAGGCTATCGCGCGCAGAGCGAGCCGCTAAGCGCCGTCGAAACGCGCGACTTCGTGCAGTCCTCGCTGCGCAAAGGTATCGACTATGTGATCGAAATTGCCATTGCCGCCAGTCGCAGCAAGATCTATATGAACTCTCTGGCAGCGGCGCAAAATCTGATGCTGGTGCACGGACGTGCGCGCCGCAGCATGGGTATTCACGATCCGTTCAAGATGTGGGTGATTGACTCGGAAACCGTGTTCGCCGGTCAAGGCGTGATCGTTGCCGAAGCGGTGCGCCAAATGCGAGCGGGGCTCCCACCCGAGCGGCTGGTGCAGCATCTCGATACCCTGCGCCATCATGTGCACACGCTGGTGGTGCCCAAAGATTTGTTCTATCTCTATTCGCGTGCGAAAGCCAAGGGCGACAACTCGGTGGGCTGGTTCACTTATAACCTTGGCAAAGCGCTCGACATCAAGGCGGTCGTGCATGCGCACGCGGGCAAAACCGAGCCGTGCATGAAGGTGCGCGGGTTCGACGACGCGGTGAAACGGGTTTTCGACATTGCGGCGAAGAAGGTGCGCGAGGGACTTCTCACGCCGCAGGTGTGCGTGAGCTACGCGGGCGACGTGAACGAGGTGCGCGAATGGCTGCCGTTCGTCGCGCTCGAAACACTTTGTACGCGACGCGGCATCACGCTGCATCTGTCGGCGATGAGCATGACCGGTGGTATCAACGTCGGCGCGGGCGCGCTCTCGGTTGCCTTTGCCTGTCCGTCGCTCGAACTGTAGGCGAGGTGCCTCGCGAGATGCCGGAAAACGGGCGCGTCACGACCCATGCTAAACACGCATCGCAGCGACAGAAATCGCGCCTAGAATCCAGCGTTGACATGCGCTTGCACCCGGCTTAAGCGCAAACGCACTCTGGAGGATTCACAATGAAACGCACACTACTCGCGGCGCTGATCGGTGCCGTCGGCTTGGCGGCGGCAGGCAACGCCGCCGCGCAAACTTTTTTCCGTATCAATACCGGCGGCACGGCTGGCACCTATTACCCAATTGGTGGTTTGATTGCCAACGCGATTTCGCAACCGGCGGTGCCCAATCTTGTTGCGACAGCGGTCGCATCGAACGGCTCGGTGGCGAACGTGAACGCGATTGCAGGCGGCGGCGCGGAGAGCGGTTTTTCGCAAGCCGACGTTGCGTTTTGGGCATTCACCGGCACCGGCACCTTCGAAGGCAAACCGAAAGTCGCCGATCTTCGGTTGATCGCGAATTTGTATCCCGAGAGTTTTCATCTCGTGGTGCGCAAGGGCGCGAATATCAAAACGATTGCAGATCTGAAAGGCAAGCGCGTATCGCTTGACGAGCCAGGTTCGGGCACGCTGGTAAACGCGCGCGCGATTTTGGCTGCGTACGGCATCACCGAAAAAGACATCAAGGTTGAAAACTTGAAACCAAATGCGGCTGGCGAGAAAGTAAAAGACAACTCGCTCGATGCCTTCTTCTTTGTCGGCGGCTATCCTGCCGGCGCGATTGCCGAGCTTGCGGCGACCGGCGGCATCGACATCCTGTCGATCACCGGTCCCGAAGCCGACAAGCTCACCAAGCAGTTCGGCTTCTACGCAGCAGATACGATTCCGGCCGAGACCTATAAAGGCGTTGGCGCAGTGAAGACGCTCGCGGTCGGTGCGCAGTGGGTGACGAGCGCTAAGCAAGACACAACACTTGTTTACAACATCACCAAAGCACTTTGGAACGACAACACGCGCAAAGCGCTCGATTCGGGTCATGCCAAAGGTAAATCGATTGTGCGTCAAAACGCGATTGCAGGCGCGGGCATCCCAATTCATCCGGGCGCGGAAAAGTTCTACAAAGAAGTTGGATTGTTGAAATAGGGATTCGATTGATTGATCGATGACAAAGGCCGCCGCTTACGCGGCCTTTTTATTGGCGCAACTGAAAGCGCGCGCTTGCGTGCGACAAAACTGTTGCGATTAAAAGTTGCTTTTCGCGCGCAAGCGCGCTCCTACCGGGAATGATGATGAGCGCCACAATCGACGAAAAAACCGTCGCCGAACTTGAATCGAAATACGACAGCGAAATGCGCTTTCGACCGATGGTGACCACGGCGCTGAAAACGGTGACGTTTCTGCTGATCGCGCTGTCGATCTTTCACTATTACACGGCGGGCTTCGGGCTCTTGCGCGAAGCGACGCATCGCGGCGTGCATCTCGCGTTCGTGATGGGTTTAATCTTTCTCGTCTTCGCGTTCAATAAGAAGCAAGCGGCACAGCAAGCATCGAGTTGGCATCATCCATTCGGGTTGCCGCTCTACGATTGGGTGCTCGCGATTCTTGCCGTCGCGGCCTCGCTCTACATTCCCTACGTTTTCGACGATCTCGCGTTTCGCATCGGCAACCCCGACACGATGGATGTGGTGATGGGCACAATCATGATCGTGCTCTTGCTCGAAGCGACGCGTCGTTCGATGGGTTGGCCGCTGCCGATCATCGCGATGGTGTTCATGGTCTACGCGATGTTTGGGCCGTACTTTCCGGGGCTCTTGAAACACGCTGGCGCGAGCTGGTCGCAGGTCGTTAATCATCAGTATTTGACAAGCCAGGGTGTGTACGGCATCGCGGTCGGCGTGGTTGCGACCTACGTCTTTCACTTCGTGCTGTTTGGTGTGCTTGCAACGCGCATCGGACTCGGGCAATTGTTCTTGGACGTTGCCTCTGCGTTCGCAGGAAAATACGCAGGCGGACCCGCAAAGGTGAGCGTGTTCGGCTCAGCGATGTTCGGCATGCTCTCCGGCTCATCCGTTGCCAATGCAGTGACCGTCGGTTCTCTCACAATTCCGGCGATGATTCGCGTCGGTTATCCGCGTCACTTTGCAGGCGCGGTCGAAGCGGCCGCCTCGACGGGCGGACAGATCACGCCGCCGATCATGGGCGCGGCAGCGTTTTTGATGATTGAATTTCTCGCGCTGCCGTATTCGACGATTGTGATCGCAGCGATCGTTCCGGCCTTCATGCATTTCTTCGGTGTGTTCTGGCAGGTGCATTTCGAAGCGAAACGCACCGGTTTGCGCGGCCTCACGCCGGACGAATTGCCAAGCGTGCGCGAGAGTTTCAAGAAGCGCTGGCCGACCTTGATTCCGCTTGTGTTGCTCGTTGGCACCTTGATGAGCGGGTTCACTCCATACGTTTCCGCATTCGCTGGGATCACGAGCTGCATCATCGTCGGCATGACCACGAGCGAAGCGCGCAACACACCGCGCGGTCTCGCAATCATGGCGGCGCTTCACGTCGTGCTTGCGATCGTGATTTCAGGCAAGCTTGAAGACTACGGTCTTGCCTTGTTCGCAGTCGGCGCGATAGCGCTCATCGCAGCGCTCAAGTGGCTCGATTTGCCGTCGCGCTTCACGCGTGCGGAATTGATCGATGCGTTTTCGACGGGGGCAAAGTACGCTCTCGCAGTAGGCGCGGCGGCGGGTACCGTCGGCCTCGTGATTGGTGTGGTCACACTCACCGGTGTCGGCTTCAAAGTGAGCTACATCGTGAACACTGCAGCCGGCGCGATGGCGAGCTTCTTCATCGAGTTTTTGCCGACGTGGCTCGTAAGTGCGAACGGCTTGAAACTACTCTGTGCTCTCTTCATGACCGGCCTCGTGTGCATCATCATGGGCTGCGGGATTCCGACGACCGCGAACTACATCATCATGGTCACCATCGCCGCGCCCGCGCTCGTGCAAATGGGCGTCGAGCCGATCGTCGCGCACTTCTTCGTGTTCTATTACGGCGTGCTCGCCGACATCACGCCCCCGGTCGCACTCGCGGCGTATGCGGCGGCGGGCATGGCGAATTCCGATCCCTTCAAAACCGGCAACACTGCGTTTCGATTGGGTTTGGGTAAGGCGCTCGTGCCCTTCGTGTTCGTGTTCTCGCCCGCGCTCTTGCTCGTCACCAAAGGCTTCACCTGGAGCGCGTTCGCCGTGGTGTTCGTTGCCTGCATTTGCAGCATCATGCTGCTCGCGGCTGCGCTCTCTCGCTTTCTGTTGGTAGAGATGAAGGGCTGGGAGCGAGGGCTTGCCATTGCAGGGGCGCTCGTAATGATCGCGCCGGGTACGACGATGCTGATGATTGGGATCGCAACGGTCTCACCGATGCTCGTGTCGCAGTGGTTGCGATCTCGACGCGCTTGAAATAAGTCTACGCCGCGATTGACTAATAGCAATATGTTTTATTGCCGCATAAAATCTATATAAGGCGACAGTTTATTTATAACTTGATAAAAAGTCGAAAAGCCATAAAATCCTTATTTCATAAGGCAATACAATGAGGTGTTGAATCTCGCTCTTTTTGCAAGACGCGATGGCGCGCCCGAACAACCCCACGCCAAGCGCCGCCACCTCGCTTAAGCGTGACGCGTCGCGCGTTGAAAATTGATCGGTCCACCGCGAAACGGAGCGAAGCCGCAGCCGAAGATCGCGCCCGCGTCAGCGTGATCGGGGTTCGTCACGACGCCTTCGGCGAGCGCTTTGTTCGCTTCATTCAACATCGGTTGAATCAAGCGATCGGTGAGTCCGGTCGGCACTGCGCCTGCTGAATTTTTCTGTGCTTTGCCGTTGACCCAGGTGTAGAAACCTTTGCCTGTTTTCTTGCCAAGCGATTTCGCTTCCAGCAGCGATTGCAGTTTCTGCGGCGCCTTCGCATCGGGTGTCACCGTTTGACCAACCGCAGCGCAGACATCGAGTCCAACCACATCGGCTAGCTCAATTGGCCCCATCGGCATACCAAACGCGAGCGCGGCTTCGTCGATGATCTCCGCTGCAATGCCTTCGTCGAGACAACGCATCGCCTCACCGAGATAGGGCGCGAGAATACGATTCACCCAAAAGCCCGGCGCGCTCTTGCATGCGAGCGGCAGTTTGTCGATTTGATCGACGAAGGCGGTGGCTTTTCTAGCGACCTCTGGATCGGTTTGCGCACCACTGATGACTTCAACAAGCATCATCTGCGCAACCGGATTGAAGAAATGAATGCCGACCAAGCGCGAAGGTTCTTTGAGCGCCGTTGCGATTTGTTCGAGCGGAATCGATGAGGTGTTAGTTGCGAGCACCGCGTCGGGTCTCGCTTTCGCTTCGAGCTCGGCGAATACTTTTTGCTTGACGCTCAAGTTCTCGACGATCGCTTCGATGATGACATCGGCTTTCGTCGCGCCGTCGCCCGTGGTGTCGGGTTGTAGTAAGTCCATCGCATCGCGAATGCGACGTTCATCGCGCAGACGCTTCTTGTACATCTCAGCCGCGCGCTTGATCGCAGGCGCGATGCGCGCGGCATCCAAGTCTTGCAAGGTCACGCGAATGCCGCGCAGCGCGCACCACGCCGCGATGTCGCCGCCCATCACGCCCGCGCCGATCACGTGCACGTGTTGCGCCTTGAAGTCGATCCCTTTAGCTTGCGCCTTCAATTGCTCGCGCAAGCCGAACACGCGAATCAAGTTCATCGCAGTGGGGTGCGAAATCAGCGAGCGAACTGAGCAGGCTTCGTCGGCGCTCGGCTTGTGCACATCGCCGTTGTACTTCTGCCAAAGATCGATGATCGCGTACGGCGATGGATAGTGTTCGCGACGCGCTTTCTTGGCAACCGTTTTCTTTGCTTGCGACGCGACGAAACTGCGCAAGAAACCGTTGGTCAACATGTTTTGCGCAAATGACAATTTGCGAACCGGCGGCTGCGCTTTGAGCACACCAATCGCCGTGTTCCACATGATGCGAGGCGGCACGGCTTCATCGACAAGTCCGAGCTTTTTCGCGGTTTTTGCGCTCGCGGTTTTTCCGGCAAGCAAGTAATCCATCGCCGCAGGTGCGCCGATCAATTGCGGTAAACGCTTCACACCGCCCCAGCCCGGGAGAATACCGAGCATCACCTCAGGCAAACCGAGCTTCGTCGAGGGCATATCGACTGCAACGCGATAACGACAAGCAAGCGCCAATTCAAGACCGCCGCCAAGCGCGAACCCGTTGATAAGCGCGAGCGTGGGGTACTTGGTATTCGCAAGTCGCTCGTACACGTCGTAGCCGCGCTTCACCAGCGCTTCTGCAGCATTAAGATCGTTCGTCTTGCCGATTTCGACAAACTCGTTCACGTTCGCGCCCGCAATAAAGCCCGAGGTTTTTTCGCTATAGAACACAACGGATTTCGGTGGTTCTTTTTCGAAATGATCGAGCAGGGAATTCAGTTCGTCGAGCACCGGGGTGCCCATCGTGTTCACCGATTCGCCTGCGACATCGATGCCGACCCAGGTGATTTGGCTGTCGTCGGCGCGGAGTTTGAAGTGTGTGAGGTTCATAGTCTTCGGTTCCCGCTCTCGCGGCGCGGGAGAGGGTTAGGGTGAGGGCAGTGGAATCGGATCGAGGATTGACGTAGGGGTGATTGAGCGCATGCGTTGCGAGCAATAGACGGATTTCAACCGCCCTCACCCGCCCTATCGGGCACCCTCTCCCGCGCTGCGGGAGAGGGAAACACTACACCGCTTCCAGCAACATCGCGCCACCTTGACCACCACCAATACAAATCGTCGCGAGCGCGCGTTTGCCGCCAGTACGTTTCAACGTATTCAACGCGTGCAAGACGATGCGCGCACCGCTCGCGCCGACCGGATGCCCGAGCGCAACCGCGCCGCCATCGACGTTCAACTTCGCCGAATCGATCGAACCCATCGCGCTGTCGAGACCAAGCTCTTCTTTGCAGAATGTCTCGTTCTCCCACGCGCGCTTGCACGCGAGCACTTGCGCGGCGAAGGCTTCGTTGATTTCAATCGTGTCGAGATCGTTAAGCGTCAGACCGTTGCGTTTCAAGATCGGTGTGGAAGCGTAAACAGGCCCCAAGCCCATTTGTGCCGCGTCACAGCCTGCCCATTGCGTATCGACGATTTTGCCGAGCACGGGTAGATTGTGTTTCTCGACCGCCGCCTTGGTTGCGAGAGCGACGAACACCCCGCCGTCGGTGATCTGCGATGAATTGCCCGCCGTCACATTGCCATATTTTTTGTCGAAGAAAGGCTTTAACTTCGCGAGCTTTTCAGCAGTCGAATCTTCGCGTACGCCGTCGTCGTTCGCGTACACATTGCCTTTCTTGTCGATGAGCGGCGTCACTTCGTCTTTGTAATGACCGGCCGCTTGCGCCGCGAGCACGCGTTTATGACTTTCCGCCGCGAACGCATCCATCTCCACGCGCGTAATGCCAAAACGATGCGCAAGGTTCTCCGCCGTTTGCCCCATGAGCAAACCGACTTTTGGATCGGTGAGTCCGCGCATGAGTGCAATGATCGGCGAGAGCATTTCTTTCGGTGAGAGTTTCGCGAATACGCCAACACGCTGGCCAACACTCTTCGCGCTTGCCAGCGCAGCGAACCAAAGCACCATCTTCGGCGAATACAAGAGCGGCGCATGAGAGAGCGCATCGACACCGCCCGCGAGCACCAATTCGCTGCGACCGGCGAGCATGTTGTTGATCGCCGAATCGATCGATTGCATACCGCTGGCGCAATTCCTCATCACGGTCCAGCCGGTGACGCGATCTCCGCAACCGAGGCGCATCGCGACGTAGCGACCAATGTTGACTTCGTCGGCCGAAGGATTGGCGCAACCGAGAATCACCTCATCGAACTGATCGGGTTTCACCGGCAGGCGCGCAAGCAGCGCGCGACCGGCCGCGACCGCAAGATCGGACGCGGTGAACGCCCCGGGCGCGTTGCGCGCTTTCAAGAACGGCGTACGCGCACCGTCAACAACATAAATGGGTTCGCGAAGAGCAGCGGCCATGAGATTCCTTTTTAGAGCTTGCTGAGCGCGGCGACTTGCTGCGGCGAGCGCACCTTCGCGCGCAGCGCTGCACCGAGGAAGGGCGCGAGATACGCCAGCAGATGCGTGTCATCGCTGTCCTCCCCGGACTGGATGCCGCCGAGCACGCGGCGCACGTCTTCGCTGGCAAGCGTCGAAGATACGGCGTCGAGAATGAAATTCAGTCGCATTGCCAGATCGTGCTCCGAGAGCCCGGGCAGCGTTTCGGCGAAAGCTTGTTTGAACTTCAAGTTGGTTGCGTTGTAGCGCTCATGTAAGAGCGTTCGCACAAAACTCGACGGATCGGCGTACGCGCGACCAATAAAGCGCAGAAAATCCGGCCCCCCGCGTGTCGCGTCGCGCGCCAGTACGAGCGCTGGCAGGAACAGGGTTGCGATGATCTGTTCGACACCGAACGAGGCATCGAAGCCGTTCGCGCGCAGCGCTTCGAGCCGCGACGCGCGTTGTTCGTTGAGCGGGTCGAGCCGCTCAACGAGGAGCATTGAAAACAGTTCGTCCTTACTGCCGAAGTGATAATTCACTGCGGCAAGATTGACGTTGGCCTCGGTGGTAATGGCGCGAAGACTGGTTCCCTCATAACCGCGCTGAAGAAAAAGCGATTCTGCGGCGCGGATGATTCGCGTTTTTGTTGGCACGCGACTCTCTTGCGCAATGCCGCTAGAAAAAACAACGTTAGAGCTGCTTTTTTGTGTATCAACTGCCAAGTTGATGCCGCTACTAGCTCCAATAAATTGGGCAAATGGCGAAATAGCCATACACACTCCGAATTAATCGAACGATTTAAACGATTGTTCGATTTTCGCGACGATTTCCACCAGGCGCAACCGAAACAATTAGGCAGCTTGCTCCAAGCGCGCTTTGCGTTGTAGGAGCGCAAACGGGGCATCGAGCCATTCGGCACGCACGCGATGGCCCATCGTCGTATGTTTTTGCGTCAGGAAATTACGCGCCCCGATTGGTCGGCGTGGTCGCGCCGTCGCGTTTCCAACGAGGCGGTCAAATGCGCGTCACGCGCACAGCAGTGACCTTAAATCCGGGAATTTTTCCGACGGGGTCGAGCGCGTCGCCGGTGAGCTTGTTCGCTGCGGCCTCCCAGTAGGCGAAGGGCATAAACACCTGACCGCGCGCAACATCGCGGGAGAGCGCCATCAGCGCTTCGATTTCACCGTGCCGAGATGTCAGCCGCACATGATCGCCCGCGCGAATTGCATCCGCCTCGGCGTCGGCTGGATTGATCGAAATCAAGGGAGCCGGCGCAAGCGCATCCAGCACGCTGGCACGTCGGGTCATCGCACCGGTGTGCCAATGCTCAAGCGCGCGCCCGGTCGAAAGGATGTAGGGGAATTGATCGTCGGTGCATTCCACGCCTTTGGCAAAGCTGCTTGCAACGAGTGTCGCTCGACCGTCTTCAGTCGGAAAACGATCCACAAACACCATCGCCTCGCCCGGGGCATCTTCACGCGCGGCTGGCGTCACCACTGCGCCCTCGCGCGCGAGTCGCGACCAGGACACGCCAGCCAGCGGCGGCATCACAACGCGCATTTCTTCAAAGACGCGTGCCACTGCGACCTCGCTCGCCGCCTGACCGTCGCCGTCGGAGTCTTGCCAGTAATTCCAATTGAGCCCGACGCGGCGCGCGAGCTGTTCGATGATCCAGAGGTCCTGCTTCGCTTCCCCCGGCGGATTGAGCGCCGGGCGTCCCAGCTGGATCATTCGATCAGTGTTTGTGACGCTACCCCATTTTTCGTAGAAAGCGGAGGCGGGCAAGATCGCGTCGGCAAGCATCGCAGTTTCGGTCGGAAAGATGTCTTGTACAACCAGATGTTCGAGCTTGGCGAGACCCGCGCGCGCGTGATCAACGTTCGGGTCGCTCATCGCTGGATTCTCGCCCTCGATATACATCGCACGAATCTCTCCGTCGTGAATCGCGTGCATGATTTCAACGACGGTCAACCCAGCGTTTCGATCGAGCGGCGCTGACCAAAGCGATTCAAAATGTGTTCGAACATCGTCGCGGGTGACTCGCTGATAGTTCGGATACATCATCGGAATCAAGCCTGCGTCCGATGCGCCCTGCACATTGTTCTGACCGCGCAGCGGATGCAGTCCGCTACCACGTTTGCCGATCTGCCCACAGATCAGCGACAGCGCGATCAGGCAGCGGGCGTTATCGGTGCCATGCACATGTTGTGAAATGCCCATGCCCCAAAGAATCATCGCCGCCGGACTTGTCGCAAACGCGCTTGCCACTTCGCGAATCGTGTTTGGATCAATGCCGCAAATCTCGCTCATGCGCTCTGGCGTCGCCTCGGCAAGGCTTGCCTTTAGAGCATCGAAACCGTTCACGCGCGCCGCCACAAAGGCGTCGTCCACCAGAGCTTCAAAGACAATCGTGTGCAGCATCCCGTTGAGTAGCGCGACATCGGTATCTGGATTGAACTGCAAATGCCAGCTCGCAAAACGTGCGAGTTCCGTGGCGCGCGGATCGGCGAGCACCAATCGCGCGCCGCGTCGCACCGCGTTCTTGATCCAGGTCGCGGCCACCGGATGATTCGAGGTTGGGTTCGCGCCGATCAAAAAGATGAGATCTGCGTGCTCGACGTCGGAGACTGGGTTTGACACCGCGCCTGAGCCGATGCCTTCGAGCAATGCGGCGACCGAACTTGCGTGGCATAGGCGCGTGCAATGATCCACATTGTTGGTGGCAAACCCCTGCCGGATGAGTTTCTGGAACAGATAGGCCTCTTCGTTGCTACCTTTGGCAGAACCGAATCCAGCCACCGCCGCGGGGCGGTTTTCGAAGCGGGCGACATCGTTTGCACGTCTGAGCCCCTTTGCACTAAAGTCAAGCGCTTCATCCCAGCTTGCAGTGCGAAAGATTTCGTCGAGCCGTTTCTCGCCGCGCTTTACCCGCTCAAGATCGGCAACATCCTTTGCCACGCCCGCGCGCCGAATGAGCGGCTGCGTGAGCCGTTCGGGATGATGCACGTAATCGAAGCCGTAGCGCCCCTTCACACAAAGACGCCCATGGTTGGCCGGCCCGTCGATGCCGGTGACGTACTCAATGCGCTCGCCGCCGCCCGCGTTGTCCGACACGTGAAGCTTGAGCTGACAGCCAACACCGCAAAACGGACACACCGAATCGACGGTCTTTGCAATTGGCGCTAGACCCGCGCCGGCGGAAGGCGAAATCGCGCCGGTGGGGCAGGCTTGAACGCACTCGCCGCAGGCAACGCAGCTCGAATCACCCATCGCTGCGTCGGCGTCGAACACAATCTTCGCCTGCGCTCCGCGAAATGCAAGACCGATCACATCGTTGTTTTGCTCATCTCGACACGCACGCAGACAGCGCGTGCATTGAATGCAGGCATCGAGATCGACATGCATCGCCGGATGCGTCGCGTCGGCGGCAGCTTGAAGGCTCTCACGGCGGCGCTTCGGGAAGCGATCGGCGCGCGCATTCTCCTTGGCAGCCCAATACGATAGCTCGGAATTTTTGGTGAGCGAATCCGTGCTGGCGCCTGCGTCACTCATTAAAAGTTCGAGTACCAGCGCACGTGCTTTCGCGGCGCGCGACGAATGAGTCTGCACCTTCATGCCGCCGGTGACGTTGCGACAACAGGACGCTGCGAGAACGCGCTCGCCGTCAATTTCAACCATGCAAGCTCGGCAATTGCCGTCGGGACGCAGCCCTGGCGTGTGGCAAAGATGTGCAATTTCGATGCCTTCGCGCTTCGCAACGGACCATATCGATTCGCCTGCCGACGCGCTCACCTCGCGGTCATTTAGCGTGAACTTGAGCGTGTGTGCTGTCATGGCGCAACCGGTTGGTCGGTGAGTTCGTGAGCGAAATATTTAAACACCGAATCAATCGGGTTCGGCGCAGCCTGCCCCAACCCGCAAATGGATGCGTCGCACATGACCTGCGACAGCTCTTCAAGCAATTCGCGATTCCAGACCGATGCGGCGATCAGCTCGCCAGCTTTCGCGGTACCTGCACGGCACGGTGTGCACTGCCCGCAGCTTTCGTCTTCAAAAAATTTCATCAGGTTGCGTGCGACGTCCACTACACGATCGGCCTGCGACAGCACGACAATCGCCGCCGAGCCAATAAAGCAGCCATAGGCTTGTAGCGTATCGAAATCAAGCGGCGCATCGGCGAGCGATGCCGGCAAAATGCCACCCGACGCGCCGCCAGGAAGGTAGGCATACAGCGTGTGCCCGGACTCCATACCGTCACAATAGTCGTTGACAAGCGCCCGCAATGAGATTCCCGCCGGCGCGAGCTTCACGCCAGGATTGTTCACGCGTCCCGATACCGAAAACGAACGCAAGCCGCTGCGACCATTGACGCCGTGACTTGCGAACCACTGAGCGCCTTTGCCGAGAATTTCCGGTATCCAGTACAGCGTCTCGAAATTATGTTCAAGCGTCGGGCGACCGAACAAGCCAACCTCGGCGACATAGGGCGGACGCAGCCTCGGAATGCCGCGCTTGCCTTCGATCGACTCGATCATCGCCGACTCTTCGCCGCAGATATAGGCGCCGGCACCTCGCCGCAGTTCGATGTGCGGCATGTTTGCGATCGGCGGCGCTGCACGCAACAGCGCAAGTTCGCGCTGCAATAGCTTGCGGCAAGCGTGGTACTCGTCACGCAAATAGATGTAGATCGCGTCGATTCCAACCGCCCACGCGGCGATCAACATCCCTTCGATAAACCGATGCGGGTTGCGTTCGAGGTAGTAGCGATCCTTAAACGTACCAGGCTCCCCCTCATCGATGTTGACTGCCATCAGACGAGGTGCTGTTTGGGCGCGCACAGCGCGCCACTTTCGTCCCGCCGGAAATCCCGCGCCGCCCAGTCCGCGAAGCCCGCTATCCTCAATCGCGGAGATGACTTGCGTAACGTCTCGCGCGCCATCGGTGCAACTTCGCAAGAGTGCGTAACCTCCTTGCGAGAGGTACCGCTCAAGGCCAATTGCATCAGATGGGATCGCCGCATTAACGCTCACGTCCGCAATGGCGGCAGCTATTTTGCTTGCCGTGGCGTGACCCATTTCGTTTTCGCCGATCGCACAGGCGGGAGCCTGTTCGCAGCGCCCGATGCAGGGCACGGCGACCACCGAAACCCCTGGTGTGACCGCCTCGACAAGGTCTTTGTGTAAGTGAAGCGAACCACGCATCGCACAGGACGGGCTTGCGCACACGCGAACCGTAGTGGTCGCAGCGGTCGGCGCAACGTCGTCTTCGAGTTGTCCAACCACGCGAAAGTGATGATAGAAGCTCGCTACTTCGAACACCTCGGCGAGCGAGAGCCGCATGAATGCGGCAAGCGCCGACAGATGGGGCACCCACAATTGCCGATATCGATCGTTGATCGCGTGGAGATACTCGATCAGCAGATCGCGACGCGGTCGAACGACAGATGGATCGTCAAAACCCGCCGCAACGATTGCGCCTCGCACCTCATCCTGCACCACTTGCGTGAGCAGCGGGCGCTTGCGCTTTCCAGCGCGGAGCATGGTGAGGTCAATGCGTTGAACCGTACTCATGACTGAATTGAAGCGTAAAACGACATGCTTGCAGAGTTCATACGGCACCGACGCGCGCTTTGCGAACGGTTCTGGCACGCGCCGCCCCGGTGAAGCCCTTGCTGCGCGCGAATACTTTGCCAAGCTCGGCGATTTCCTGCTTGCGCGCCGAGGTTTTGCGGTAGGCAAGCGCGATTGTGCGCGCTGGGCCGCGCGGCGTGAAACGACGGGTGTAGAGGCTGGTGCCGGAGAGCACGCCGCCGGCGATCGCAAGCTCCGGCAGGAGCGTGTTGCCGAGGCCGCTTTGCACCATGTGGATCAGCGTGATCAAGCTGGTTGCGGCGATATTGCGATCGGCGCTTGGCTGTCGAATGCCGCACGCGGCGAGCGCATGGTCGCGCAAACAGTGCCCGTCTTCCAGAAGCAACAGCGCATCGGCGTCGATCTTCTCGATGGGCAGCGGTGCAGATGCGCCGCCGAGCTTATCGTCGGCGGTTACAAACAAAAACTCGTCGTCGAAAAGGGCGGTTGTTTCAAGCGCGCTCGGCAATTCGAATGGCAGTGCGATCAGCGCCGCGTCGAGCTGGCTTGCGATGAGTCGCTCAACGCAAACCGCGGTTAAGTCCTCGCGCAACACGAGCCTGAGTTTTGGGTATTGGGCTCTCAGGCGCGCGAGCGAATCGAGCAGCACGAAGGGTGCAATCGTCGGAATGACACCGAGCCGAAACCCGCCGGTGAGAGGGTTTCTCGCCGAAGCACAGAGCTCGACCAGGTCATTGGCTTGCGCCACCAATTCGCGACCGCGCTGAACCACAGCGTCGCCGATCGGGGTGAAGGCGACATGCCTGCGGTCTCGTTCGACAAGGGTTGCGTCAAGCGTACCTTCGAGATCGCGAAGACTGGCCGAGAGCGTGCTCTGAGTGATGAAGCATTTCTCTGCGGCTCGCCCAAAATGCGATTCTTCGCTGAGCGCGATCAGGTAGCGCAGTTGCTGTAGTGAGGGAAGCGCGGGCAAGAACGCACCAATATTCGTAAAAAGCGATTGCTCTATCGATATTAAGTTGTTTTGCGCATCAACACAAGCGCGCGACAATGTGCGTCCTGAATCGATTTCATCAAACCCGCTCGAACGACCCTTCGAGCCCTTGCAAAAGGAGTGCATCCCATGAAGCTCAATACCGGTATCGCCGAGAAAAATCGCAAAGCGGTCGCCGCCGCGCTTGCGCAGCTGTTGGCCGACGAATTCTGCCTTTATGTCGCCACACGCGGCGCGCATTGGAACGTGAAGGGCGCAGCGTTCGGCGCATTGCACCTGTTCTTCGAAAACCAGTACGAAACGATCGACGAAATTCTCGACGACGTTGCCGAGCGGATGCGCGCTTTGGGTGTGGATGCGCCCGCCTCGATCGGTGCATACGCGAAGGCGCAGTCGATTAAGGACGATGCAGGCGCGCTCAAAAGCGCGCCGCAGATGATCGCTTCGCTGCTCGCCGCGCATGAATCGATTATTCGCTTCTTGCGCAAGGCGAGCGAGATCGCGGACGAAGTGGACGATTCAGCGAGCGAAGATTTTCTGGTCAGCCTGATCGCGCAGCACGAAAAAATGGCCTGGATGCTGCGCTCGCATCTTGAGTGATCGATGTCGCTCGTTTCCGCTCGCAGAGGCAAACGCATCTGCGAGCGGGCTGCTTTGCTTCAGTCGGCGAGAATAAACGTGACTTTCATCGCTACTCGGTACTCGACAATCTTGCCCTTGCTGATCACCACTTTCTGATCCTGAATCCACGCGCCTTCGACATTCTTCAACGTCTTGCAGGCGCGATCGACACCGGTCTTCACGGCGTCCTCGAAGCTTTTTTTCGAAGACGCAGTGATTTCTGTAACGCGTGCGACAGCCATGATGTGAACTCCTTTAGCGTTGCGGTGGTTGCGCGTCGCGATGATGCGCTGCGCGTGCGAGTTCTAACGCGAATCTTCGACGGCGTCCAGCGCCCGACCGTCACCTCACTGTACGTTCGAAACCCGCGCGATCGGCAGCTTTGCGCTCTGAGATACTGCGGATACCGCCAAATTTCGTCAAAAATCACCTATTTACTATATTGCCCTGATAAACATGGCGTCTGTTGGTAAAAATTCTCGTGTAGATATATCTTCAGAGCAGCCGATATCCGTTTTTTCATAGGGAAAAACGAAAGAAAGCTTTTAAGGTTATTGCATGAATTCGATTAATTTGCATCAGCGGGGCGCAATCATCACCGGTGGCGCGCGTGGAATCGGGCTCGCATGTGCCGCGCGAATGGTCGCGAGCGGCGCGCACGTGATGTTGTGGGACATCGATGAAGCCGCGCTCGCGCGAGCGCGCGCATCGCTGGGGGCAAACGTACTGACGTCGGTGGTGGACGTGACCAACGAGTCGGCCGTCGGCAAGGCGACCGCCGATGCAGTCGCCGCTCTCGGCAAGATCGATATTCTGGTCAACAACGCGGGAATTACGGGTCCGAACGTCTCGCTGTGGAACTACCCACCCGACGATTTTCGCAACGTCATCGCGCTCGATCTGGTGGCGCCGTTTTTGGTCGCCCGCGCCGTGGTTCCTGGGATGATCGCGTCGGGCTACGGTCGCATCGTCAATATCGCAAGCGTCGCTGGCAAGGAAGGCAATCCGAACGCCTCGGCTTACAGCGCCGCAAAAGCCGGTCTGATCGGCCTCACCAAATCGCTTGGCAAAGAGCTGGCGTCGGTCGCACCGAACGTGCTGTGCAACTGCGTCACGCCGGCTGCGGCAGAGACCGACATCTTCAAACAAATGACGCCCGAGCACATCGCCTTCATGAAATCGAAAATTCCGATGAACCGCTTCGTGCGGGTCGAGGAGATCGCCGCGATGGTGGCCTGGCTCGCGAGCGAAGATTGCTCGTTTTCGACCGGCGGCGTTTTTGACATTTCCGGCGGTCGCGCGACGTATTGAACGGTGTCATTGCCGCAGCCAATTCTGAATTACCGCGGCGCAACAGCGTTTTTGTGCGTCGGAAAGTTCGCGCTAGCCCGCACCCTATCTCGACGAGACGCTAAAACTCCGCCTTCGGCTTGCGCGTCATCAGCGCATGGATCGCGGCTTGTGGTGTTGTTTCACCGGCGAGTAACGAGGCAACCGCGCGACTGATTGGTAGCTCCACGCCATGCGCGTCTGCGAGTGCGTTGGCGTGACGCGCGGCGTACACCCCTTCTGCGACGTGGCCGAGGGATTGCAGAATTTCATCGAGCGTCTTGCCAGCGGCGAGCTGTAGGCCGACCTGACGATTGCGCGACGCGTCGCCGGTGGTGGTGAGCAGCACGTCGCCGACACCGGCAAGCCCGGAGACTGTATCGGGGTTGCCGCCGCAAGCGTCGACCAGTCGGCGTAGCTCGGCCAGCCCGCGCGTGACCAGCGCGGCACGCGCATTGGCACCGAGCGCGAGCCCGTCGCTGATACCTGCCGCGATTGCGAAGATGTTCTTCAATGCACCGCAAAGCGATACGCCAATCACATCGTCGCTCGGGTAGATGCGCATTGCCGGATCGCGCAGCGCGTGCGCCAGCTCGGTTGCGCGCGCGCGGTCGTCCATCGCGCATACAAGCGCGAGCGGCAGACCGCGCGCCGTTTCGCCGGCAAAGCTCGGTCCGCTCAGCAAGCCGGTTTCCACCGAATGCGTTTTGCCGTAGGCGCGCAACACCGTGGGAAGAAGTCGCACTTCGACCGCGTCGGCTACAAAGCCTTTTGCAAGCGAGATCACCGGCGCGCGCGAATGCGCGGGAAGCTCGCGAAGGAGCGTCTCGGTTGCCGCGACCGGCGCGGCGAGAATAATCACCTCGCAGTCGGTAAGCGCGTCGCCGAGCTGAGCGCTTGCCCGGAGCGCAGGCGAGAGGTCGAGCGCCGGCAGGTACTGTGGATTGCGGCGATCGCGCAAAATCGACTCGACCACCGTCGGGCTTCGCGCCCACAGGCAAACACGATGATCGGGATTCTGCGCAAGGCGCGAAGCAAGCGCGGTGCCCCACGCGCCGGCACCAAGCACGGCGATTTTCATAGGGTTGGGCGATTCGACCGCATAAGGCGCAAGCCTAGCGTTTTGTAGCGTAGTGTGCCGTGCATTGCCGCAACGGCGAGATGTGTCTAGCGATCAAAGTCGACACTGCGCGGACTAAAGACCAAAGAGCGCTTCGACACGGATGAACCCGGTTTGGCCATCGCGATGTCGTACTTGTGCGAACGGCCCGGTTGCTGGCGTTGGCGCTGCGACGAGCGTCAACAGCACGCCGCTTTCGGCGCGAAACACGATTGCGGCATTGGAATCAGGCGCTGCGAGCGCATCGACTGGCGCATTCGATTTCACTTGCACCTGGCTGCGCTCGCCGAGCGCTTTGCGCTCAACCCACACCAGCGCCCCTTGCGCATCGCGCACCTTGTACCAGCCCTCGATCTGCACCAGCACTTCAAGGGGCGTGCCACGGGAATAGAGAAACTGCTTCGTCGCGCGCGTTGAGGGACCTTCGTAGGCGATGGTCGCAGCATCGCTCGTTTGCCGAAACTCGTCGGCGTGCGCGACGGCGAAAAACGTCGCCACCGCTACGAAAGCCCACGAACGCAGCGCGCTCATCGCCGTTGGTCGCTTACTGTTTGGTTGCGTTCGCGGCCTGCTCGATCTGGGCTTGAACGCGCGCCTGGTAGAGCGCTTCAAAATTGATCGGCTGCAAGTACACCGGTGGGAAACCCATGCGGTTGACGGCGTCGCTCACCACTTCGCGTGCGTACGGGAACACAATGTTCGGACAGTGAGCGCCGAGCAGCGGCTGCAACTCGTTGTCCGGCACATTGCGAATTTGAAAAATCGCGCCCATGGCCGCTTCGACCAAAAACATCGTTTTGTCGGCAATGGTTGCCGTCACCGTGAGCTTGATCACCACATTGTGAAATCCGTCTTCGATGGGCGACGATTCCTGGTCGATGCCAACTTGAACCGATGGATTCTCGCGCCACAGATAGGCTTGCGGTGCGTTAGGATTTTCGACCGACAGATCCTTCAGATAAATTTTCTCAATCGAGAAAGTTGGCGCGTTCGGATCTTGTTGGGTGGGCGTATCAGCCATGATGTTTCTTTCTTATACAAATCAAAGACGTAACCCGCGATTTTACTGGGTTTGCGGGCAGGGCTATCCAATCGCGACACGCCCCGTATCGGCCTGCGGTTTAGTGAAGATTGCGACTAGGCGGCGAGCAGTTTGTCGAGCCCGCCGGCGCGATCAAGTGCAGAGAGATCGTCGAATCCACCGACGTGCGTCTCGCCAATGTAGATCTGCGGGACGGTGCGTCGCCCGGTTTTTGCGATCATCGCGTCGCGCTGTTCCGGTTGCAGATCGACGCGAATCTTCTCGATCTCGGCGACGCCCTTGCTTTTGAGCAAACGCTCGGCCTGTACGCAGAATGGGCAGACGCCCGTGGAATACATGAGAACTTTTGCCATACGAAACCTGTTGATTACAGCTTTTCGACCGGAAGCCCAGCGTCCGACCACGCTTTGAAGCCACCGTTCAAATTGAATAATTGGGTAAACCCGGCGGCTTTCAAGGCACCGCCCGCCATCAGCGCACGCTGCCCACGGGCGCAATAGACCACCAGCGGTTTCGATTTGTCCGATTTGATCTCGCCGATGCGGTCTTTCAGCTGCGAGTAAGGGATATGAAGCGCACCGACGATCTTCGCGCCACTTATTTCGCGCGCTTCGCGAACGTCGAGCACGGTCGCGTCCTCGCGATTGAGCAGATAGGTCAGTCGCGTGTTACCGACCTCCTGCATCCCCGAGGAGCGGCGTTGAATGAACGGAAACAGCAGCAGCGCGCCTGACATAAACATGATCAGGACGAGCATCCAGTTATTGGCTAAGAATTGCATAAAGTCAAGGACGAATGACGAATGACGAATGACGCAAAGCCTTGCGATCCATCCGCTTCATTCCACGAGCGATAAAACGCCCGGTTTTTGTTAAGACCCGTTCGTGGTGGACCTGTCGAACCATGAACGCTCAAAAAGACAACATGCCTCCCGCGCGCTACAAGCCTAGAATTTTAGGGCTTCGCCAACAATTGCCATTCCATGTCGACCCCAACCCCTGCCGTGCGCCCTGTTGTTCTAATCATCCTCGACGGCTTCGGGCATCGAGCGCCCGCGCCCGATAACGCCATTTCGCTTGCGATCAAGCCGACTTGGGACGCGCTCATACGCGATTGTCCGCACGGATTGATTGACGCATCCGAACAGTATGTGGGCTTGCCAACCGGGCAATTTGGCAATTCCGAGGTCGGGCATCTGAATCTGGGCGCGGGCCGCGTCGTGTATCAGGACTTGACCCGCGTCGATCACGCGATCGAAACCGGCGAATTCAACACCAATGCCGCATTGGTTGGCGCATGCCACAAAGCGATCGGCAACGATTCGACCTTGCACGTGATGGGTTTGCTCTCGCCCGGCGGCGTGCATTCGCACGAACGACACATTCACGCGATGCTCCGCCTGGCGCGTGCGCAGGGCGTAAAACGGATTGTGTTGCACGCATTTCTGGACGGTCGCGACACACCTCCAAAAAGCGCTGCCCAAAGCATCAAGGCGACAGAGACGATTTGTGAACAACTCAATGTAGTCATTGGATCGGTTTCAGGTCGCTTTTATGCGATGGATCGCGATAAAAGATGGGAACGCGTCGAGCCTGCTTACCGCGCGATGGCCGAAGCACACTCCGAATTCCGCGTCGCGAGCGTGAGTGAAGCGCTTGACGCCGCCTACGCCCGCGATGAAAGCGACGAATTCGTGAAGCCGACCGTGATCGGCAACGGAGCGCCGATCAAAAATGGCGATGTCTGCGTTTTCATGAATTTCCGCGCCGACCGCGCGCGCGAGATGACCACCGCGCTCACCGATGCCTCGTTCACCGGATTCGCGCGAACGATGCCAAAGATCGCGATGTTCGTTTGTCTTTCGCACTACGGCGACGCCTACGCGCACTTGCCAACCGCGTTCCGCAACGAAAACATCGTCAACAGTTTCGGTGAAGTGATAGCAGCGAACGGTCTCAAGCAATTGCGGATCGCCGAGACCGAGAAGTACGCGCACGTCACTTACTTCTTCTCCGGCGGTCGCGAGCAACCCTTCGAAGGTGAAGACCGCGCGCTCGTGCCCTCACCGAAGGTCGAAACCTACGACTTGAAGCCGGAAATGAGCGCGTTTGAGGTGACCGATAAGCTCGTCGCCGCAATCGAATCGACGCAATACGCAGCCATCGTCTGCAACTACGCCAACGGCGACATGGTTGGCCACACCGGTGTGTTGTCGGCTGCGGTGAAAGCGGTTGAAACGCTAGACGCATGCCTCGCCCGCGTGCTCGCCGCCGCCCGCGCGAGCGGCGCGCAGGTGCTGATCACCGCCGATCACGGTAACTGTGAACAAATGTTCGACCCTGAATCCAATCAAGCGCACACACAACACACTACCGACAAAGTGCCGCTCGTCTATGTCGGTAACGACAAGGTTTCGATTCGTGAAGGCGGCGCGCTCCGCGACATCGCGCCGACTCTGCTTGCGATGATGAAACTTAAAGCGCCCAGCGAGATGACGGGACTCACGCTGCTTTCGTAGTCAACGCTCGCCTCATCCGCCAACGGTAGGAGCGCGCTTGCGCGCGAAAAACTTTGCGGCACACCGCATCCAATTTCGCACGCAAACAATTCCAAACGAACTCACATCAGAGTTCTAGCGATCGAGTCAATCGCGCCATCCGATGGACTGATTCATCGACCGTCGCGTCATTCACGATCTCGCGCAAAGAAAACCACCGCAGATCGTTCGACTCCTCGGCATTCAGCGAAATCATGGTCTCGCGCTTCGCAGCGAAACAAAAGCGCAAGTCGTAATGGAAATGTTCGGGTTCATCGTGTCGCCTGGGAATCGTATGAATATCGACATCGAAGAGTTGCGACGAACCATTCGACATCATGAGCGCGAGATCGTTTAAGCCTGTTTCCTCGCGAGCTTCTCGTTGCGCGGCGTCGAGAAACGTCGCGTCATCATCATCGATATGCCCGCCGGGTTGCAGCCAACAATCGAGCTTTTTGTGGTGAATGAGCAATGCGTATTCACGCGACTCATCGACGATCCATGCTGAAGCGGTGAGATGTCCTGCAAGATGCGCGCGCCGCCAAGGCGCATCGCATGTTCGAACAAATTCGATGATGCGATCGATTTGCGCGCGTTGCGAGTGATCGGTGGTCTCGCGATGACGTGCGAGTTTTCGCAGAAGTTGTTCACACTCAATTCGATTCATGCGCGAATCTTCACGTAGGATGGGCGGAGCAAAGCGATACCCATCAACGATGGCGGAAAAACAAATGCGGATTCTTGGGCTGACCCGATGGGTATCGCTTCGCTCCACCCATCCTACGAGCTAACGCGCAAGCAATTCAGCCACAGCGCACGCAATCACCTCCGTCGCCTTACGCAAATCTTCAAGCAACAAATTTTCATCGGCACGTTTCGCGTTCGACTCAGGCACTGTGCGCGGCCCTGCGCCGTAGAGCACGACAGGAATTCCTGCTTCGCCGTACAAGCGCGCGTCGGTGTAAAGCGGCACGCCGACTGCAGCAATCGGCTCACCAAACACGCGTTCGCCATGTTTTTGAAGCGCGGCAACAAGCTTTGCGTTACCCGGCAACGGCTTCAACGCGTTCGCGAGCAACAGTCGTTTGATTTCGATACGAATTCCCGGACGATCTTTCACCGCGCTCTCGATCAGCGCGCGCACTTGTGCTTCGACTTCTGCGGGATTCTCTTCGGGAATCAGACGACGATCCATTCTGAGCACGACTTTTCCGGGCACCACATTCGTATTCGTGCCGCCCATGATCTGACCAACGATCATTGTCGGGTGCGTAATGCCGCTGACGTTCGAATTGATCTTCTTGAGTTCGGGCAGGTGGCCATAGATCGCGTTCAGAATCGCGTTCGCAGCTTGCAGAGCGTCGTGCCCGGTCTCGGGCATCGAGCCGTGCGTTGCCGTGCCGTGCACCGTGATTTCGAATTGCAAACAACCGTTGTGCGCGGTAACGATGGCGTAACTAAAGCTCGCGCCGATCACGTAATCGGGTTTGGTGACTTTTTGTTCGAGCAAATAGCCAGGACCAAGCAAGCCTCCGAACTCTTCGTCGTACGTCACGTGCAATTCGACCGTGCCATTGAGTTTCGCGCCCGCTTTCTCAGCAGCTTTGAGAGCTTCGATGGCGTAGGTGAATGACGCAATATCGCTTTTGCTCACCGCCACGCCACGCGCGTACATGCGACCGTCGTTAATCTCGCCGCCATACGGGTCGAACGTCCAACCATCGCCCGGCGGCACTACATCGCCATGCGCGTTCAACGCGATGGTTGGCCCCGTACCCGCACCAAACTTCTGGCGCACGATCAAATTCGTGATCGATTGCATGCCGTATTCGCGCACGCGGTCTGCTGGAACCGGGAAGCGTTCGACGCGAAAGCCCTTCTTCGTGAGCAGTTCTGTCGCCTTTTCAGCGGCAGGTGCGTTGTTGCCGGGTGGCGTGTCGGACGGAACGCGAACGATCTCACGCAGGAATTCGATTTGTTCTGCGTGGTGTTGATCGACGTAGGTGGCGATGGTTTGTTCGATAGTCATTTCTGTTCGTGACTGTGTTTGTGTCTGTCATCCCCGCGAAGGCGGGGACCCAGACCGAGACTTAAATTTGATACTCGCGCTTTTGCACATAGAATTTGCTGCCCGGCCTGGGTCCCCGCCTTCGCGGGGATGACGTCATGAGCGATCCACCCGCTGCGCAGCACTCGCAACAAACGCGCGCGGTTGGTAGTTCTCAAAAAAATGCAGCAACGCTTTCGTCGCGATATCGGCATCCTCCGCCGTCATCGTCTCACTCGGATGATGCGAAATGCCACCGTTGCCACAGCGCACGAAGAGCATCGCAATTGGGCAGACCTTCGGAAACTCCATCGCGTCGTGCCCTGCGCCGCTCGGAAGATGGCGAACTGGAATGCCTTGCGCGGCAATCGCGTCAGCAAACTGCTGCTGCAAGTCGGGATCACAGGGCGCAGCGTTCAATTCGAAATACGGATTTGCCTCCACACGCACGCCGCGCCGCTTGGCGATCTCACTAAACTCAGCTTGAATCGCCTCAATCGCTGAGCGCCTCATTAAATCGTCCCCGGAGCGGACGTCAACACTAAACTCAACATCCTGTGGAATTACGTTGATCGCCCCGGGTAATGCGGCAATGCGACCCACAGTTCCTACGAGACTTCCGTTCTCGCGACAATGGCGCTCCACAAACAAGATCATCTCGCTCGCAGCGGCCAAGGCGTCTTGTCGCACATTCATCGGCACCGTGCCCGCATGCCCCGCAAGCCCCGTCACTCTCACGGTCATCCGTGTCGCGCCAGCAATTGCCGTGACCACCCCCAGTGCCAAATTTTCATTGAGCAGTGTTGGCCCCTGTTCGATGTGACTTTCAACAAACGCGACGACTTCGCCATGCCCTTCATTACGACGATCGAGCGATTGCCACGCGTCGGGGTCGCCGCCAAACGCAGCAATCGCCTCACGCATCCTCACGCCGTTTGCGTCTTTCTTCTCAAGCCACGCCGGATCGAAGTTGCCTGCCATCGCTTTGCTGCCGATCAGCGTCACACCAAAGCGCACCCCTTCTTCATCGCCAAAGCCAACGATCTCGAGCGTATACGGTAAACGCTTGCCTTGCCGATTCAATTCCTTCACGCACGCAATCGGGGAGAGGATGCCAAAAAGCCCGTCGTACTTCCCGGCGTTGCGCACGCTATCCTGATGCGAACCCGTCATTACCACAGGCGCGAAAGGCACACCGGCTTCATAGCGCCCCACGATATTGCCAAACGCATCGTAGCCCGCGCTCATGCCCGCGTCGCGCATGAGCCCAATCAAATAATCGCCCGCGAGCTTGTGCTCTTTCGAGCAATACGTGCGCGTCACGCGCGGCGCATCCTCGGTAAACGTCGCGAGGACGTCGGCTTGTTTGAGGATGTCTGTCCCGAAGCGGATTTCGTCATTCGTCATTGGTCATTTGTCCTTGCCGTGCGGATGCACGGCTCTCCAATGCCGCGCAATATCAATCCTTCGCGTCACCCACACACGATCATGTTTCTCAATGTGATCGAGGAAACGAATCAACCCAGCCATCCGCCCAGGGCGACCAAGCAAACGGCAATGCATGCCGATCGACATCATCTTCGGCGCATCCTCGCCCTCGGCGTAGAGCACGTCGAACGTATCGCGTAGATAGTGAAAGAAATGATCCGCCGTGTTGAAGCCTTGCGGTGAAGCAAAGCGCATGTCGTTCGCGTCTAACGTGTACGGAACGATCAATTGGGCAATCGTCTCGCCATTAGATTTCGTAACGGGCATGTAGAAAGGTAAATCGTCGCCGTAGTAATCGCTGTCGTATTCGAAGCCGCCATGATCGGCGACGAGGCGATGCGTATTTGGGCTATCGCGACCGGTGTACCAGCCGAGCGGCCATTGTCCGCCGGTCATCTTGCGAATGATCTCGGTGCCCTTCGCGATGTGTTCGCGCTCTGTCGCTTCATCCATGTGTTGATGATGAATCCAGCGATAACCGTGACACGCGATTTCGTGACCGAGCTCGCAGAATGCAGCCGTTAATTCCGGATGCCTCTCCAGCGCCATGGAAACGCCAAACACAGTAAACGGCAAATCGCGCTTCGCAAACTCGCGCAAGATACGCCACACGCCTGCGCGCGAGCCGTATTCGTAGATCGATTCCATCGACATATGCCGCGCTTCATATGCCGCCGCGCCGATGATTTCCGAGAGAAACTGCTCGCTGGCTCTATCGCCGTGGAGCACACAGTTTTCCGCGCCCTCTTCGTAATTAAGCACGAATTGCACGGCGATCTTGGCGCGCTGCGGCCATTTCGCATGCGGCGGATTGCGCCCATAACCAATTAAATCTCGTGGATAAATTTCGTTCACCATGCAATCACAACGCTTTTTCTCGGAATCAACACACGCCGACATAGCGATGCTACAAATTTGGTGGTGCGACGCAGCGAGCCTGCCGGAAGTTCAGCGCCCGGTGAGTGTACGCAACAACCATTTTGCGCGATCTTTTCTTGCCTCGTCGTTTAGCAATTCGTCTGCGTCGTACATTTGCCTGGATTTCGGCTGCGATGCCGCGCGAAACAAATCGACCTGTTCCAGCGTTTGGACCCACTGATCGCTCGAACCGAATTGAAAATGTATCTTCGCAGGCGCAGCAAATCCGACCCATTTCTCCGGATCGAGCGGATCAATCGAATTCAAATAGTCGCCCCACTGCGGTTTGGCAAAGCTTTCCCGAAACGCTTTGGCGCGCGGCTGCTCGGTCACCTGCAGCCAGCCGCTCGGCTTGCCCGGCGGGCTCATCAAGAGCGCCCCGTCGATACGCGCATCGACGGCTGCCAGCAATGCCGCCGCCCAGGCACCGAAGCGATGACCGACCACCGCAATTTTTTTCATGTCGTATTCCGGTCGGGTGCTTGCCCAGTCGAGGGCGCGCCGCGCATTCACCACCGCGAGTCGAATCGATTCGGCGTCGCCCGCATTGTTGTTTTCGCGGTGTACGTAAGGCTGCTTGAACGGCAATTCGACCAGTAGCGAGGCGATGCCCTCACGCGCGAGCGCCTCGGCTTCCTGTTGAAATCCTGCGCGTTTGACCTCCTGACCCTCGCGGTGGAGCCAGAGCACCATCGGCCGTTTGCCGGGCTTTCCGCCGCGCACCATCGGATCGACGACCGTGAGCTCGACCGCGTCGCCCTCGGGGGTGACGAGCTTCCACTCGGTCAGGTTGCAGCAATTGGTCTTCGCAAAAGTGCCGCCGGACATCGCGTTCGGTGCCGATTTCGCATATTCGAAACGCGCCGCCTGCTCGGCGGGCGCCTTTGCAATGACAAGCGGTGTAACCAGACTTGCACCTGCCGCGAATAAGAGCGAGACTATCGAGACTTGTTTCATCCATTCCTCCTGCGGGAAACACGCGGGCTGCGAATGAAATCCGGAAAGCCGAGCGTATGTTGATCCGCAGTTCTAGCGCAAATCCTATTCTTCCGTCCGAAATCACATCGTGCGAGCTATTTGCCGCGCGGCGCGATTGGCTTAAATCCGCACTCGCCGTCGGCGGCGTGGCGGCGCTGCCGGGGCTTGCCGCATGCAGCGCAGAGGCGCAAGGTGTGAAGCTCGCTGGCGTCAAAGCCAATCCGCTGTACGCCATCGCCGATGAAAAGCTAAACAAAGCCGAAGAATTCAAAAGCTATTGCAATTTCTACGAGTTTGGCACCGACAAAGCCGATCCGCCGGTGATGGCCAAATCGCTAAAAACCCGTCCGTGGACGATTGCGGTCGAAGGCGAAGTGCTGAAACCGCAAGTGCTTGACATCGACGCACTCTACAAACTCGCGCCGCTTGAAGAGCGGGTTTATCGGTTCCGCTGCGTTGAAGCCTGGTCGATGGTGATTCCGTGGGTTGGTTTTTCCCTCTCGGAACTCATCAAAAAAGTCGAACCGAAGGGGAATGCGAAATACATCGAATTCGTAACACTCGCCGACAAAGCGCAAATGCCAGGGCTGCGCTCCTCGGTGCTCGATTGGCCCTACGTCGAAGGGCTTCGTATGGACGAGGCCATGCATCCGCTCACCATGCTCACGCTCGGCGCGTTTGGAGAGATGCTCGCGCCGCAAAACGGAGCGCCGGTGCGTATGGTGATTCCCTGGAAATACGGGTTCAAAAGCGGTAAATCGATTGTGAAAATCCGGGTTGTCGAGAAGGAGCCGAAAACTGCGTGGGTCAAAGCCGGACCCGGCGAGTACGGTTTTTATTCCAATGTCAACCCAACGGTCGATCATCCCCGCTGGTCGCAAGGCAGCGAGCGGCGTATCGGCGAATTCAGCAAGCGGAAAACGCTCATGTTCAACGGCTATGCCGACCAAGTCGCGTCGATGTACGCCGGGATGGATTTGCGCAAATTCATCTGATCGCGCGACGTCAAACGCTTTTTTTTCGCGCCCCTTGATGTCGATTGGCGCACCGCGACGGCGCTTCGTCGCAGCGTCTTTGACGATGCGTACCCCTTGAGATGGAATGAAGCTGTCGCCGCTTCAAGGATCGTCTCGTGGACAACACCACTTACTACGCCACTTATCTTCCTCTCGCCTACGCGCACCTCGCAACCGTGCTGCCCGCTTTCGCGATCGGCACCTACATGATGTTTGCGCGCAAAGGCGATCGCTTTCATCGCTTTTTAGGCAAGGGCTACATGCTCTTGATGTTAGTCACCGCGATCATTACGCTCCTCATGCCTGCCGCTGTCGGACCTAAGTTTCTCGGGCACTTCGGATTCATTCACCTTTTCAGTTTGCTTACTTTGTATTCGGTGCCGCAAGCGTATTTCGCGGCGCGTAGCCACAACATCAAAGCGCACAAGTCCGCCATGATTGGGCTATACATCGGCGGACTTCTTATCGCCGGGGGCTTCGCGTTCATGCCGGGGCGCCTGTTGCACGCCTGGTTGTTTACGTAGGGAGCGTTTTGTAACAAAGCGGCTGCAATCGTCGAATTCATCGCGGAGAATCTGCGCTAACCTGCGCGATCCACGATAAAAATTCGGCGATGCCTTTCCTAACGACTACTCAACTCCGCAGCCCATCGCAGGTCTTTGTTCAGCGCGCCAAATGGCTCTTGATCGTGCTCGCCGCGCTGCCGTTTTTGCGGCTCGCAGTCGGTGCGCCGCTTGGCTGGCTTGGCGTCAATCCGATTGAGTTCATCACACGCTCAACGGGCACTTGGACCATTGTTTCGCTTGTGGTGACGCTCTCGATCACGCCGCTGCGACGGCTGCTCAATTGGCCGTGGCTGGTAAGGCTGCGCCGAACGACCGGGCTCATCACGTTTTTCTACGCGTTTTTGCATTTCATGACCTGGCTCTGGCTCGATCGCTTTTTCGACTGGACCGACATGGTCAAAGACATCGTGAAGCGACCTTTCATCACGGTCGGATTCGCGGCGTTTTTGCTCTTGATACCGCTCGCGCTCACTTCGAACAACGCATCGATTAAGCGACTGGGCGCACGCGCCTGGCAGCGACTGCACTGGTCGGTGTATGCAATCGCTGTGCTTGCGGTGTTTCACTTCATCTGGCTCGCACGCAGGAATCCGAACGAACCGTATATCTACGCAGCGATCTTCGCTTTGTTGCTCGGTGCGAGGGTTTACTGGAAATTCTCGAAAAACAAATAGCTTTTTCTTAGAATGCCCCGATGAATCGCACTTGTACTCAGTAAATGTATGACTACAATATTTAAGTCCAATTAGCTAGAACGTTTATTTTATTTGGCAAATATAGATTTAGCTGTTAGCGCGCATTGTCATCTCGTTTTCGCCATACGGAAAAGGCATGCGCGCTAGCGCGACGCCGACGAACTTCCTAGCATTACGGCATCAATCGTTTTACGGCTTGATGCGCGCGATCCGCGCGTCGGCCGACCAAAGTGCAAACCATGCGCGTTCTTGTTCTCGGTGCCGGAATTCTCGGCGTACACACAGCCTACTTTTTGCGTCAACGCGGCTTTGAGGTGACGGTCGTCGATAGGCAGCCCGGTGCCGCGCTCGAGACGAGTTTCGCCAACGGCTCGCAGATTTCGGTGAGCCAATCCGACCCCTGGGCATCGCCCGCAGCACCGCTCAAGGTGCTCAAGTGGCTCGGCAAAGAAGACGCGCCGCTCTTGTTTCGACTGAAGATGGATCCGAATCAGTGGCGCTGGGGGCTGCGCTTCCTCTACGAGTGCCTGCCAAGTCGCACTGAGCACAACACCTTGATGGCGATGCGCTTGTCGGAATATTCGCGTCGCACCTTGCAGCAAATGCGTCGTGACACCGGAATCGAATACGACCACGCTGAAGCCGGCATCATGATGATTCATTCGACACAGCAGAGTTTCGAGGCAGCGGCCGAAGGCGCGCAGCTTCTGATTCGCAACGGCGAGCGCCGCGACGTGCTCTCGGTTGCCGACGCAGTCAAGATTGAGCCTGCGCTTGCGCATACAGCGCCAACACTCGCTGGCGCGATTTATGCGCCGCACGACGAATCAGGCGACGCCTACAAGTTCACCACCAAACTCGCGGCACTCGCGCAGAAGATGGGCGTAGAGTTTCGCTACGGCACAACCGTCGAGCGAATCGAGAGGGGTGGCGGCGCGGTGACCGGTGTCCGCGTCAAAGACGACGCAGGTATGCACACACTCACCGCCGATGCCTATGTCGCTGCCCTTGGCTCCTACACCCCTGCGATGCTGCGCGGGGTAGGCGTCGACGCGTTGGTCTATCCGGCCAAAGGCTATAGCGCGACGCTGCCGATCGCGAAGCCGAAGAACGCGCCGAAGGGCTCGATTACCGACGACGAAATGAAAGTGGTGTTCACCACGATTGGCGATCGTCTGCGTATCGCGGGGACGGCGGAATTAAACGGGTTCGACCTCTCGCTTAACCAGGTGCGCTGCGAGGCGTTGACCAAACGCGCGAAGCATCACTTTCCCGATCTTTGTCGCTGGGACGAGGTGAAATACTGGACAGGTCTGCGACCTGCGACGCCGTCTAATTTGCCGATCATCGGCCGTACGCGGGTGCAAAATCTCTTTATCAATACCGGCCACGGCACGTTGGGCTGGACCGAAGGGCCCGGTTCCGCCAAAGCCCTGGCCGACATTGTTGCTGGCGAAGCCCCCGAGGTCGATTACGCATTCTTAAACGCCCCCGCTCGTAAAATTGCAGGCTCTACGATCCCACGGGCTGCCTGACGTGAAATCCCGCCCTGTTGTTGCCGCAATCTTGATTGCGGCGCTTTTGTCGTCGCCGACGACAGCGCAAGCACCTGCGGTCGCTCCTGCGACTGCGCCACTGGTCACAGGCGCGCCGCCGCTGCCGGTCGAAAATGTCGATACGGTGATTGCTCAGCCCTTCGTCGGTCTGGCCGCCTATCTGGTTGTCGAAGCCACCAGCGGTCAGGTGCTCGCCGAATCGAACGCAAAAAAGCGCCGCGATCCGGCCTCGCTTACCAAGTTGATGACGGCGTACATCGCCTTCGATGCGCTCTACCAAAAGCAGCTCAGCTTGAGCCAGCGCCTGCGCATGCCGGAGCGGGCGTGGAAGGCAGACGGCTCACGTCTGTCGATTCAGCCCGGCACGCCGGTCACGACGGAGGATCTGGTGCGCGGTCTGCTGGTGCACTCCGGCAACGATGCGGCGGTTGCGCTGGCCATCGCAATCTCCGGCAATGAAAGCGATTTCGTTGCGCGCATGAATCGCGAAGCCAAGCGGCTTGGCATGGAGGACACCAACTACCTGAACCCAACGGGGCTATCGCAGCAGGGTCATCATTCGAGTGCGCACGACATCGGCATTCTCGCGCTCGCGCTGTTGCGCGACTATCCGCAGTACGCAAAGTTTTTTGCCGAAAAGTCGTT
This sequence comes from Betaproteobacteria bacterium, assembly GCA_013298045.1. Lineage (GTDB taxonomy): Bacteria > Pseudomonadota > Gammaproteobacteria > Burkholderiales > Casimicrobiaceae > Casimicrobium. The sequence goes on from JAAFJI010000003.1 coordinate 36,363, forward strand.
CACGCTTGGCGGGACGACTTACGAAAACCGCAACCGATTGCTCGCGCTTGACCCAACGGTTGACGGCATGAAAACGGGGTTCACGGACGCGGCGGGCTGGTGTCTTGTGGCAACCGTTTCGCGCTCGCCGCGAAAGCTGGTCGTGGTCGCACTCGGTGCGGCCAACGAAAACGCTCGCATCAGCGAAACGCAAAAGCTCATCGACTGGGCATTCACTGCGTATCAGCCGCGCCGCTTCTACGAGGCTGGCAAAGCAATCCAACAACTGGAAGTCTGGAAGTCGACCGCAAACTTAGTTCCCATCGGTTTTCGCGATGACGTGACTGCAATCAATATCGCAGGGAAGACTCACGAAATTACGACGGAATTGACTATTCCTGAACCTGCGATGGGACCTTTCCAAGCAGGCGACAAGGTCGGGACGCTGCGCGTCAAGCGTGCGGGCAATTTGCTCTACGAACGTGACGTGGTTGCATTTGAAGCCGCACCACAAGCGCCAATGTGGAAGCGCATGTGGCACGGTTTTCTGTTATTCCTGAAGAGTATTTTCAAATGATTTTTTTGAACGGCAATTGGATGCCGATTGAAGACGCGAAGGTAAGCGTGCTTGATCGCGGCTTTATCTATGGCGACGGGGTCTACGAGTATGTGCCGGTCATTAAACGCAAACCGTATCGTTTGCTGCCGCATCTGAAGCGCCTGGACAACTCGTGCAAAGAAATCGGACTCAAAAATCCTTATTCGATCGAGCAGTGGACCGCGATCATTCACGACATCATCGCGAAACAAGCGTTTGACGATCAGGGCGTTTATTGGCAAGTCACTCGCGGTGTTGCCAAGCGCGATCACACGTTTCCAAAAGACACCGAACCGACGGTGTTCATGATGTCAAACCCGTTACCGAAGCTCACCCAAGCACAAATCGATAACGGCGTTGCCTGCTACACCTACCCCGATTTGCGCTGGCATCGTTGCCACATCAAATCGATTTCGCTTCTCGGTAACGTGCTCGCGCGGCAACATTCGGCAGAGCTTGGCGGTATCGAATGCGTGATGATTCGCGACGGCTTTATGACCGAAGCCTCGGCGTCGAACGTGTTTTGCGTGTTCGGCGACACCATCGTCTCCCCGCCAAAGGACAATCACATCCTGGGCGGCGTTACGCTAGATGGCGTGATGGAGCTTGCGCAGCAAAGCGGCTTCAAGCTCGTCGTGCGTCCCGTGCCCGAGGCCGAGATGTGGGCTGCCGACGAAATGTGGCTGTCCTCATCTAGCAAGGGCGTGCTTGCGATCACCTCGCTCGACGACAAGCCAGTCGGCAACGCGTCGCATCGCGGCAAACCGGGGCCGATGTTCAAGAAGATGTACGAAGTGATGCGCAAAGACATGGGGCTTTGACCGGACGAACCTAAAAACGCCGATAGCGCCGTTGCGTTCGCCTCCACGCATAATGCGTACTGAGTTTGTACTGTCTTCGACTCCGCGCCTAGCTCTCGACATTTTGATGTTCGCCCCTATCTGGCGTTTCTATGAACACTGAATTCAACCGCGGCCCGATTCCGGAAGGGCGCGATACCAATTTCGAATTTCCGACCGAATATCCGCTCAAAGTGGCCGGGAAGAATTCGCCCACGCTCGAAGCAACGGTCGTCGAAATCGTTCGTCGTCATGTCGAAGACTTCGATGTAACGACCGTCACCGTGCGCGAGTCTAAAGGTGGAAAATATCTCGCAGTGTCCATTTCGTTCGTAGCGAGATCGAAAAATCAACTCGATTCGATTTACACAGATTTAACCGCTCACGCCGATATTCTTTGGGCGTTGTGAGCTAACGTCAAAAGCGATTCCATTGTGATTGTTCGCACGCTCGGTCGCGCAGACTATCTTGCCACCTGGCAGCAAATGCGCGAATTCACGGACTCCCGTACACCGGAGAGCGAAGACGAACTCTGGGTCGTCGAGCACGATCCGGTGTTCACTCAAGGCATCGCGGGAAAGCCAGAGCATCTGCTCATCAATCCGGCGAACATCCCGATCGTAAAAACTGATCGCGGCGGCCAGATCACGTATCACGGACCTGGGCAAACCGTCGTCTATGTCATGTTCAACTTGAAGCGCGCCGGCTACGGTGTGCGCGAGCTGGTCATTCGCATCGAGAACGCTGTCATCGCGACGCTCAAAGAATTCCGCGTCGAAGCGTACGGAAAGCGCGACGCGCCGGGGGTGTATGTCGGCGACGCAAAAATCGCCTCCCTCGGCCTCAAGATTCGCAACGGTTGCAGCTACCACGGCGTGGCGCTCAACGTGAACATGGACCTCACGCCGTTCTCATTCATCAATCCGTGCGGCTTCGAGGGACTTCGCGTTACTCATCTACATGACTTTGGTGTCGATCTCCCCGCAAACGACGTAGGGATGAGGCTTTCACGGCACCTGGAAAAGACGCTTAGCGCGACCGCGTGAGAAAATCACGGGATGGATTCCATCGCAGTCACCGATAAACCGCTGTTTGACAACTCGGCGGGCACGAAACACAAAGGCGAAGGCAAAACCGCCCGAATTCCGATCAAAGTGGTTGCCGCGCCGATGCTGCGCAAGCCCGATTGGATTCGAGTGAAAGCGCCGACGGGTGAGCACGCGCAGCGCTTTAACGAAATCAAAAAGATTTTGCGCGAGCATCAGCTGCACACGGTGTGCGAAGAGGCGAGCTGCCCGAACATCGGCGAATGCTTCGGCAAAGGCACGGCGACCTTCATGATCATGGGCGACATTTGTACGCGACGTTGTCCGTTCTGCGATGTCGGTCACGGCCGCCCGAATCCACTGGATGAAAACGAGCCGAAGAATCTCGCACGCACGATCGCTGCGATGAAATTGAAGTATGTCGTGATCACAAGCGTTGATCGCGACGATTTGCGCGATGGCGGCGCGAGCCACTTCGTCGAATGCATCAAGGAAGTTCGCGCGCAATCGCCGCAGACAACAATCGAAGTGCTCGTTCCCGATTTTCGCGGTCGCGTTGACAAGGCGCTCGCGATTTTGGAAGCTGCCCCCCCCGACGTGATGAATCACAACATGGAAACGATCGCGCGACTCTACAAGCAAGCGCGCCCCGGCTCTGACTACGCGCACTCGCTGAAACTGCTCAAAGATTTCAAAGCGAAGTTTCCGAACGTGCCCACCAAGAGCGGTCTCATGGTCGGCTTAGGTGAGACGGACGAAGAAATTCTGCAAGTCATGCGCGATATGCGTGAGCACAACATCGACATGCTCACCATCGGCCAGTATTTGCAACCTTCGGCGAATCACCTGCCAGTGCTCCGCTACGTGCATCCGGATACCTTCGCAATGTTTGAAAAAGAAGCCTACGCGATGGGCTTCAAGCATGCCGCCGTGGGCGCGATGGTGCGGAGCAGTTACCACGCGGATGCGCAAGCTAGCGGCGTGGTTTGACGCCTGATTAGGGTTTCAGCGCCTCAATCCGCTGCAACACCTGCACATCTGTGAGCGATCCACGTTTCGCGTTCGCCGTGATCGCGCTTTGCTCATCGACGGTCATCGCAGCGACCGTGTTCGGATTGAGCAACCTGCGCAGGATCATCAGACCGTCGGTCAATGCAAGCGTTTTGCCATCTCCGTCCACATCGAAATTCGTCAAATGATTCGCGATGTGGGTTTCGATCTCGCCCGCGTCGCGTAAGGTCGCACTGACGCCGCGTGCGTCTGTAATGAGCGCCGCGCCTCGGTAGCCCAGCAGGTAGCGAATCAGCAGTACGCCGTCTGTCGCTGCGTCGTAGTAGGTTGCCGGAAAGCTCGCGTCGATGTTGAGTGGCGACGTTTTCACACTGATTCGCGTCCCAGTGAGCGCAGGTTGCGCTTGTGCCGCATCGACTGCCGCTGACCAGCCGGGACTCCCGGTAACAAGGTAGGCGATGCTGCCCCTTGATGCCGTACCGCTGCGATTGAGCCGCGTTAGGAGCGCGCGCCGATCAGCCGCATTCAGAAAGATGCGAAACCGCGTGGCGCTCTCGATTTCAACGCCGCCTGAGGTCAGCGCATACGGGGCGCCGTCACCATAGAGCGTCAGTTTCGACGGATCAATGTCGTTGTTCGCCCCGGTGAGCGACACGAGCTCAGTGCCGTCAACGACCAGCTCGCCGGTGACAGCGTCATAGGTGGCGCTGTGTGCAATAGCCGATTGATCGATCACCCAGTTCAACCGCGCAAGCGGGGTGAGCGCTGCGTTATAGGTCGCGGGGTCTTCGCTGATGGTAAGCAGCCGGGGGCGCGACACGTTGTAGACGATAGGGGTCGTCGCAGCTGGATTGCGCTCCGTCGCGGTGTCCGTCTCTATTTTGATCACCAGTGCCGCGTCGAATCGTTGCTTGAATCGAGCCGCAATCGGATCTGTACGCGCGCTCGACAGCGCAGCATTCGCAAGGTCAAGAATCACTTGACCTTTCGTCTTGAAATTGGCCTCGTTAACCCAGTAGGGAAGTGCCGCTGAATCGGGCGCTACGCCCAACAGCATGTTGTAGAGCTGGATGACGAATTCAGTGTTGGTGAAATAAGAGGGAAAATTCGCCCGGCTCACCGGGCGATCGTAGATGTTTTGCAGCACAACGGCAGCCGCTGTCCCTTGCTGCAACCTCGAGCGCCAAAACACGTACTCGTCCCAACTAAACGCATCCGCGCCGTGCATCGCGTACGAGCCGATCATTGTGACGATGTCGTTTACAGTAATCCGAAGATTCGCGTAGGGCTCCCCGGACACCGTTGCGCCGCCAATCGTTGGCGGAGCAGCGTTGGCGAGCGGTGAGCAAAATGCGGCGGCCAATGCGAAACCTATCACCGCGTCGCGCAATCGTTGAAGGGTGGAACTGCGCTTCTGCGGCGCAATAGTCGTTGATGGAAGGTTTTGGAAATCTGGAATCCGAGTCGTCATACTTGTGGCTATCAAGAATCGAATATTCGCGATACCCAGCAATGCTAATTTACGAAACGCGTTGCGGAGCTTTGCCGTTTCAGCCAGCGTTCGTATGTCTGGCGGCAGATCGCCGCGCAACCCGCGCGCATCTTGAGCGGTTCGATCTGCCGCTAGCCCGTTGCGTCGCTCGTTCCCCGTGCGCCTTAACGACGGCGCTCAACGCGTTCTAGATGACTTCAACGCTCGCTCGAATGATTAGTCCAGCGCCACCACCGTGTCGTAACCGCCCACATGAGTCAAACCTTTGTGGCTCTCAATCCCCGTGTACCTGAGCGAAGCATCCTCATAGCGACGAAACGCGAAAACCGCGTGGTTCATTTGCTCAGTGTTAAAGACCTTTAGCTGAACCAGCAAGTGAAAATCTTGTACGGTGAGCCCCGTCACGGAGCGGAACAATTCCGGCTCAAGCTTCGTGATCACGTCGCGCAACGTGTTCTCGCGGAAATCGGTCAGGTACATGAACGCAGGAATTCGTGTTGCGAACTTAATAAGCTTTTCCTGAACCATTTTGCGTTTTGATTTGTACTCGCGCTCGGCCTCGGTCAAATCCTTTTTCTGTTTAGCCGTCAGCGCTTTAGTTTTCGCCTTGTTCTTGAGGTCTTTGACCTTTTCGCTTTTGTTAATGATCGTTTCGATGATGTTGTTGCCCAGCGCTCGCCAACCCTCGATTCGCTCAACAGCCGCCATTGCGTCGGGATTGTTTAGGACGCGGCTCAAGGTGTCGTTGTCCACATTCACCAGAAGGGCGCTCTCCCATTTACGCGCCAGCAGTGTCGCCGACGTTCCGGCCATCGCGATGTCCAGAATGCCACCTGCATCGATCTGCGTCATATTTGCGCCGTCAAACGCGAGCACTGGAAGGAATGCGACGAGATCGCGCACAGCGTTTTCCGGATTTAGCTCGCCGGGCGACAAGCCGATTCCGTATTCGGACAGCTGTCGCAGCGCTCGCGTGGGCGCAAAATCAAACACGAAGCAAATCGGCTTGAGAATTTCTTCCTCGTTCGGATCGTCGCCGTTTGGGTTCTTGATCGACCATGGCGATTGCACGCGAACCGCGGCCTGAAAATATGTCTCAGGCGATTTCAGATTGCGTAACATCAGGATCGACGACCATTGCGGTACGGTCACCCCCGTTGTGAGCTTGCCACACGATAGCGCGATGGTTTTGCTATCGAACCCTGCGCCAATCGCCTCGCGCACAGGCGGCAGCGCGTCGAGCCCGATGCCCGCCGCAGCTCCAGCGGCCACGATCACATGGTAGTCGTGCCAAAACGTGTTGTGTTTTTCGGCCAGCAGATTCGCCATCGCCTGACACGCCGCCACGTTGGGCAGAAACCAAAACGAATGCTGCAAATACGGCAACAAGCGTACATCCGAGTACGGAAACGGAGGCCGCGTGCCAGTTTTGAGGCTCTCTACAGCGCGCGGCGCATATTGGCCACGGATGATGTCAAGCCATTTTTGAACGTCGCTTTTGTGAGTGAATTTTGCTTTCTTCCCCTCACCCTCTGCGGCAAAAAATGAATTCAAGTCAAACTCATCAAACTCGCCCGCACTTGCAATCGCTAGCAGTTCGTCGGGCATTTGATACGTCAACAGCCGCATCTGCGGCAGCGCACCATACGGGTTCCATTTTGCAGGGTGCTTTCGCGCAAACGCCTCTTTCGCGCGCTGCTCGTCGGTATACGTCCAGTTAAAAATCTGCTCTTCAATGAATTCGCCAGTCGCGAGCGCTTTGAAGGGCGTCCCTGAGAGATAGAGATACGCCCGTGTGGTGATCGGCAGAAACTCAGTTTCTTTCGTCGAGAGCACGCTCAAATCTTCGCTCACCGCCGCAAGATCGGCGACGAACTTCGTTTCTTTCTTGGCAACGGCGTCCTCTTCGCCCTCGAACAGCTCTTTCGCCGATTCGCGCCAAGCGCCAAAGTGATATTCGTCGAATACCACCAAATCCCAGTTCACGGTGTGCAGCCATTCGTTACGCGGTTTGATGTTGCCTGTTGTATCTCGTCCCAGCAAATCTTGAAACGATCCAAAGTAAACGACGGGCTTTTTCCGATCCACTTGCGTCGGATCGGCACCCGAGGACTTAGACAAATACTGCCAACCATCGAAGTCTGCGTGGCTTTCCAAATCCGTTTGCCACGCGTCTTCTACCGCAGGTTTGAAAGTCACCACCAGCACACGCTTCGCGTTGAGCTTCTTTGCAAGCTGATACGACGTGAACGTCTTACCGAATCGCATCTTCGCGTTCCACAAAAAGCGCGGCACCGCGTTTTTGTCTTCTGACCAGCGCGAAAGGTAATACTCATGTGTGAGCTTCACCGCCTCGGCTTGTTCGGCGCGCATCGGAAAAGTTAAGTGGCGCGTTCCCGAGAAACGCTGCCCAGTGCGAAGCTCGGTGAGCACGGTGTGCACATCGGCCACTGTGCAGCGTATCCACTCTTTCCCGACGCCGCCTTTGAAACCCTTTCGGGTGAGCGCTGCGCGGACGTCGTGGTCGCTGAAAATCGTGCCGTCGCTGCGCTCTGCGGCCTCGTCTAATTCGATGCGGAAATTCTTGATGCCTGCCGTCTTTAGTTGTTCGCCCACGCGACGCTTTACGTCGCGCGTCGTTTGCCCCACTTTGAGCTGATCTTTGTGCGCCGCATCTGTTATCGCGTAGGCGTAGATGCGTGGCCGCGCGGCGGGCTTCGGCGCGAGGACTTCGTCGATTGATCTACTCATCGTCGCCTTCGTCGATAGCAACGTCCTCGAGCAAATCTCTCGTTAAATCCATGGGGCGCACAACTTTTTCGATGAACTCAATCTCCTGCTTTGAAATCGCATACTTCGCATACAGCGCTTCATCGGTCCACACGCGATCCCAAGTTTGCGTGGGAACGAACGTATAGACCTTCCGCGTCGTATCCTGTGAGGGCTTATGCAGGAGGATAAGCAGCCGAGTTAGACGGCAAGAAAGGTATGAGAGTGCGGATTCGGCCTCCGATTTACTTTCGAATGGCCCCACACATAAATATGTTTCTGAGCAGATGCTGCCCGGCTCACCGATAAAAGGAGTGCTCAAAATTCGGTGCGGGTACGTGTCTTTGTTTCCAGTGCCTGGCGCTGCGCGTCCGACGTAGATCTTCCACCTGTCGATAAGATCAACGCTTGCTTCGATTTCGCCACGACCGACGTAGCCTAGGCCTCCGTTCTGATGAACAAGCAGATCGCTCTCGCGCTTGACGGTTCGTCCCTTAAACGTTGTCTCAAGCGCGAACGGCTTTCGAGAACTTACCAGACGTTCAAACCGTTTCTCTGCAGGCAGCGCGAGCGACCGCGGCTGACCTGTTTCCGCCGCGATCACTTTCTTGAGAACTGACACACCTTCGTTAAACCGAATGAAGATGTCAGCCCCGTTTTCCATCAGTGGACGAGTGGCGGTTGAAACCGGCCAATCCTTAAAGTGCGTGGCTACCTCGCACTCGCCGCGATCATCGCGATCCC
>JAAFJI010000030.1 GCA_013298045.1 Betaproteobacteria bacterium
GGGCATCCACCCTACGCATCACGCCTTCGTTGCCGCTTTCTTGAGTAACGCCAAGCCGCGCGCTGTTTTGCTTTGACCCTTCGCTGCGCGGTGTCGGAAGCGCGCTTCGGCGTCGTGCGCGTTTCGTTCGACGCAAGCATCATTGTCGCCATCTCGTCGATTAATCGATTCAGCGTCGTGCCACGGCTTTGGGCGAGAGCGCGTAGGCGTGCGTACTTGTCATCTGCAATTCTGAATGTGAATCGGTTTATTCGAGATGTTAGCGAGAGGGTGATTTACAAATCTACACGATTCGACCCTGGTGTTGTGTACGAATTTCTGTTGTGGGGTGTAGGTCGGATGCGCTTGCGCGATCCGACGCAAATGTATGCAAACGCCGTTGGTGGATCGCCCTTCGGGCATCCACCTACGCGCCGATCGACTCAATTGTGAACAACTATCGCAAATACGCGCGCGGTTCGATGAGTTGGTATCCAGCCGTCGAGCGAACGAGTTCGCGAAGCAGGTAGTTGTGCCCTGCGCCGTATATGACGACGATGCGATCGCCTGGCTTGGCGATCTTCATGAATTTCGAATGAATCTTCGCATTGCGCAAGTACCATGCTGCGTTTAGCTCGGCGCCGGGCCAAACCTTACCGTTGCCGAATGCGAGCAGCGCGGTATAGAACGTTTGATCTTTGGCGATTTGTGCGGGATCGTTCCACTCGCGCAAGATCGTTGAAACGGTTTTGCGGGGGAAGGTCGCCGTTCTTGCTTTAACTTGCGATTCGGTTTCGGCGATTAACGCGGTCAATTTCTCGTCTTGCTTGTTGGCCTTAGCATATTCCTTGAGCTTCTCAAAGGGAAAGTAATCGACGGTGTCGCTCTGCTCGTCAATCGCGTAAACGGCCGTGTGCTTCATTCGCTGCGCGAGACGGAAACCGATTTGTACGATTTCGTTTTTGTCCTTGCTCAGCGTTTCCGCAGAGAACTTCTCGTACGCGGGCACTGTGGGGTCGTCGAGGCGCGGCACCATTTCCACCGCCACTTTGGTCGGCGCAAACTTCGCAAGCTGCTCGGTGAGTGCAGCGAGTTCTTTTTGGCGACGCGGTTTCGTCACGTCGTCCACTTCGAGGTTGATGACATCAAGTCCCGGCGAATCCATGTGATACGTGCCGAGAATCATCACCTGAATCGGCGTGGGCGGTGCTTTCGTTGATGGTGTTGCTGCCGCGGACGCGGCTTGCGGGGTTCCAAACAGCGGCACGAGAAAGAGCGCGACGATCGAAGAGAAAAGTTTGCTTTGGGACATGTTGTAGTTTGTTGCTAGGAAGTTGCGCTACGTTAGCGCGCGTTGGAGCGCGCCGCACACGCCAAGCGATGAATTGCGGAAAGGTTGGACAGTTTGCTGGATGGCGGCTTCGAGATTTCCGGCGAAGTGCAATCGCGCGTCATCGATTTTTTCGTAAATGGCAACCCGCCCGCTAACAAACGTGTAACCAAATGAGTCGTTCGTCGAACTAACGAGTACGAGCCATCGCGACCTCCTCCTCGATTTCTTCGCACGACGCTCTCGTGAGCACGGGCGAACGCGGGTGGCTGATTCAATGAAAGGGATAGATTGATGAAAGCGTTTACTTTGTTTGGAAAAGTTGTGACCACCTGCATGGCGCTCGTTGCAAGCGTCGCGTTCGCGCAAAGCCAAAGCCTTGATCGCAATGGTGTTGCGTTGAAGGGCTACGATCCGGTGTCTTACTTTGTCGATGTAAAGCCGTCGCAAGGCATGGAGAAATTCATGGCAAAACATGATGGTGCGACCTATCTTTTCTCGTCTGAAAAAAATCGCGATACGTTCGTGGCATCGCCCGCGAAGTTTGTGCCTGAGTACGGCGGTTTCTGCGCCTACGGTGCGGCGAAAGGTGGCAAGTTCGAAGTCGATCCAATGGCGTACACGGTTGTCGATGGCAAACTGTACTTGAACAAGAACAAAGACGTGCAAAAGTTGTGGACTGCAGACGTGCCCGGTTTCATCTCGCAAGCCGATCGCAACTGGGCGCAGTTGTCGAAGAACTGATTTCCAGTTTCGCGGCGCGGCTACACCGGTGCCGCTGAGAGTTTGCGTTCCAGCCGCTTGCTCCACCAGGACAGTGGCGCGCAGAGCGCGAAGTAAAAGAGCGCGACGCAGCCGTACACGACGAACGGCTTAAAGGTGGCGTTGGCAATCATGCTGCCGGTTTTGGTGAGTTCGATGAATCCAATGACCGAGGCGAGCGCAGTGCCTTTGATAACCTGGACGAGAAATCCGACCGTGGGCGCGATTGCAATGCGAACCGCCTGCGGCAAGATGATGAGTCGGAGCTGCTGCGTGAATGAGAGGCCGAGGCTTCGTGCCGCTTCCCATTGCCCTTTGGGTACGGCCTCGACACAGCCGCGCCAGATTTCCACGAGATAGGCGCTCGCGTAGAGGGTCAGGCAGAGCGCGGCGGCGAACCATGCCGAGACCTTAAAACCAAAGAGCGCGAGTCCAAAAAATGTGAGGAAGAGCTGCATCAACAGCGGTGTGCCCTGAAACGCGTTCACATACGCTGAGACCAGGCCGCGAACCATCCGACCACCGCCAATACGTGCGGTGAGCAAGAGCATGCCGACCGCGCCGCCACCGATAAACGCGACCAGCGAAAGCGCAACGGTCCAGCGCGCGCCGACGCCAAGGTTTCGCAGGATGTCGATTAGGGTGAACTCAACCATCAGCGCGCGCCGACCAGATTAAATCGACCAAACAAAAACCGCGTTCCGAACCACATCAGAAAGTGCCGCAGCAAAACCGCGAGCAACAGGTACAGTAAGGTGGCGACAATAAACGCTTCAAACGCGCGGAAGTTGCGGCTCTGAATCAGGTTCGCGGCATAGCTCAGCTCCTCGGTTGAAATCTGGCCGCAAACTGCCGAGCCGAGCATCACGATAATGATTTGGCTCACAACTGCGGGCCACACCTTCGCGAGCGCGGGTGGCAGTACGATCAAACGAAACATCTGCAGCCGACTGAGCCCGAGCGCCTTTGCGGCGTCGGTTTGACCGCGGGGCGTCGCCTCGAGGCCTGCACGCACAATCTCGGTGGCGTAAGCGCCGAGATTGATCACCATCGCGATGACGCTCGCGATTTCCGGCGTTAACTTGACGCCCGTCGCGGGCAGGCCAAAAAAGATGAAAAACAGCTGAACGATAAACGGCGTGTTACGGATTACTTCAACGTACGCAAGCACCGCCGCGCGTAGCAGTCGCCCGGGCAAGGTGCGATCGCTTGCATAGACGCGAACCCATGCGCAGGCGATGCCGAGCACGCCGCCGAGCACGGCACCGCTCGCGGTAAGAATCAGCGTCCACGCGACCCCCCTCGCGAGCAGCGGCCACTGCTCTAAAACGGCGATAAAGTCGAGCTGAACGCTCATCAATCAGCGGGCGCAGAAAGAAGTGCGCCCGAATGGCTCGCCAATGGCGCGGCTCAGTTTGGTAGTTCGCCGGCAGGTCGGCCGAGCCACTTTTGCGCCATCTTGTCGATGTCGCCCGCAGCTTTCGCAGCTGCAATGATTTCGTTCACCTTCAAACGTAATTTGTCTTCGCCCTTTGCCACGCCGATGAAGTTCGGTGAGTCTTTGAGCAATAGCTTGTACTCGGCGGAGAGGTTTGGATTACGCGCCATCATGTTTCCCGCAACCGATGCGCCAGTCGCCAGAAGCACCGTCTGGCCCGAAACGAACGCACTCACCGTCGCGTTGTTATCCTCGAAGCGCTTGATGTCTGCCCCGGTCGGCGCGATTTTGCTCAGCTCAGCATCCTCGATTGCGCCGCGGGTCACCGCAATTGACTTGCCTGCCAGGTCGGAGGCAGCTTTCACGACGACATTTTTCGGCCCGAACACGGCCTGGAAAAACGGCGAATATGCGGCGGTGAAGTCGATTACTTTTTCCCGATCCGGATTCTTGCCCAAGGTCGAGATCACCAAATCTGCTTTTTTTGTTTGCAAATAGGCAATTCGATTGGCGCTCGTGACGGGCACCAATTCGACCTTTGCGCCAAGCTTTGCACCAATATAGTTCGCCATATCGATATCGAGCCCCTGCGGTTTCAAATCGGTGCCGACGAAACCATAGGGTGGAAAGTCGGTCGGGATCGCGATCTTGACCTCTTTGCTCTTGATGATGTCGTCGAGCGCGGTTTGAGCGGCGGACGAGGGCACGAATCCACCCGACGCGATGGCTGCCACGACCGGCAGTGTTGACAAGAAGAAACGACGCGTTCGGCGTAGGGAGCTGTTCATGTAAGCCTCGAGGGTGGGTAGGGAGGAGTGGTTCGAGCGAACTTCCGCAGTTTGCGTCTTTTATAGCAAGTCGCATGCCGCAACCGGTGCGTCGGTTTCGGTTAGGCGAGTGCGAATTGCGGGTGAGCGGCCACGGCCACTCGCGACACCCGCGCGTCCTTCAGCAGCCAGTCGGCAACCAGTTGCACTTCGTCTTTGACGATTTTTTTCATCATTAGCGCATAAGGATTTGGATTGGCAATCGCCGGGCCGGGTAGCGCGACCAGTCCCCCATTGTGGGCGTACTCGGTGGCGAGTTCGTCGAGCAACAGCGCATAGCCGCTGCCCTGGGCGCAGGCGATCGCCGCCATGTACTCGAGGTTGAAGTGCATGCCCGGCACGACTTCAGGCGGCGTCGCCCCGGCTTTGACGAACCAATCGTGCAGGCTCGGGACGTTAAGCGCGGCGTTCACACTGCTCGTGTGCAGCAGCGGCTGGTGAAGTAGCGCGCTTGGAGGCAGGATTCCGTTGCGTGCGATCAGCGACGGTGCGGCATGCATGCGGTAGTGACCCGCCAGCAGCAACTCCTGGGTGTAGCCCTCGATGTCCGGGCGCGATTGATAGATCGAGATATCGGTGCCGCCGAGTGATGGGTTGCGATCAATCGGCAGCGCGTGAAGCTGGATCTCGATACCGTCGTGAGACTGGTTGAATGCGGTGACTCGGTGCGTAAGCCAAGCGATGGCAAAGCTCAGCTGCGCGCGCACGATAACGATGCGGCGCGCGCGGTTGGCGCGCACCGCCGCGCTGGTGGTAATCAAGCGGTCGAACACGTCGCGCACACGCTGCGAGTAGTCTTGTCCGGCGCGGCTCAAAGCCACGCCGCGTGCACCGCGATCGAAGAGCTTGAGCCCGACCCAGTGTTCGAGCTGCTTGATCTGGTGGCTGATTGCGGCTGGGGTGACGCTGAGCTCTTCGGCGGCGCGAACAAAGCTCATGTGGCGTGACGCGGCTTCAAAGGCGCGCAACGCACCGAGAGGGGGAACGGATTTAGACATATGACTAAGTTCAGCTTGGGCTAAGGTGTACGAATTTCCGTTTGTCAAGCGACATCGAACGAGTTTCAATCGCTGCAAACACCTAGCCCCGCTATTGAGTAAGTAAAACTTACGCAACCCCAAAACAAATGTATCAGGCTTTGCCGCGGATATCAACAATAACTTGATGTAATTCTCTTATTTCGAGAATTCAAATAATTTGATTTCACGCCCTATTGAAAAGGGCGGTCGTGAGAGAAGCTTAAAGCGAAGTCGGATAGTCGCTTGAATACAGTTTTTCGGCGTAGTGCAGACTCTACTCGCCAAATCGCTGGGAACGCGCCTATTCGCGACCATTTCAACCCAACGCCGGCAGCGACTCTCATTCGATTTCTAAATCGAGGCGAGACGCTGCGCAACGGGGCCGACAGAGACAGGCCGTGACTACATTCGCGCGAACGCCTCGTGATACGCACGGCTCACCGGCAATTCGCGATGGTGATCCTTGATTTTCAAAAACATGCGTCCGGATTCGTCGCGACGTGTGGCGTGCACGAACTTGAGGTTCACGAGCGTTGAGCGATGAATCCGCTGAAACAGCGACGGATCGAGCTCTGCTTCGAGTTCACTCACCGAAGTGCGCAGCAGCTTTTCGCCGCTAGGCAGCACGACGCAGGTGTATTTGTCTGCTGCATCAAAGTAGAGCACGTCGTTCACGTCGATTTGCAAAACCTGCTCGCCCTTCGCGTTTCGCTCGTGGGCGCGAACGAAGCGCAGGTGCGGTTTCGCCGCAGTTGTGCCCGCTGCCGCGCCGTGCAGCAGCTTTTGCAGCGCCGCCGCCAAATTCGCGGGAACGGCGCTGGCTTCTTCGCCCATAGCCGCATCCAGTCTTTGTTTAACGCGATTTACTGCTTTAGCAAGTCGCTCCGAATTGACTGGTTTAAGCAAATAATCTAGGGCACCCTCATCAAAAGCCTTTAGCGCAAATTCGTCGTATGCAGTGACGAACACGCAAAGCGTTTTTCCTTCGACGCCCTGCGCGACTTCGAGCCCGGTCATTCCCGGCATTTGAATGTCCAAGAAAGCAACATCAGGTTCGAGTGCATCGATCGATTTGGCAGCGTCGGTGCCGTTGCCGAGCATGGCCACGATTTCAAGTTCGGGCCAGACTTTCTTCAGCTCGTCAGAGAGAAAACGCGCGAGGTAGGGCTCGTCGTCGGCGATGATGGCGCGGATCGGCATATGTGTTCTAAGGGCTAATGGTGATGGAGGAGATCGTTCCGAGTGCGGGTGCTGCCACCGGTTTGACTTCGAGTGTCGCACGCGTGCCGTAGATGGAGGCGAGTCGCTCGCGCACGTTGGCGATGCCGGTGCCGGTGCCTGCGCGCGCGGTAGATTTCGCGTGCAAACCGACACCGTCGTCTTCAACGTCAATGCGAATCGTGCCGTTCGTTTTCGCGATGCGAATGGTGACGGTGCCGCCTTCGATTTTGGGTTCAAGTCCGTACTTCACCGCGTTTTCAACGAGCGGTTGCAGCAAAAGCGGCGCGAACGGCGTGTCGCGCAAATCGTCGGGGCAATCGATTGCGTATTTCAATCGGCGGGCCATGCGAATCTCAAGTAACTGCAAATAAGAGGCGAGCAATTCGAGTTCGCCGCCAAGCGTCGCATGCGTTTGTCGCGAGGTGTCGAGACTTTGCCGCAGATGGGTGATGAACGAATCGAGCATCTTCTTCGCTGTTTGCGGCTCGTAGTCGATCAGCGCGAGCACGTTGGCAAGTGTGTTGAACAGGAAATGCGGCTCGATCTGCGCCTGGAGCGCACGAAGCTCTGCACCTTTGGCCTGCGACGCGAGCCGCGCGCTTTCTTCTGCGTAGCGCGCTTCCTCGGCCTCGGCGCGGATGCGGCGCGTTTGCCCGTCCATGATCAGAATCCAAATGACGCAACCCAGCAAACCAATCAGCAGCATGCCAAAGGCAAAGCGCGGGTAGCTCGTGAGCATCGCGGTGAAATTTCGACCAAGAATTCCGAAGGCAATCGTGTAGCCGAGGTAAATGCCGAAAAGTGCAAGCCCGACTGAAATCGCCACGCGATGCCAGTGCTGGGTGATCGCCCAACTTCTTCGTGGAGCGAGCCAGCCGAAAAAGAATTCCATCAGTCCGTGGATCGAAAACCCGATGCAGTTTGAAACCAGCAGCGTTTGCCAAAACGTGGTCCATAGCGTCGCTTTGCGGTCGAAAGCAAGGAATCCAATGGTGAGAATGACGGCGAAGAGGCTGTTGTAGATCAGCGTAGCCAGCAGATACATGGACTGCGAGCCTTGACGGGTCGGCTCGATCGTCCACCAATTGCTCATCACCTGGCGAAAACCGAATATCGATTCGCGCGGTGGTTTGGCGTTGGTGGTAGGGACGGGAGATTCGGCAGACATCATGGAAGTTTAGTTCGAGCATGCAGCAAATTGTGGCGAGAGTCTAGGGGCGCGCGCCTGGCTCTCCGAGGTTGTTGCGACCGATGGCAAAGAAACGGCGTGAATCGCGCGCTTGACGCGGCAAACGATTCGCGCCGGAAATCGGCGAGTCGTCGCAGCGGTGCTGACGTCGCGCATACGGGAAAACAGAATCTCTCCATCGCCCAACCGGGTTCATTTGCCAACTGGAGAAATCGCATGAAAAAGTATCTCGTCGCGTTCATCGCCGCCGCACTCGTCGCATTGGTTGCGTGGGACACCAAAGCGCAAACGGCAAGCGCCTGTCCGACGCTCAATGTCACGGGCTTAAAAGCCGACGAAGGCGTGCTGATGATTGCGGTCTACACGAAGAGCGAGGAGTTCTTCAAAAAAGCCGCGTGGATGACCGCGCAAAAGGTATCAGGCGCGTCGATGCAGATTCCCGTGTGCAACCTCGATGTGGAAGAGATCGCAATCACCGCGTTTCAGGATATGAACGGCAATCAAAAGCTCGATATGAATCCAATCGGCATTCCGACCGAGCCGTACGCCGCGTCTGGCACGCCTGCGATGTTTGGCGCACCGACTTGGAAAGACACGAAGGTCGCCTACAAGGCAGCAACCGCACCAATCGCCGTCAAGTTCTAGGAGCCGAAAAATGAATCGCAGAAATTTTCTCTCGGGTGTTGGCAGCAGCGCGTTCGTTGCAGCTACAGGCAGCTCGCTCTTGGCTAGCAACGGCTTCGCAAACACGCCATCGATCTTCAAAACCGAGTTCGCGGCAGCGGCAGCGAACAATCCCTACCTCACGCCGTATCGCGGCGCGGCGAGCGACTTGTATTGCGAAGCGCTCGTCATCGAAGGCAAGCTACCGACAGAGCTTCGCGGACGTTTCTATCGCAATGGTCCGTCGAATTTCGAGCGCGGTAACGAGCGCTATCAACACTGGTTCGATGGCGACGGCATGGTGCAGCAGTTTTCGTTCGATGGCAAAGCAGTTTCGCATCGCGGACGATTCGTGCAAACGAATAAATTCAAAGCGGAAAAAGAAGCCAATCAGTTTCTGGTTCCTGCGTTCGGCACGGGCATTCGTGCGCAGATGCGCGTGGCGGGTCCCGATTCGATGAATACGGCGAACACCAATGCAATCGAACACGCGGGTCGCGTGCTTGCGATGTGGGAGGGTGGCAGCGCATTCGAGCTTGATCCGAAAACGCTCGATACGAAGTCTGCAGTCACGTGGAAGCAAGGCTGGGAGCAAATGCCGTTTTCTGCGCATCCGAAGCTCGATCCACAAGGCAATCTGTGGAATTTTGGCAGTGCGGGTAACGCGTTTTTCGTCTACCAAATCGATGCGAGCGGCAAAGTCGTCAAAACGCAAATGGCGAAAGTACCCGTCGATCGCAAAACACATGGTGGCATGAATCACGATATGGCAATCACCGAGCGCTTCATCATCGTGCCGATGCCGCCGGTGACGTTGCATTTCGACTTAATGGCGCAGGGAAAAACCGGCAGCGAAGTGTTGAAGCTTCACAAAGACGCGCCGCTTCGCATTTGGGTCGCGCCGAAGGACGATATCAGCAAAGCGCAGATTTTTGATTTGCCGCACGAGATGGTGTTTCACGTGGGTAATGCCTACGAGCGCACCGGCGCGAGCGGCACCGAGATTGTGATGAATTACGTCGGCAGTCGCGACGACAATTTCCTCGCAGGTGCGGCAGTTGCGATCATGCGCGGCGCGCACAAACCAGCGGGCGAGTCGGTCATGCGAACAGTGACGATGAACCTCTCAAGTGGTAAAGCGGCCCTCGCGACTTACGATGACACGCCAGAAGAGTTTCCGCGACTTGATCCGCGCTTCATTGGGCGACGCGCCGATTCGCTCGTGACGCCGATCTCGTGGCGCGCGCGAAAAGAGGCTGACCATGGTTTCCACGGCTTGCAGGTGAGAAACGTTGATAGCGGGAAAACAACGCGTTTCGACTACGGCGATGATTTCATCGTCGAAGAACACTTGGTCGTCGCGCGACCGGGTTCGTCGAAAGAACTCGATGGCTGGATCGTGGGTACAGCGTTTAACGCGAAGCGGCAGAAAACGTGCGTGAGCGTGTTTGACGCGAGCAACATCGCGAACGGTCCGATCGCGCGAGCGTGGCTTCCTTATTGGTTACCGCTTGGGTTTCACGGCAACTTCACGCAGGCTTAGCGCGATCATTCGCGCGTGGGTGCGCTTCCGCAACTTGCCTTAAAAAACTCAATCAAGCGCTTCGGCAACCAATCGAGTTTTCCGGGGAACGGCGCGGTCACGAATCCTACGTGACCGCCGCCGCTCGGTTGTTCGAGTGTGACGTTGTCGGGGACTTCGCCTTCGTTCGGCATGAGCCACGCGGGAACGAAGGGATCATTCGCTGGATTCAAGAGCAAAAACGGAATGCGAATTTTTGCGATGAAACCGCGTGAGGACGCGCGTTCGTAATAGTCCCACGCGCTCGTGTAGCCATGCATCGGCGCGGTGTAGTGCTCATCAAATTCCGGAAAGTCGCGCGGTGTTTTCAGGAAGTCTTTTTCGCGTAATTCAGGATGCGTCTCCATGCGCTTGGCGAAACTTTCGCCCATCGACTTCATGAAGTAGCGATTGAAAATGCGATTCTGAAAATGAAGAATCGCGACGGCGGAGACGCCGAGATCGAGCGGCGAGCACACGGAGACCGCCGCGTCGATGATCGACCTCGCGTTCTCACCTTGCTCGCCACACCACTTCGTCAATGCATTGCCGCCGAGCGAGACGCCGACTGCGAAGATGCGATGCTCGGGAAATCGTTTGCGTATTTCACGAAGCACAATGTCGGCATGTTCGCTGTCGCCGGAGTGGTAAGAGCGAGCCAGGCGATTCGGCTCGCCAGAACAGCCGCGAAAGTGCGCGACGACACCTAACCATCCGCTTCGATTCGCTTCGCCCATTGTATGAAGGCAATATTGCGAATTAGACGACCCTTCGAGTCCGTGAAAAAAAACAATAATCGCCTTGCTTAATGGGGCAATCGTAGACTGTGCTGTCGTATTCTCTGACCAATCGAGGTCGATAAAGTCGCCGTCCGCCAGTTCGAGTCGTTCTCGACGATAGGCAAGCTTTGGACGCGACAGAAATTGCGCGTAAATGCTTTGCGCATGCCCAGTGGGAAGCCACCAAGGCGCGCGATAGGTTGAATCAATTCGGGGCATGCGCCGATTGTAGAAGTGGCGTCTTCGGAGTTGTCGAGTGCTGTGGCGACACCGAGCTCGCGGTGCGCGCCTCATGCAGCGTACCGGGGGTGTTTATCCCGCCCCGAATCGGCGAAATCGAACACGTCGATGGCGCGCTGGTCAGTCCGGTGCCGGTTCGCGCTGCCCGGGAAATGGGCGCTGAACTGGTGCTCGCGATCGACGTGAGCAGCGCGCCAATCGACTCAAATCCAGCCGGAACCTATGAGCAGGTGATGCACAGCTTCGAGATCATGGGACGATCGCTGGCTGCGCTCGAATGTTCGCAGGCGGACATCGTCATTCGCCCCGAAGTCAGGCGGATCGCGAGTACCGATTTCGCTTCGCGCGCGGCGCTCATCGCCATTGGCTATGCCGCCGGTCAGCGCTTCGTGCCGGTAGTTCGCGAAAAACTGGAGCTGATGCGCGGCAAGCGTGCGGGATGACACCGAATGGAAAAAGTGATCTTCACAACTCATCTTCGGAGATGTATGTCCTATTGAATAGAAAAGGTGAATAATTTACTGCGTATCTTGATATACAAATGAATATCAGCAAACGCAATTTCATTCGCGGCAAAACTGGGTAAAGCTTTTCGAGAAAATCAACCGTTATCACCTGTCACGCCGGGTCACATGTCTTTGGACGCTGGCGCGACACGCGCTCGCGCGGGGCTACTGCCTGTCTTCGATATGTTTCGCGGCGCGGTAAAGCACAACAGCGCAGACGCCGCAGAAGCCGCTGAACAGAAGTTGCAGCGGAACGGCTAGCGCGCGCATTTTGTCGACTTCGACGTCAATCTTTGGACTGAAGTAAAGCAGCAACAACTGAACCACTGGCACCAACGCAAAAAGGATCGCCGCTGCATAACCAAATCGCGGATCCTTCTTCCAGAAAAAAACGATCACACAGCCGATGGTCGCAAGCAGCGCAAGATTGAGCAGAACGTCGAGCATCTCGCGATTATCGCGCGATCGTTGCGCGCTGCGGGCACCCCGACTCATCGGAGCGCGCCGATTGCTCAAGCCATTGCATTTATCTCAGGCAACTTCATTTCATAGAACGCGAGCCGCGTGAGTTCGACAAAACCAAGTCGTTTCAGTATCGGTTCGCTTTCGGGGCTTGCTTCCACTGCAAGAAATTCCACGCCACGAGCTTTCGCCGCGTTCGCACGCGCGACGAGCGTGCTCGTGTATGCATGTTGCCCGCGCCACTTGGTTTTCGTGGTGCCGCCGCAGAGCAGGGCGAATTTGTGTCCCGGATGATGAAATAGATAGCCAGTGCTTACCGGTTCGTCGCTGTTCGCGAAACCCGCGAACAGAACGATGCCTGAGTCTTCTTCGCGCAGCAGCACACGATAGTCGTCCACATAACTCGCATTCGGTTCGTTCGGCCACACTTCGTCCCAAATGTGTTGGTATGCATCAAGCGATTCCGGCGTCGTGAGCTGCCGCACACTGATTGATGCCGGCGGTGATGGCAAACTTGCGAGCAAATCGTCCACGCTGATCGTCATCAATGTCGAGAGATCTTCTTCGCGGAAACCCCGAGCGAGGAGTGCGCTGCGAACTTCGTCGTGCGCACTGTCGTGGCGGTAGAGTTTCCACATGAGTTCCGCCGCGCGACCTTGTGTCGATTCCAATTCCGCATCGATTGTCGCCGCCGCGTTGTCCGCCGAGAGTCGATGCCAAATGATCATCCGCCGCGAGCCTGTGCGCGTCGTAAACCGCGACAACAGTGGCGTTTGTTCGCGATCGTAGCCCGCGACGATCGTGTTGCGACGCATGACGTCGTCGTAGAGGGCGAGGAGTGCGGATGAATTCATCTTCTTCCTCTCGCATAGCGCGGGAGGAGTCGCGTTACATCACGCTATACACCGGACCGCCGCCGCCCTCGGGCGTCACCCAATGAATGTTTTGCAGCGGGTCTTTGATGTCGCAGGTTTTGCAGTGCACGCAGTTTTGCGCGTTGATTTGCAACTTCTTCGCGCCGCTCGGGGCACCGTCGCCGTTGATACCACCGAGCGACTCGTCATCGATGTATTCGTACACGCCCGCCGGGCAGTAGCGACCTTCGGGTCCCGCGTAGCGCGCGAGATTGTGTTTCACCGGGATCGTCACATCGCGCAGGCGCAAATGCGAAGGCTGGTTCTCTTCGTGATTCGTGTTCGAGAGGAACACCGAAGAGAGTTTGTCGAACGTGATGACACCATCGGGCTTCGGATAGTTGATCTTAGGCATTTGATCGGCGGGCGACAGCGTTTCGTTATCCGCCTTGCCATGGCGCAAGGTCCAGCCAACCAACTTACCTAAACCCAAATCGTTCATCCACATGTGAATGCCGCCGTGGATTGTGCCGAGCGTCATGCCGTACTTGAGTCCAGGCTTCACGTTACGAACCTTGTAGAGATCGTCGTACACCCACGATTTTTTCCAGCCATCGTTGTAGGCGTGCAGCTCGTCGTGTTGACGCTCGGCGTTGAGCGCATCGAACGCCGCCTCTGCGGCGAGCATGCCGGTTTTCATCGCGTTGTGGGTGCCTTTGATGCGCGGTAGATTTACGAAACCCGCGCTGCAACCGATCAATGCACCGCCTGGGAACGAGAGCTTCGGCACACTTTGCAGGCCGCCTTCGTTGATCGCGCGAGCGCCGTACGCTAAACGCTTGCCGCCTTCGAACAAAGGCTTCATATGTGGATGCGTTTTGAAGCGCTGAAATTCATCGTATGGCGAGAGCCACGGGTTTTCGTAATTCAAATGAATCACGAAGCCGACGGCGACGAGCGGATCGTTGTTTTCGTTCGTTAAGTGATACAGGAACGAGCCACCGCCGGTTTTCGAATCGAGCGGCCAGCCTTGCGAGTGCGTCACGAGCCCGGGCTTGTGCTTCGAAGGCTCGACTTGCCACAGCTCTTTGATACCGATGCCGTATTTCTGCGGATCGATACCGTCTCGCAAGTTGAATTTCTTCATCAGTTCCTGGGAAAGCGACCCGCGTACACCTTCGGCAAAGAGTGTGTATTTCGCGTGCAGTTCCATACCGGGCTGGAATTCGCCTTTGTGCGTTCCATCTTTTGCGATGCCAACGTCGCCCGTCGCCACACCCGTCACGGCGCCTTGCGCGTTAAAAAGCACCTCGGCGGCGGCGAAACCCGGATAGATTTCGACGCCCGCAGCCTCGGCTTGTTCGCCAAGCCATTTCGACACGCGACCGAGCGAGACGATGTAGTTGCCATGATTGTTCATGAGCTTGGGCATCGTCCAATTTGGAATGCGACGCGCACCGGTTTCGGTCAGTACGAAAAACTGGTCGTCTGTGACCGGTGTGTAAATCGGTGCGCCCTTGTTCTTCCAGTCGGGAATCAACTCGTTCAACGCGGTTGGATCAATCACCGCACCGCTCAATATGTGGGCACCGATTTCGCCACCTTTTTCGAGCACGCAGACGGAGATCTCTTTGTTGTTCTCGGCTGCGAGTTGTTTCAATCGAATCGCGGCCGACAAACCCGAAGGTCCACCGCCGACGATCACGACGTCGTATTCCATTGCTTCGCGGTCTTCTCTTGCGCTTGTGTTCATGCTCTCTGGTGCTTTTGTTAATTCTGCAAAACTTATAGATGGTTGCATCACTGGCGTTACTCGGCGCGCAGGACGCCGCAGCTTCGCAGCTAGGACGACGCGCTACGCGCTAGGACGACGGCGCTTTGCGCCTATGACGCAAAGCACACGCGCTGCGCGCGAGGACGAATGACGACGCTCCGCCAGGACGTCGCGCTTCGCGCTATGACGCAAAGCTTTGCGATCAGTGCTGGTTAAATTCATTGTCGTTCTATAGCGGTGAATATGGGAAAAGTGTTTGCAAATCTTGCGTCCTAGCGCGAAGCGCGTCGTCCTAGCAGCGTCAGCTGCGTCGTCATAGCGAAGCGTCGTCCTTGAGAATGCAACGCATTCGAAACTTGTCGAAGCCGTGGTCGATTACGACGAAACCCATTCGCTCGTACAAACGAATTGCGGGGTTATCGCGAAATACGTTCAACGTGACTTCGCGCAATCCGCGTGATCTTGCGATTGCGAACACCCGCTCGATGGCTTGTTTGCCGATGCCGCGATTGCGTGCATGTTCTTCAAGCTGAATGTCGCCGATGTGAACGCCGTCGATGTCGTTGTCTCGCCAAAGCGAGACGAAGCCGACGCGCTCGCGTTCGACATAGAGTTCAAAGAATTCACGCGATGGGGCTTTTTCGTCCCAACCTGTGCGCGTCCACTGTTGACCGCGTCGAACGAGATACGGCTCCATGTTCGCCTGCGCAAGCGCTCGGCAGTAGTCCCACGTCTCGACGCCGACCGGTACAAAGCGCATCGCCGTGTCGTGAGCATTGGCTCGTACGAGGGCCAACGCGTCAGCGTTCGTGAGAGCCGCGTCAGCGTTCGTGAGAGCCGCGTCAGCGTTCGTGAGACCGGCGTCAGCGTTCGTGAGACCCGCATCGGGGTTGCCAACGGTTAATTCCATCAGCCGATTATAGTTAGCGATCTTGATGTAAACGCTCGGATCGCTCTCGATGGAAAGCTCCAAACTCCCTGTGACCACCGCAAAACAAACGCCGTATTTTCCGAACGCCGGGCCGGTGATGTACGAAACGCTGATTCCCGTGCGCTGGGGCGATCTCGATGCGTTTCAGCATGTGAACAACACGCTGTACTTTCGCTACATGGAGCAATGTCGCCTCGAATGGTTTGAAACGATTGGTATCGATGTGCCGCGACTCGATCGCTTCGATATCGTGCCGAATCTCGTGGGCGCGGAGTGTCGGTTTATTCGTGCAATCATGTATCCGGCGACGGTGCGGGTGACGATTGCCGTTGGCGACGTCGGCTCAAAAGTCGTGCAGACCTTGCACGAGCTTTGGGTGGACGACACCTTACATGCGGTTGGCGATTGCAAACTGCTCTGGATGAGTCGCAAAACGAATCGGTCGGTGGATCTACCGAACGACGTGCGCGAGAAACTTTTGCTTAAGTGACCATCGCTTCGCGAATTGCGCTGTTGCGCAATAGCGCACCACAGATAGTGGCTGAAATGCCCCGTTAAATATTGTGAAAAAAGAGTAAATGTTAGCTATCAATAAACAATTTTTACTCGATATTTGTCAGTTTTAATGAGGCATTGAGCAAACAATTTGATCTTACATTTCTCGTCTCGAAGCCCTCGCTCTAGACTACGTCAATGAACGCCGAAAAACTCTGGCAACCGAGCGAAGCGCAGATCGCGAGCGCGCGCATCACGCGGTTCACCGACGAATTGCGCGCGAAATACGAGCAGCGATTTCCCGATTACAAAAGTCTCTGGCGTTGGTCGCTTGCGAACAAGGAAGTGTTTTGGCGTGAGCTGTGGTGGTTTTGCGAATGCGTTGGGCATCTCGGCGAGCGCGTCGCAATCGATGGGCACAAGATGCCTGGTGTGCAATGGTTTCCCGACGGGCGCTTGAATTTCGCAGAGAACTTGTTGCGGCTGGCTGCGAATCAAGGCGATGATGTCGCATTGAGTTTCGCAAGCGAGACCACGTCGCGCACCATGAGCTGGCGCGAGCTCTGTGGTCGCGTCGGCTCGATGCAGCGTGCGCTCGCGAATGCGGGCGTGCGCGCGGGCGACGTGGTTGCGAGTGTGTTGCCGAATACGCCTGAGGCGGCGATCGCGATGCTCGGTGCGACAAGTATTGGCGCGACCTGGTCGTCAACATCGCCGGATTTCGGCGCGGCGGGTGTGCTTGATCGTTTTGCGCAAATTGCGCCGAAGGTGTTATTCGCTTGCGACGGCTACACGTATAACGGGCCATGGCATTCGACGGTCGAGCGCGTGCGCGAGATTGTCGCGGGCTTGCCGAGTCTTGAGCATCTGGTCGTTTTGAGCGAAGCGGGTCGTACAGTCGGAGCCGCTCCTACAGAATCATCGTGGAGCGAATTTCTCGGCAACGATCTTCACGCAGCTTCGTTCGAACGTTTTCCCTTCAACCACCCGCTCTTCATTGTCTACTCCAGCGGCACCACCGGCAAACCAAAAGCAATCATTCACGGCGCGGGCGGCACGCTGTTGCAGCTCGTTAAAGAACATGCGCTGCACGGCGATCTGCGCGCAGGCGATCACCTGTTTTACTTCACAACAACCGGTTGGATCATGTGGCAGTGGCTCATCGCCGGACTCTCGCAGGGCGCAACCGTCATGCTCTATGACGGCTCTCCGTTTGCAATGCGCGGTCTTGCGTTGTGGGACTTCGCGCAGCGCGAACAATGCACGCAATTCGGTGCGAGCGCGAAATACATCGATGCGATCAAGAAGCTCGGTGTTGTGCCGCGTCGCTCGCATGACTTGAGTGCACTGCGAACAATTTATTCGACTGGCTCGCCGCTCTCGCCCGAGAGTTTCGACTATGTTTATCAGTGCGTGAAGCCGGATGTTCATCTTGCATCGATTTCCGGCGGCACCGACATCATGAGCTGCTTCGCGATCGGCAATCCGACGCTGCCCGTGTATCGCGGCGAAATGCAATGTCGTGGTTTGGGGATGGCGGTTGACGTCTGGGACGATGACGGTAAATCGATTCCGCCCGGTGCGAACGAGATGGGCGAGCTCGTTTGTTCGCAAGCGTTTCCTTCGATGCCGCTTGGTTTCGTGAACGATCCCGATGGCGCGCGCTACCGCGCGGCTTACTTCGAACGTTTTCCAGGCGTCTGGACGCATGGCGACTGGTGCCAGATCACCGCGAATGATGGCGTGGTGATTGTCGGTCGAAGTGATGCGACCTTGAATCCCGGCGGCGTTCGCATCGGCACTGCGGAAATCTATCGGCAAGTCGAAACGATTGATGAGGTGATGGAATCGATTGCGATCGGGCAAATTTTCAATAACGACACTCGCGTCGTACTTTTCGTGAAATTGCGCGATGGCCTGGCGCTCGATCACGACCTGATCGAGCGCATCAAAAATCGCGTCAAGGACAACACCACGCCGCGCCACGTGCCTGCGAAGATCGTTCAAGTTGCAGATATCCCTCGAACGAAAAGCAACAAAATCGTCGAACTCGCTGTGCGAGACGTGGTGCATGGGCGCAATGTGAAAAATATCGAAGCGCTCGCGAATCCTGAAGCGCTCGAACATTTTCGAAATCGCGAGGAATTGCTTTCTTAGACATGAGGTAGGAGCGGTCTTGGCCGCGATCACTTCAACAGTTCGCGGCAGGGCCGCTCCTACCGTCCTTGGCACCTGGCGCGCACCCATTTCAGCGCGTGCTCTTTACAATCACGGTTAATTCAGCACCGCGCGCACCGCTTAAACACATGGTCAATAAAGTCTTCCCCTCTGCCGCCGACGCCTTGAAGGGCGTCGTAAAAAACAATCAGTTGATCGCCGTGGGCGGTTTTGGCCTCTGCGGCATTCCCGAAGCGTTGATCGATGCGCTCCAGGCCAGTGGCGCGACCGGGCTCACCGCGATTTCAAATAACGCTGGGGTCGATGGTTTCGGGCTCGGCAAATTGCTTGCGACGCGGCAAATCAAGAAGATGATTTCGAGCTACGTTGGCGAGAACAAAGAATTCGAGCGGCAATATCTCGCAGGCGAACTCGAACTCGATTTCACGCCGCAAGGCACGCTCGCGGAAAAGCTTCGCGCAGGCGGCGCGGGAATCCCGGCGTTCTTTACAAAAACAGGTGTCGGAACCGTCGTCGCCGATGGCAAAGAGCTGCGCGAATTCGATGGTGAGACGTACGTGATGGAGCGCGCTCTGGTACCTGACGTCTCGCTCGTGAAAGCCTATATCGCTGACAAATCCGGCAATCTGATTTTCAGAAAGACTGCGCGCAACTTCAATCCGAATGTCGCGCAAGCGGGCAAGATCACAATTGTTGAAGTGGAAAAAATCGTCGAGACCGGTTCGCTCGATCCAGATCAGATTCACCTGCCTGGAATCTTCATTCATCGCATTGTGTTGAATGCGAGCCCCGAAAAACGAATTGAGCAACGAACGATCACGGCGAAAGTAGGAGCTTAATCATGGCGTGGAATCGCGACGAAATGGCTGCTCGCGCAGCGAAAGAACTGCAAGACGGTTTTTACGTGAACTTGGGTATCGGCTTGCCGACGCTGGTTGCGAACCATGTGCCGAAAGGCATGGAAGTTTGGTTGCAATCCGAGAACGGTTTGCTTGGAATCGGACCGTTTCCGACGGAGGACAACGTCGATCCCGATCTCATCAATGCTGGCAAGCAAACCGTGACGACGCTTCCGGGTTCTTCGATTTTTTCGAGCGCGGACAGCTTCGGCATGATTCGTGGCGGCAAAATCAATTTGGCGATTTTGGGTGCGATGCAGGTGAGCGAGAAGGGCGATTTGGCCAATTGGATGATTCCGGGCAAGATGGTCAAAGGCATGGGCGGCGCGATGGATTTGGTCGCCGGTGTCGGTCGCGTCGTCGTGCTAATGGAGCATGTCGCGAAGAAAAAGGACGGCAGCACCGATCTAAAAATATTGCAGAAGTGCAATCTGCCGCTCACCGGAGTCGGCGTTGTTGATCTGATCATCACCGATCTGGGCGTGCTCGAAGTTACGCACGCGGGTTTGAGCATCATCGAACTCGCACCGGGTGTTTCACGCGAAGAAATGCAAGCTTCGACCGGTGTCGCGCTTCATTAAATACAACTATTCCCTGTATTGCCGCATGAAAAATAAGGAAAGAGAGTTTTTGCAACACTCTCTTTTGCAGTTTTTTTCGCACGAAGCCGATATTGCAAGCGGCAATGATTAAGAAAGTCGATGAGCTTTCACCAAGGCGATAAAACGACGGAATGAATCGCGTGTTTTTGTCGTTTTTCCCCAAGCTTCGTCGATACAAAATGTCGCCGTCTCTTCTGCACTTTCTTGTCGCGACCGTTGCTGCCGTCGGTTGCGCTGCCAGCTTCGCGCAGACCCCACCAAGCGCGTCGGTTGCGCCGCCTGCTGCGGGAAGCGCTGCCGCGAGTGTCAACGCCGCCGATGCGCGATTGCCGCCGCCGTCGCCTACGGGGCAGCGCCTGTTCGATGCAGCGCGCGACAAACTGGTGCAGGTGCGAATCTTGACCCGTGCGGGCTCGTCGCAAGCGAGCGTTGGCTCAGGCTTTCTGATTTCGCCCGACGGTACGACGCTGACCAACTATCACGTGATCTCGCAGCTCGTGCTCGAACCACAGCGTTTTCGAGCCGAGTATGTTCGGGTCGACGGTAAGCGCGGCGAGGTCGCGCTCCTGGGCTTCGACGTGATTCACGATCTCGCGATCATCCGCCTCGAAGGTATCGCCAACGCGGCGCACTTTAATCTTCGCGATGCCAGCGATCCGCTGCGGCAGGGCGAGAAGATTTTCTCGCTCGGCAACCCGCTTGATCTCGGCTTTGCGATTTCGGAGGGCACGTACAACGGGCTGGTCGAGCGGCGCTTGTACGACACGATTCATTTCACCGGTGCGCTCAATCCCGGCATGAGCGGCGGACCCGGGCTCGATGAGCAGGGACGCGTCATCGGCGTCAACGTTGCCGGCACAGGCGGCGAGCTCGCGAATTTATTGGTGCCGATCACCTACGTGCGGGCGCTGATTGCGCAGCCGCGCGACGTACTGCCGGACAAAAAACTGATCGCTGCGCAGCTCAAGGTGCATCAGGCGACGATGATCGACGC
Source organism: Betaproteobacteria bacterium (assembly GCA_013298045.1). GTDB lineage: Bacteria > Pseudomonadota > Gammaproteobacteria > Burkholderiales > Casimicrobiaceae > Casimicrobium. The sequence continues at coordinate 20,704 of JAAFJI010000030.1, forward strand.
GCTGCTTGCCAGGCCGCTGCCAAAGCAAGCGCTCGGACCCGCCGAGGTTGCCGTTGGCGACGACAAACTGCTGCGCTGCTGGGGGCAATCGAACGCAAAGCCGGACAAGCTCTATCGCAGCGAGAGCATCAGCTGCTCGCTGCAGTCGAGTCTGTTTATCAATCAAAGCTTCACCACCGGCACCGTGAGCTGGAGCCACACCTATCGCACGGCGGAGAAGCTCGGCGCAATGCGTTTTTCAGGGTGGCAATCGCGCAGTATGAGCGGCACCATGTTCTCGGGCTTGAGTTTTGCGAAACCGACGCGCTACCTGACCCGACCGCACTGCACCGAGGATTTCGTAGACGGCAACGGCGTGAGCTTCCGCGCTTCAATCTGCGTCAAGGCGCATCGCGAATTCGACGGTCTGTTCGACATGAACGTGAGTGCGACATCGGTCGACCGCGACACCGAAGGACTCTCGAGCGCGCTAGACGTGAAGGGCGTGAGCTTCGCCAACGGCAATCGGCTGTTACGCGCGTTTCTGGAGGCATCCACGTGGAAGAAGTAGCGCATGTGGTCGTCGCGACGGACGCGCCGGTGACCGTCTCAGGGGAGCCGAAGATCGGCGATCAATTGGCGCGCGATCAGGGCGCGTTTGTCGAGGTGCTAGATAAGCACGACACGGTTCTGCATCGAATTCGCTACGATCGCCTGCCGATCACGATCGGCAACACCTACCGCTGCGATCATGTGCTCGATAGCGACGACACGCGTGCACAAACCGTACTGCTCGCCCACGACGAAAGCGGAGCGCTGTCGGTGCAATCGACCGACCACGCACGCTTCTGGGCACCCGGTGGCTTGACGCACCGGTGGAGCGTGAATCCCGACCAAGCGTTTGTGGTTGCAGGCGAGAGGCTGCGTGTGCGAACGCGCGACTATGTGGCCACGCGGAGCACCGCGCCCAGCGCTATTGGCTGGCTCGGCGGCTGGATGACGCTCGCCGCAGTCGCCGCAGCGCTCGCGGTAACTGCGCTGCAAGGCTGGTTCGCCGATATCGATGGTGATCGACTCTCGGGCTATGTGACGGGCGCACTTGGCATGGTGGGTGTGGTGTCGCTCTGGTCTAGCGTTTGGGCGATTGTGTCGCGGCTCAACGGCAAGTCGAGTCATTTTCTGGCTCATCTCTCGCTCGCTTCGCTTGCGGTGGTGGCGATCGCTGCGGTCGATTTTGTGTTCGATAGCGCCGCTTTTTCGCTGAATTTGCCTTGGTTGCAGCGCTACGGCTATCTGCTGTTGGCGCTTTCTTTGGCGGTACTTGTGTGGTGTCATACGCGCTACATCGTGCGCGCGCGCCTCGGCAGCGCACTTACCGCGGCATTCGCGGTGGGTCTGACCGTCTTCGTGCTGCAAGCGACGACCTACTACAACCTGCGCGGCAATCTCTCTTCAAGTCTGACCATGACCGAGATGAGACCGCCCGGCTGGCGAATCGCCAATGGCGCGTCGCTGGATGCATTTTTCGCGAACGGCGCGTCGCTCGAAAAACGCGCCGAGGACTCGAAACCCGAGAAGCCGGACGGGCTGGATCTGGGGATGTTTTCCGACGAGTGAGGCGCTCGCGCGAAGCGTTTGTGCGAGAACCGATCGCCTTGAAATTCGACCTACGCGGTCTGCGCTATTGAGTCGGCGCTTTATGCTGGCAACACGAGACTGAGCCACCTTTCGAAAGTAGAAATCGATGCAATCCATTCCAGTGACAAAGCGCGAGATCTGGTCGTGGTCGATGTACGACTTTGCCAACTCCGGCTACACCACGGTCGTCATTACCGCGATTTTCAACGCCTACTTCGTTGGCGTAATCGCTGGCGGCGCGAGCTGGGCGACGCTACTCTGGACGACGGTATTCGCGATTTCCTATTTGATCGTGATGGTGGTCGGGCCGGTACTCGGTCGCTATGCCGATCGCCGTGCAGCGAAGAAGAAAATGTTGCTGATTTCGACCATCGGCTGTGTGGTGACCACGCTTCTTCTCGCGCCGATTGCGGCGCAGGGCGGGCAACTCATCTGGCTCGCCTGCGTCGTGTTCATCGCGAGCAACACCTTCTACGCACTCGGCGAGAATTTCACCGCATCGTTTCTGCCGGAACTTGCGACCAGCAAAGACATCGCGAAGGTCTCGGCCTGGGGCTGGAGCTTGGGCTACGTCGGCGGTCTGGTCACGCTCGGCGCA
>JAAFJI010000300.1 GCA_013298045.1 Betaproteobacteria bacterium
TTCCTTTGGCCGGATCAGCCATTGCAGTGCCCGAGATGGCCAGCGCAGCGGTTACAAGCAGTGATCGCCCCAGCAGTCGACCAAGTAAGCAAGGGACGCGCGTCAGCGCGCGCTCGCGAAAAAGATCGTTTGACTCGGGCTGCGTAGCGACCGTGATGAATTGCACTGGGTTCAAAGGAGTCTCCTTCAGTTGAAGATGTGAATAACTTCAAAGACGTAATGCGCGCGGTTTTTGGGTCAACCAAGAGACTTTGCCCCGCCAAATCGCTTCAGGTCGGCGGAGCGCAGGCTCCCAGGCACGAAAAGGATCAACGACGAGAAACTTTTCACCCCGAATTGAACCGCCCCGGGACTTGCGGCGGCTCCTAATCTTGAGAGATAGGAGCCGCTGCAATTCCCGGTGCGGTTCAGGCTGCGCGCTGTGCAAAATCCCGAAGACGCGGTGACCGTAGTCGCCCGTCTTTACCGCAAGCCCAATCTCGCGCAAGTGAGCGGCGATCTTTGCTGACGTACGCACCTAATTGCACGCGAGTTCGGGATGTGTGTGAATGGCTCGCCTGATCGCAACGAGTTTTTCGAAGCTGTTGTCGGTCTGCGATTTAATTGTCTCGCGGCTGACGGCTCGACTCGTCTGTTGCGCTTGGTGCTGGCAGGCGGTGAGAAGCAGTCCGCGGCTACTTGCGACTGCGACAGCAATTCGATTCATCGTTGCGGGCTTTCTTCGATGTTGCGAGATTGCCTGAACGTGACGCGGCGAACTAAGCTCATGAGCGGTGCACGCGACGAGTCGCCGGCGCTCGCGATGAGTGGTGGGAGTGAGTGCGGCGATACAGGCCGCGATTAACGTTTACACGCTTCGCGCAAGTACGCCTTTAATCAATAATGCCTTAATAAATAGTATTTATATGCATAAAAATACGTTTCACGAAAAATATATAAAAACATCATAAGTTCAATAATTGTTGGGCGATAACGAAAGTTTCTGGAGGGCCACCCGATCAGTTTTGTAGGGCGCATAAGCCATACGCCGGTCGCGAACTTAGAGCATCTCAAGGGCAGTGCGTCGCCTCGGTGGCGGAAACGCGCGATCAATCGCGTCCAGCGTTTCGCGATTGAGTTTGAGCTTGAGGGCACCGAGATTTTCTTGCAGGCGATCGACACGCGATGTTTTCGGAATCACAATCACATCTGGTTCCCGCATGAGCCATGCGAGCGCGAGTTGTGCGGGTGTTGCCCCTACGTCACGCGCAATCGCTTGGAGCTTCGTCGACGAAAGTAACTTCGCTTGTTCGATCGGCGAATACGCCATCGTTGTGATTCCGCGTTCGCGTTGCCAAGGCAACAGATCGAATTCGACGCCCCGCCTTGAAAGGTTGTAGAGCACCTGATTGGTCGCCACGTTCGCGCCGCCGGTTACGGTCACGAGCTCTTTCATGTCCTCAGTGTCGAAATTCGACACACCCCATGCGCGGATTTTGCCTTGTGTTTTCAGCGCTTCGAACGCCTCGACCGTTTCTTCAAGCGGATGCTCGCCGCGCCAGTGCAAGAGATAGCCATCGATGTAATCGGTCCCGAGTCGCTTCAGGCTCCGCACGCACGCCGCAGGAACGCCACGCTCCGAGGCATTATGCGGATACACCTTGCTCACGATGAAGAGCCGTTCGCGCAAGGTCGCGGCGCTAATGTTCGCTACGCGCGCAGCGTTCGCGATCGCCTGCGCGATGATTTTTTCTGCGCCGCCGTCGCCATACATCTCCGCCGTGTCGATCAACGTGACACCGCGCTCAATCGCCGCCTGAATCGCCTCGACTTCCTGCGCAGCGGACGACGCGCGCTCGCCCACGCGCCAGGTGCCGACGCCGAAGCGCGGCATTGTTGGATGATCGGGAAGAGGCGCGAGAGGGATGTTCATTCAGCGTGGAATTCGTAGGGTGCAATCTCATTGCACCACAAATTGATACCACCCAACGTCGATCGAAGAAATGCGCTTCGCGCGTATCAATCACGAGGTGCAATGAGATTGCACCCTACGCCGCAATCGGCTGCACCTCAGATATCACACGTTTGCCAATCGCTTTCTCCGCCGACTTGATTTCGTAGGCGATTTGAAGATTCATCCAGGTTTGCACATCGCCGCCGAAAAACCGCGTCAAGCGCATTGCGGTATCGACGGTCACGCCGCGACGTTCGTGCACGATATCGTTCACGCGTGAAGCGGGGGCTTTGAGTGCGGTTGCCAACGCGTTTGCGCTCATCCCGAGCGGTTTCAAATAATCTTCACGCAACACTTCGCCTGGATGCACCGGGCGCATTCCGTTTCGCGTGGCCGGTTTCGTCTTTGTTCGCATTCGTGAATTATCGTAGCCCGGATGCTCGCATCCGGGCAAATTGATACGAGCCAACACAAAATGAACAAATGCGCTTCGCGTCTATGCACGGGAACCCGGATGCGAGCATCCGGGCTACGCCTGTTCGCAACCTTCGAGATCGTATTCGTCGAACACATACTCGACTATCGAGAATGGCGGTCCGATCAGGTCGCGCGGATCATCGCTCATGTAAGTACGCGTTTGCTCGACGCCGTTTTCGTCTCGCCAGCTCTCGAAAGTCTCGCGCGGTTCAAGCGAAATCGCCACGATTGTTCGTGTGCCAACGTCGGTACAACGCCACCGACCCGCGCCAGTCACGAATTCACAGCCAATCAAAAAGTCCGAGTGATTCATTCGTAAAGAACGTAGGGTGCAATCTCATTGCACCACAAATTGATACGAGTTAACGTCGATTGAAGAGTTGCGCTTTGTGCGGTGAGCCACGAGGTGCGTTGAAAACAGATCATGTATCCCGCCGTTTCTCGAACGTCGTCGCGAAGTTTGCGTTTTAGCGTTGACTCGTCCCAAGCTCCATTTGTAACCCTTTCCGCAAGCAAAAGAACGGAACGAATTCTCGACATGAAGTTACCGTGACGGTTTCCCTCGAAAGATTTTCACAACGCAAGATTCTTTGGCTGGCCTTGTCGCGGTCAATTTTCTGAGGTGCTTCGCACTTTTCGCTAAGAAGTTCTTCCGCGTGGTCGCGCAAGATAGCAGCGTTCTCGTCGTTGATTGCCGATTCGCTAAAGTAAACGAAGACGCTCATCAAATTTTGCCGGGTGAATCCAGCACTAAACTCGACATCGGCACCTAGGTATTCGGTGCTGCCATTGCACATCGACCAAGGCGTACCATCGCCGACAGTGCATTTTGCGTCAGGGTGCGTTCTACGAAACGCTTCAATAGGCGTTCCAAACTTTGTTTCAAGAAATTTGAAGCTTGATTTTTTGAGCAGCGGAACAGGTGTAAGGTTTGTGAAGCGAATGGAATCTGCGGGTATTGCAAAATTCAACGATTGGCCACCGCGGAGCGTAAACGTAGTGATGCCGAGCAATCGTCCTTGCAGATCAAACAACCCGCCGCCGCTTGACCCTGGTGAGATCGGCGCGCTCGTCTGAATAACTCGTCGACCTGCCTCGTTTCGAATTCCTGAGATGAGGCCGTCCGACAGACTTCCTTCCAGTCCAAGCGGATTGCCCACGGAAATTACTTTTGTACCTATTTCTAGGGGAATTTTC
>JAAFJI010000301.1 GCA_013298045.1 Betaproteobacteria bacterium
CTATTCTGTTACGCGATTTGAAAACCCGGCCGACTCTATTGTGTGCGCCTACAATCGCGCGAAACCGCTCATAGTGCGAAGGAGCAGCCGTTGCGCGTAGGGTTAGTGATTTTGAGCAGTCTGGTTGTGCTTTTGTCCGGCTGCGCAACGCAGCAATTCGACCTGCAAGGTCATCGTGGCGCGCGCGGGTTGGCGCCTGAGAACACGCTCGCCGCGTTCGAGCGCGCGCTCGATCTTGGCGTCACAACCCTCGAACTCGATATCGGGCTCACTAAAGACAAGGTGGTCGTGGTGTATCACGACCGCACACTTAACCCCGACATTACGCGCGATGCGAGCGGCGTCTTTCTCACTGCTCGCGGTCCGGCGATTGCCTCGCTTAGTTTTGCCGAGTTGCAGCAATACGATGTCGGTCGCGTCAATGTTGCGAGCAATTACGGCAAGCCGTTTGCGACGCAAATTCCGCGCGACGGGGAGCGCATTCCAGCCCTCGCGCAGCTCTTCAAGCTGGTCGATTCGCGCGGCGCAAGCCGCGTTCGTTTCAACATTGAAACCAAACTCTCCCCGCTCGCGCCCGAGGAAACCGCAGCGCCCGAGCAGCTGGTCGGTGCGCTGATCGATGAAATTCGCCGCGCCGGCGTTGAGCGCCGCACGACCATTCAATCGTTTGATTGGCGAACGCTGCGAATTTCCCAAACCATCGCGCCGCAGATCGCGACTGTCTACCTGAGTAATCAGCAGGGACAAAACGACTCGGTACAACGGGACAAACCGGGGGGCTCGCCCTGGCTTGCCGGACTCGATGTCGACGATTTCGGTGGGTCGGTGCCGAAGCTTGTGAAAGCGGCCGGCGGCGCTGTGTGGTCGCCGAACTTTCGCGATCTCTCCGAACCGCTGGTGCGCGAGGCGCAAGCACTCGGCTTAAAGGTCATTGCCTGGACGGTCAACGACGCTGCGGACATGAAGCGTCTGATCGAATGGAGGCTCGACGGCATCATCACCGATTACCCGGATCGGCTGCGCGAAGCGATGCGCGATGCCGGGCTTTCGCTTCCGCCGCCGGCGCCCAAGCGCTAAACCAAGGCGAGAAGGCGGTGCGATCGACTCAGTGAGTCAACAACTCACCGACTTCGAGCGCCCGATATTCGATTCGCTCGCCCTCGACGATGACCGCGCTGTTCGGTCGCACGGCGATCCACTCGGGGCATTGCGGACTTGCGCGATCTTGCAGCGGTTCGGACGCAACCACAGTGCCACCGTTGCAATGATTCAAATACAGGGTCGGCGGTTTATCGTCGCTCGAATAGCGAAATGCGTAAATTTTTTCGCCATCGGAGAGCGCGGCGGCGAAGCGAAGCGGCGTTTTTACCGATTTCTGCCGCATCGCCTCGTACACCATCGAGAGCATCGCCTGAACAGCGGCAATCGGCTCTCCCGCCTCATTCATCTGAGCGATTGCCAACAAAAACATTAATTCCGAATCGGTTGCGCCTTTGCGTGAAGCGTACATTTCATCAGGCAAAACAGCTTCGAGCTGACGACGTACTTGTTGATAGTCGCCGATCTGGCCGTTGTGAATAAAAAGATACTTCCCGTAGCGAAACGGGTGACAGTTCTGCCGCGCGACAGCGGTGCCGGTCGTTGCGCGCACGTGGGCGAAAAAAAGCGGCGAGCGCACGGCCGCGCAGAGCGCGAGCAGGTTCTCGTCCGACCAGGCGGGCGTCACCTCTCGATACAGTCCCGGCTCTGGGCGCTCGTCAATCCCGGTGTACCAGCCGATGCCGAAGCCGTCGCCGTTGGTGGTGACCTTTGCTTCGTCGGCTTGCATCGATTGACGCACCAGCGAATGCTGGGGTTTGCAGATCAGCGCTTCGAGGAAAATAGGTTCACCCGAGTAGGCAAGCAGGCGGCACATGGTCTTTGCGATCCGTCGAGCGCGCGTCTCGGCCGCTCAATGTTTTATTGGATGGTGACACAATTATGACAGGCATTGCCCGCAAAGGCTTATTTCATGAGGCTTCCAGCGCCGCTAGCACGGGCGCTGCAACACCCGCGCAACAGGCGACGATCCCGTGGCTGCATACGGCAATTGCCCAAATCGAAGCCGACTTTCAGCGCTCGGCCGACACCCACTTAATTGCGCTGTCGATCAAGAAGTACGCGGACGCGGGCATCGATCTGTACTTCAAGGACGAATCGACCCACCCGACCGGATCGCTCAAGCACCGGCTGGCGCGCTCGCTATTTCTCTACGCGTTGTGTAACGGCTGGATCAGCGAAGGGCAGACCGTCATCGAGGCGTCGAGCGGCTCGACTGCGGTATCGGAGGCTTACTTCGCGCGCCTGCTCGGATTGCCATTCATCGCGGTCATGCCAAAACGCACGTCGCAGGAAAAGATTGCGCTGATCGAGTTCTACGGCGGCCGCTGCCACTTTGTGGACAAAGCCGCCGAGGTATACGACGCTTCGCGTGCGCTCGCGCGGGACACTGGCGGCCATTACATGGATCAGTTCACTTACGCTGAGCGCGCCACCGATTGGCGTGGCAACAACAACATCGCCGAGAGCATCTTCACCCAGATGGCGCGCGAACGGCATCCGATTCCGCACTGGATCGTCGTGGGTGCGGGCACCGGTGGCACGAGCGCGACCATCGGTCGCTACGTTCGTTATCACCGCCATGCAAGCAAACTCTGTGTCGCTGATCCGGAAGGCTCAGTATTTGCGCAGTATCACGCGACTGGGGACGCGACGCTCTGCTCAGACGGTTCGCGCATTGAGGGCATTGGTCGCCCACGCGTGGAGGCGAGCTTCATTCGCGAATTAGTCGATCGCATGATTGTGGCGGGCAATGGTCAATCGATGGCGGCGATGCGTGTACTCTCAGCGCTGCTCGGCCGCAAGATTGGACCCTCCACCGGCACCAATTTTTTCGCAATGCTCGGCTTAGCCGAGGAAATGCGCCTACAGAGTGAAAGCGGGTCGCTGTTGTCGCTTATTTGCGATGCGGGCGAGCGCTATCTGCCGACCTATCACGACGCGCGGTGGGTGGAATCGCAATTCGGCGATTGCAACAGCGCGGTGGCGCAGATCGATGCGCTGCTCAACTGACCGGTTTTCGTTGACGCGAAAAAGTATCGAGGGCTCAAAGACAACCAACGCAAAGCGTCGATCGACCCCGAGCCCCCGATGCGACTGGCATCGCGCATTAGCCGCCCGTGCTCGACGGTGGTGGGCTGACCGGATAGCCGCCACTCACGACGTCGAGTTGATCGAGTGCGAGTTCGACGATTTCTGTGTCTTGTGCGGCGTAGACTGCTACTTGCATGAGGTTCTCCGAAGATCTGTTGACAACAACGCGTGATTGCGTTGAGGTCATTTGATCGATCATCGAACAACAAAGTAACTCCCCGAATTGGGAGTTGTAAGCCGCTTTTGCCTAAGCGAAAATTAAAGGTTTGTCTAGCTCCTCATATAGGGGATTGACACACGCAGAATTACGGTACCCACTCGTGGAACGCGTGAAGCTGGACCGACCCGGGTCATTGCAATCGCGTCGAACCAGACGCATCGACGCGCGCTCTAGTCGATG
>JAAFJI010000302.1 GCA_013298045.1 Betaproteobacteria bacterium
ATCTTTTCGTGATGGTGCTCTTGCTCATCATCGCGCACACGGCGTTCAACGGCATTCGCGTAACGACCTCGCTCGCCGCAATCAAAGCAGGCGGCGGCGCGCTCTGGGTCGGCATCTTGACAGCGATGTTCAATCTGATTCCGGCGTTCCTCGCGATTCGCGCGGGGCGCGCGGTGGATCGTTTGCCGCTGCGCAGACCGCTCGTGTTCGGTTGTTTGCTGATGGTTGCGGGCGGTGCGCTGGCCGCATTCGAGCCGATGTTGTGGATTCTTGCAATCGCGGCTTGCGGGCTCGGCGTCGGCTGGATGGTGATCGCGGCGGCATCGCAATACGCAATCGGCATGTATGGCGGTGCGAATCAGGCAAGTCGCATTCGAGCGTTCTCCGTCATGTCGATGGGCTTTTCGATTTCGAGTTTCTTGGGGCCGTTGATTGCAGGTTTCATGATCGATCATGTGAGCTTTCGCGCATCGTTCGCAGTGCTCGCGAGCCTTCCGCTGATCGCGGCGGCGCTCTTCTACACAAAGCGTTTATTGAAGTTGCCCTCGATCGCGCACAAGGTCGCGGACGCGCCCGCCGGCAAGGCAAGCGAACTACTCGATATTCCCATCGTGCGCAACACCTTGATGACCGGCGCTGTAATCACGATCGGTTGGGATCTCTACATTTTCATGGTGCCCGTGCTCGGCAGCCAAATTGGACTCAGTGCGACGCAAATCGGATCAGTCATGTCGCTCTTCGCGGTCGCTGTGTTTGTTGTGCGCTTCGCGATGCCGCGACTGCAACGCGCACTTGGCGGTCGCGGCGTGATCGTCACCGCGATGATCGTTGCCGGTGGTGCGTTTATCGCATTTGCCTTCGCAAAGAATTACACCGCGATGCTCGCGTGCTCCTTCGTGATGGGCCTCGGGCTTGGGTCAAGTCAACCGATCGTGCTTTCCTTGTTGCACAGCGCAGCACCACCCAATCGCATCGGCGAAGTCAACGGCCTGCGCATGACGATGATTTCCACGAGTCAATGGACGATGCCGCTTGTGTTCGGCATCCTTTCGATCAAAACGGGTTTGCTGCCGCTCTTCTTGCTGGTTGGTAGCGGACTGTTGTCGGGAAGTTGGTTTGCAAAGAAACGTCTACCGGAGAAACAATGACACCTAAGCGTAAAGAAACGAGCCGTTGCTTCTGGGCCACCGGCGTTCCCGATTTCTACGAAAAGTATCACGACGAAGAATGGGGCGTGCCCTGCTTCGATGAACACAAGATGTTCGAGATGCTCATTCTCGAAGGCGCGCAGGCGGGGCTTTCTTGGCAGACGGTGCTTGCCAAGCGCGAGAACTACCGCAGAGCGTTTGATAATTTTGACGTTGAAAGAATCGCACGCTACAAAGAAGCGAAGATCCAAAAACTCTTGCTCGACGCTGGCATTATTCGTAATCAATTGAAGATTCGCGCGACGGTCACCAATGCGCAAGCGCTGCTCAAGTTACGCGAGACCGCCGAGCGTCCCGAAATGGCGCTCACCGATTTTTTCTGGCGCTACGTGGACGGTCGGCCAAAGCAAAACGCGCTCAAAAGCAAGGCGGACATCGAAGCAACCACACCCGAGTCCGATGCGCTTTCGAAAGCGCTACTCAAAGCCGGATTCAAGTTCGTCGGCTCAACGATCGTCTACGCACACATGCAAGCCTGCGGGATGGTCAACGATCATTTGACGAGTTGTTTTCGGTACGAAGCAGTGCGGGAACTGGGACGGAAGTTGTAGGTTCAGAACTGGATGCGCGTCGGCTTGTCTCTATCGGATAAGCATTGATCGGCGCTGGTGCGTTGCCGAAAAATTGAATCATTTGTACGGCGCGTAGCGTTTGCGCGCTCCGCTGCGCATGTACACGCCTCGGAGCATATCGCGTGCGATCCATCGAATTACGAGCAAACCTTCTTGCGAACCCAGTTTACAACCGGCGTGACCGCGTTGAATCTACAGCCGCGTCTTCATTACGTTCGGCCACAAAAATGCTGGCGTGCTGATTGATCAGTTTGTGAGCGCGGATGCGCCCTACGCGCCGCAAACTTACCTCTCCTTTTCGCTGAGTAAGTTGTTGCGTTCACAAACAGCGGCATTGCGATCAGCACGCAATCACAGATTGCGTAAAGCCAATTCCTTTTGTATACAGCTGGCGAAAGTTGTTCCCGACACGCCCATCAATTGAACTGTGCCCGGCGTTTGAGCAGAACGCCTTCTTGAGCGGCGTTTCGCGCACGCTACCTAGTTGACACTGTGGGGGTATTCTCGAATGGTCGCCGCGAAAGCAATCACTTCTTCGGCGTTTTGTTTGGTTCAACCAGCACCTTGCCAAGCTCGGTCGCCCCTGAAATCAGCGCCGCGCTGAATGCGGAAATGACCGCGCCAGAGAACGCTTTTCCCGACGCGGAAGCCATGAAAGCAGCGTAGGTTTTCAGCTCGGCATCGCTCGCGGATTCGTAGGTTTGGGCGTACGCCGCGAGTAGAGACTCGGCGAGCGACTTCACGATCTGTGCGCGCTCTTTGGCGGCACCTTCTCGCAGCGCGTTGATCGGCGGCGGCGGGGTACGTGACGTGGCCATCAGCGCGGCGTGGGTCGCTCCGACTGACATGTCGATCGAGAGTTCGGCAACGAAATCGCTTGCTTGAGTTGCCTCCAACAGCGATCGCAGCAGCGCGACGCGCTCCGCCGGAAGCATACGCAGCGCTGCACCACCTTCGCGCAGCGCAGCAACCTGATCGGATTTGGCGGCCGCCGCTTCGAGTTCGAGCATACGCTTGCCGACGGGGCTCTCGTACCAGAGCTCTAGCGCGGTCACCTGCCCGCCAGTTAACGCTTTCGCGACGTCGCCAACGATTGATGCGCGCAATTTGCTCACCGCGAACACGCGATCAACCGCGCCAGCGCGGCGATTGAATTCCTCGCGCGTGAGCGGCAATTCGCGCTGCTCGCGAAGCCCTTCTTCGAAGTTTGCCTTGAACTGCGTCGGCAACGCATCGATTTGCGAAAGCGTGCCGGACTTCGCGAGCACCCGTTCGGCGGTGGCTTGATCGACGCTTGCGAGTGCTGTAGGAACAAAAAAGCAACAGAGCATGCCAAAGGCAATTGCAAGGTGGTGCATGTTCGTGGGCGAAGGGATGTTCATTGTCAAATTTAACCACGCGATCCTTTGCTTCAACCGAACCGCGCGCGATGCGTCATTCGCCGTATTGCATCTTGGTGCTTCGGTATCGGAAAATACTTGGGAATTGCGTTAATTGGCGAAGTTGTAAACACCTTACCCGCGTCAAGTCGTCCGGCGGTTGCTCGAACGCCGGTTCGCGTCGTTGTTCATCCGCCGCGCGAGCAAACAGCAGGCGGCAGATTTCATGTCGAATCGGATTGGTTTCGTCGCTACCGCCCAATTCTTCTTGACGATCGTTCTCGCATTTAATTTCTCAGGCCCAGTCTCGGCGCAGCCGTCGCGAGTTGGGCTTCGAGTGGCCGAGGTAAATGTTGATCGCGCCCGGGATGTGGGCGCGGACTTGGCCGCGCTTGGATGATCTTGCGCACCATTCGACGAAGCGAC
>JAAFJI010000303.1 GCA_013298045.1 Betaproteobacteria bacterium
CGACGTCGTGCGTCACCATCACCACTGTCAACTTCGTCTCAGCGACGATACGCAGCAACTCATCTTGCAAGTGCGCACGTGTGAGTGCATCGAGCGCACCAAACGGCTCATCGAGCAACAACACCGCCGGCTCAATCGCGAGCGCGCGAGCGATTCCAACACGTTGCTTCATACCGCCCGACACTTCATTCGGATGCTTATGCATCGCGTGCGATAAGCCAACGAGTTTCAGCGCGGCTTCGGTACGTTCTTTGAGCTTCGCTTTGTCCTCTTTACCGCCAAACACGCGTTCGACCGCGAGATACACGTTGTCAAAGCACGTAAGCCACGGAAGCAACGAATGGTTTTGAAACACAACGCCACGATCCGGCCCCGGTCCTTTGACTTCACGCCCCGCACAAACCAACACACCGTTTGACGGCAGTGAGAGGCCAGCGAGCATGTTGAGCAAGGTCGATTTGCCGCAGCCCGAGTGCCCGATCAACGCAACGAATTCGCCGCGATTGACACGCAGATTGATGTCGCGGATTGCGAGGAATTCACCTTGCTTGGTATCGAAGCGCTTTTCGACGTTGTCGACGACGAGATGAAAATTGTGATTCATCGTAAACCTCAGGCTTTCTCGTTGAATTCGAAACGCGCGGCTATGCGAGTCAAGAGTTGCTCAAGTAACAAACCAACGATACCGATCACAAAAATCGCAAGGATGATGTGCTCAACCACCAAGTTGTTCCACTCATCCCAGAGCCAGAAGCCGATGCCGACACCACCCGTCAACATTTCAGCGGCCACGATCACGAGCCACGCCACGCCAATCGAAAGCTTTACGCCAGTGAGCATGTAGGGCAGCACCGCAGGAAACAAAATCTTCGTGAACACTTTCCATTCGGAGAGATTCAAAACGCGCGCAACGTTTAGATAGTCTTGCGGAATACGTTGCACGCCGACTGCCGTATTGATAATCATCGGCCAAATCGAGCAGATGAAAATCACCCAAATCGCTGCGGGATTCGCTGCTTTGAACACAAGCAAACCAATCGGTAGCCAAGCAAGCGGCGAAACTGGGCGCAGAATACTGATGATCGGTGCAGTCATGCGATTCAAAAAATCGAAACGACCGATCATGAAGCCCAGAGGAATTCCGACCAGTGCTGCTAAGCCGAAGCCAATGCCCACGCGCTTGAGCGACGAGAGAATGTTCCAACCAATACCTTGATCGTTCGGCCCTTTCACATAGAAAGGATCGCTGAACAGTTTCACAGCCGCTGTCCACACTTTCGCAGGCCCAGGAATCTGACTGTTCACTTGCGCGAGAAATTGCCACGCGAGCAGAAACACCGCGAATCCCAAGAGCGCAGGTACGGCGTTGCGCACGAAAGTGCTCACATTCTCGCGGCGACGACGCGCTTTCAGTGCGAGTTCCGCCTCGCGCTTCGCGCGCGCCTCAGCTGTTTGTTCGTTCACGTTTCTAGTTTGCTCTGCGGTTTCTACATACATCTCGTGCGCAGAGCTTTTGTCGGCACGTTTTTCGGCGTCAACAGCACCCACCGCGCCCGGCATCGGCAGCGTGATCGCGTTACTCATTAGGCCGCTCCGCCTTTAATCTTGAAGGCGTCCGCATAAGCACGCGGATTGCTGCCATCCCAGGTCACACCGTCGATCAGCTTGCTCGAACGCATGTCGCTCTTTGGAATTGCCACTTTCGCAGCAGTGGCTGCTTGTTTATAGATGTCGATCTTGTTGATGGCTTTTGCAACGCCCATGTAGTCCGGATGTTCTTTAAGCAAACCCCAACGCTTGTGTTGCGTCAAGAACCACATGCCGTCCGATAGGTACGGGAAATTCACCGCGCCGTCGAGGTGAAACTTCATCGCGTTGGGATCCGTCCACTTCTTGCCGAGACCGTTGTCGTACTTGCCTTCCCAGCGATCTTCGATCACCTCCATCGCCGTATTCACATACGCTTTGTCGGCAAGGATCGTTGCCGTTTTTTTCTTGTCCACTTCTTGATCAATGAAGCGCGAGGCTTCCAAAATCGCTGCAACGAGTGCGCGGGCGGTGTTCGGGTTTTTCTTCACCCATTCATCGGAAGTGCCCAGCACTTTCTCTGGGTGCCCCGTCCAAATGTCCTGCGTTGCAGCGGCTGAAAAGCCAATCTTGTCGAACACAGCGCGTGCATTCCACGGCTCGCCTACACAATAACCATCCATGTTTCCAACGCGCATGTTCGCGACCATCTGCGGCGGCGGCACGGTGATCACTTTCGCATCGGTCATCGGGTTGATGCCATTGGCTGCGAGCCAGTAGTAGAGCCACATCGCGTGCGTGCCGGTCGGGAAGGTCTGCGCGAAGGTGTATTCGCGTTTCTCTTTCTTCATGAGCGCCGCGAGCTGCTCGCCGTTGGTCACGCCCTTATCTTTCAACTGATTCGATAGCGTGATGCCTTGGCCGTTTTGGTTGAGCGTCATCAAGACAGCCATGTCCTTCTTCGGGCCACCAATGCCGAGTTGCACGCCGTAGATCAGGCCGTAGAGCACATGCGCTGCATCGAGTTCTCCGTTAACAAGCTTGTCGCGCACCGAAGCCCAACTCGCTTCTTTCGAAGGAATGATCTTGATGCCGTATTTCTCGTCGAGCTTGAGCACCGAGGCCATCACGACGCTCGCACAGTCCGTGAGCGGAATGAAGCCTACTTTGACTTCCTTCTTTTCCGGTGCGTCGGAGCCTTGCGCCCACGCGGTCTGGCGCACCTGTGGTGCGATGAGAGAAGCGATGCTCGCGGCAGCACTCGCGACGACGACTTTGCGACGAGTCATGGATTGAGCTCCTTCTGACGAGGTAATCGGCTGGGTGTTTTTCGATGCAGGGGTGTTTGACATGATGCAGGGCCCAAAAACAAAAAGAGGCTCCGGTCTTGTGAACCGAGAGCCTCTGTGCTCAAAAGAAAGCGAGTTGGAGAGTACGAGCGGTTGGCGTCGCCATTGACGCCTGCTCAGTATCGTCAATGCGAAAAGCGTGCCACCTGCGATTCAGCCGGTGTGTTGACCAGACGCAAACGCTCAACATTGCTGCGTCGCACCAAAACCGCACACATCAGACGTCCGATGCACCAACGAGGCGACGCGCCATGTCCGCAATCGTGCACCGGGAGCGCATGGCGCTCGCGCGCAGGTGCGCATACGCGTCCGGTTCAGACATGCCTTGCCGCTGCAAGTAGTTTTTTGCACGCGACACGACGCGATCGTCCTGAATACGCTGCTCAGCCTCACGCAGACTTGCAAATTGGGAGCGCTCATACGCGAAGCGCTCGACGGCCACATTCATCACGGAGCGCAGCCGCTCCGGCCTACAACCCGCAACCACGTAGGCCGAAACACCGGCGCGCACGAGCGTAGACATCGTCTGCGCGTCATCGGCCTCGGTAAACATCACAATCGGTCGATCTCGCTCGGCCGAAGCGACACAGATTTGTTCAACCATGTCTCTCGACGGATCATCCGCCGCAATCATTAGAAGATCCGGTTGCCACGCATCAATCTCATACATGAGCGTGAGCGCGTTTGCGACCACCGAGCGCACGGTAT
>JAAFJI010000304.1 GCA_013298045.1 Betaproteobacteria bacterium
TTTTGTTCGGATCGGCTGCGCTTCTAGCCATTTCGGTCGTTTTGTTCGATGGCAACGTGGCGGGCTTGATCGCTGCGCGATCGATCTGCGCGGTGCGAATCGACATGCCGAAGGCCTTCCGAATCAGCGCCTCCGCACGCGTGAAAAACTCCACGCGATTTTCGGTTTTGGCGAAACCGTGCCCTTCGTCGCTTTTGTAGAGCCATTCGACTTGCTTGCCTGCGCGTTCGAGCGCGTCGCGCATGCGCGTGCCGTGCTGTTGCGGAATACGGCGATCTTCGCCGCCGTAGGCGAGCAACACCGAAGCGCCGATCGACGCAGCATTGTTCGCAGGCGAGGTAGCGCGCAGTTGTTCGGCATCTTTGCTCTCATCGCCAATTAACACCGGTGCGATGAATTTTTGAAACGCGCTGTCGCTGTAGTCAGCCCAGGTGATCGATTGAAATAGCTGCAAATCGGTCGGCGCAGCCGCCGCAATCGCTGCTTTGTACAGATTCGGCGTTTTCACCGCACCCTGCAAGGCGGCATAGCCGCCGTAGCTTGTGCCCATGATCGCAATGCGATTCGGGTCGGCAATGCCCTGTTTGATCGCGTAGTCCACCGCGTCGGCGATGTCGTCCTGCATCGCGAGCCCCCATTGCCGTGCCCCGGAAATCCAGTGACGATGCCCGAGCCCGGTCAACCCGCGAAACACCGGCACGATCACCACAAATCCACGTTGCGTAAAGTATTGTGCTTCCGGGTTCCAGCAGAAGCACGGCGTTTGCATCCAAGCACCTCCGGGAACCAACACGATGGTCGGTGCGGGCGATCGTACGCCGTTGGGCTGCGACACGATTGCCGCGATCGGTAGTCGGTCGCGGGCGGGGAAGTTCAGGTAGCGCGACTCGGTCATCGCTTCGTTCGAAAGCCCGGGACGAAAGTCGAACAAGAACTTGAGTTTTCGGGTGCCGAAATCGTATTCGTAAACGCTGCCTGGGTTTTTCGTGCTGCTGCTCACCACCAGCATGCGCTTGCCCTGCTGCGGGGGGGTGAAGTAATTGAATTGTCGCGGTAGTGCTTGATCGATCGCGCGCTGGGTGTTGCGCCAATCGTCGTCCAGCCAATGGGTTTGCCCTCGCTCGTCGCTGAAGCGCACGCCGACCAGCTTTTTCTTGATCGGATCGAACACCGGCTCGCCGTGATCGACCCGTGGGTGCGCGAAAAGCCACTCGCGAAACTGACCCGTTTGTGGGTCTGCGCGGACGAGCGCGGCCGTGTCGCGCAACGCCGGTGCGCCGTTTGCTGTGGTGGTTGCAGTGCCGCCGGGCGCGAGCGCGCCTGCGGCCGCAGGCAAGTTGCGCGACTGGTACGTCGATACGAGCAAACTGCCGTCATAGTCAACGCCGACCACACTGCTTGCCGTGTTGTCGGTGAAATCGCCTTCCCAGAGCTTCTGCCAACGCGCGCTTTCGGAGCTGCGCCAATGGCTGGTCACACGGGTTTTGTTCTGCGTCAGTACCGCGCGCGGAACGCCGCCGCGATCGAGCGCCCAGCTCCGTGCATCGCCGGGCGCGCCAAGGGTGAGCAGTGTTTTTCGTGCGGTACGGGTGTTGAGCCGATAGACGTCTAGACCTTCATAGTTGTCATCGTTTGCGCCGACGATCACGTCGTCGCTGCCTTCGCCAACCGATTGCAAAAATTGTGAGAATCGCGGTCGAAGCACCAGCGTATTGCTGTTGCCGAAGGGGCTTACCAGTCGGCGCGCGTTATCACCTTCGCGATCTACCGCAAACATTCCACCTTGTCGCCACGGGTTCGCGCTGCCAACCGGATCGGACATGTTGCCAGTGGTGAAGATCAGCCGTGTCGAGTTCACCCAATGGACTTCGATCACATCGCTGTCGTCGAACGGCGTGACAAAGCGCGACTTGTTGGTGTCGAGATTGATAACCGCAATGTTTACTCGGTCGGCTTTGTCGCCCCGACGTGCAAGCACGGCGAGATGGGTGCCGTCGGGCGAAAGCGTCGGACGCATCACGTCTGCATTGCGTAGAAGTAGGGTTGCAGACGTCGGTGCTGGGCTCTGCGCTACCGCCGCGCCGGATTGTGCAAACCCAGACAGTGCCGCAATCAGCCCAAGGCCAATTCTGAGCCATCGTCGCCAAGTTTCGTCGCACCGTATCGCCATCTTTTTGTTCATTCCAGACATGCATGCATTGTGTCGCGACTCGACGCGTGTTTCGCCGCCGGAGTGACGAAGCACGAAACGGAAGGACAAGCGACGAGCGCGAATTGTCTAATAACTATTTAGACCAATGCCCAATAAAAATTCACGTAAGCACAATAATTGTAAATAAACGAATATTTTCAGAAATCATCCAGTAGCAAATTTGAATAGGGCATAAAGCGGAGAAGTTCACATTTGTTTGAACAGATGAAAGAAGTGTCGGCTCACGCTGATCTTCTCATCGCTGCCACGCAAGTTGAGCGAGTGTTTTTCCACTCCCTCGCGCACGATTCTTGTGATCCGATTGACGTTCACGATTGCGCTGCGATGCACTTGCCAGAAGATTTCAGGATCGAGACCATCGAGCAGCTCCTTGAGCGATGTACGGATCAGGACATCTTCCGATTCGGTGACCACACGGGTGTACTTGGTGTCGGACTGAAAAAAAATCACATCGTCGACCGGAAACATCTTCACATCGTGACCGACAAGCGCCTTGATCCAGCGCAGCCGCTCGGCTGTGCGCGGGGTCCTGCTGTTGATCAGATGCACGACCGGCGTTACGTCGTCAGCCGGGACATCGACTTGTTCAACGAGCCGATCAATCGTCGTTTTCAACCGATCGCTTTCAATCGGCTTCAGCAAGTAATCGACGGCACCGCGTTCGAAGGCTTCGATTGCGAACTGATCGTAGGCTGTGCAAAAAACGATCTTGGCTTGATCGCCGATTTCTGCCGCGACTTGCAAGCCGGTGAGCACTGGCATTTTGATGTCCAAGAAGCAGACGTCCGGTCGCGTTTCGTTGAATTTTTGCAGCGCGTCGTCGCCGTTGACCGCAACCGCAACGATTTCGATGCGCTCGGCGTGTTCGGCGAGCAGCTCCTGCATGCGCTCGCGCATGAGTGGTTCGTCGTCGGCAATGAGGCAGCGGATTGGAGTCATAGGTGTGTTCAGCCAGTGTTTTTCAATGCATGTTCGAGCGCGCTTGACGGCTGCTCGCTCATCGGAAGCGTGAGCGTTGCAATGCAGCCTTGCGGTGACTTTTCACGAAGTGCGAGTTTCGCGCGGTCGCCGTAAATCGCTTGCAAGCGCTGTGAAACGTTGGCGAGCCCAAGCCCCGAGCCGACTTCTTTTTCCGCATTTGCAACGAGCCCGACGCCAGTGTCTGCAACCGTGAGCACCAGCGCTTCGCCGTTCGATTCGGCCATTACATAGATATTGCCGCCATCGCGCGCGGGTTCGATGCCGTGTTTGATCGCGTTTTCGACGAGCGTCATCAGAAGCGCCGGAGGCAGCGGAAACTCGGCAAGCGCAGGCGGCGCGTCCACGCTAAATTGCAGTCGATCGCCCAT
>JAAFJI010000305.1 GCA_013298045.1 Betaproteobacteria bacterium
ACGGTAAAGACTGGGTTGGCGATCGTGCCGCCGTAAGTCTTTAGCGCAAACGCACCGGTTGAGTCTTGGGCACGCACCGTAAAGCTATAACCGCTTCGAATCGTCGGGGTGCCGGTAATCAGTCCTTGCGGCGTCATGCTGAGCCCGGGCGGCAAGGATCCGCCGTTGATGGTGTAGGTGTAGGGTGCCGTGCCGCCGGTCGATGAAAGTTGTTGGCTGATCGGTGCGCCCGTGCGAAGGGAAATCGAAGCGGGAGAAACGATGATCGACGAGGTCGGTGGGCTGATGGTGATCGTGAAGCGGATCGAAAACAGATCGATGTCTTCGATCTCGAAGATGTCTTGGGTCGCTGGGTTTCCCGTAGCGGTATGGGTGTAAATCAACACCGACTTCGCGATGTTCGGCGGAACAAAGTCCTGTCGCAACAATGCACTGCCGTAGAGCGGAACGAGTCCGTTCAGAAAAAGCGGCGTGCCGTTGCCAAAGCCGAAGTTGTACGGGTCACAGCTTGTGATGTTGATTTCGATCGATCCGCCGTTGGCAACCGTCGCCGTCTGCGGCGGGCAGGTGGGCGAGGTGTGTGCGGCGTCTGCGCTCGTCGCCAAGGTGCACACCAGTATCACCGCCCACGCAGCGATCACATTGAAAAATTTCGACATCCTTGCGTCCCTCGACCGATCTTCGTTTGATTCCGATTGGAGTGATCAGTGTAGGGACGCTCCGATCACAATTGTGATTCGGCGACGACGATCTTTCCATGGGCTAAGCGCTGGAGAAATTTGCCCAGGCTGGCTCAGGTAGGGATGCTTCGGCGTAACGCTCTGCGCATCGAAATGCGCATTGACTGGTGCCAAATGCACCCGTCGCGAATGCGCAGCCGGATCAAGCGTCGTGTCGAAGGGGCTTGTGCGAATCGTGGCGTTGCCGACCGCCGAAGTAGCGAAACTTCTGTTCGCTAACCATGCGCAATTAAGATTGTCGGCGCAGGCTCGCGCTACGCGATGCCGCAAATTTGTCCCCGCCCTGTCGATTGCGCATGACCGACGCGAACTGCCCAAGCTAGTCTTTCAATCTGTACGCGATAGTTTGGGAATTTTTACAGCTATAAAGTGTTTCGCCGCTTAAAAATTTATATCGAAGCTAATTTCATACATTAGCAACCAGTTCATAGAATTTTAGAAAAACAATATTTACTTGGGCATCTAGGGAAAAAGCTGATCGACCCTGTTCATGATCTGGGCATCCGTCAGTGGCGTCAGCGGGAACGGGTTTTTTCCGACGGTGATCACCGCAGGATTTGGCTCGGCCGGCAGCAACATGCGACGCAAGATGATGAGCCCATCGGTGGACGCGAGCGTTGCGCCGTCGCCGTCCACATCGAAATCGTTCGCGGCAACACGCGCGGCGAGATAAGCTTCGATGGCGGTCGGAATTTGCTGCGAGGCAATGCCGGCGATCAAGGCGCTGCCACGATGGCCCAACAAGTAGCGAACGAGAATCACGCCGTCGGTTGCGGCGTCGTATTCGATCGGCGTGTTCACACCGTCGAGATTCGCGGTCAAACGGAAGTTCGCGTTGACCAGGACGTCGCTTGCCGGCATCGTGAAGCTGCATTGCCCGTTGGTCAAAACGGTCGGACAGGTCACACCCGTGACACCCGCGAGTTTGTTAAACGGATCGGCAAAAACGCTCAAAGTCACGCTCGAACCAGCGACAACAAGCGCGGCGCAGCTACCGCCGCAGTTGATCGTTGCGCCCTGCGTACCCACGGCACTGCCGCTGCCGTTACCGGTCTTCACGACGTTGATTCGCGGAGGAATCTGCACGTCACGAGTCACCTGTGGTGCCGCGCTGAAGTTGGCATTGCCCACCTGATTCGCAGCAATTGTGCAGGTTCCGGCGGCAAGCGCGCTGATCGTTGCGCCGTTGGTGCCGCTTGCGCTACACGTCGTTGGCGTGAGACTTGCAAACGTTACCTGATTGCCCGATGCGCCGCCCGAGGCACTGACCGTGAAGCTAAGCTGCACGGCGGGCGTTGCAGGTTGCGGAAACGTAATGGACTGGGTGAGTTGGGACAAGATCGTGACCGAGTAGCTTCGCGTGAACGGCCCGCCGGTGCCAGTCGCGGTGACATCGAAACTGAATGTCCCAATGGCCGACGGCGTTCCGGAAAGCACGCCGGTAGAAGAGAAGGTGAGCGAATCTGGAAGCGTGCCGCCTGTCACGGCATAGGTGTAGCTCCCGCTGCCCTGAACAACAAACACTCGATGGTTGTAGGGCTGAGCCACGAAGCCATTTGCAAATACGAAGCGATTGGAAACATCCAAACTCGCGCGCCCTGAGACGGTCACACCGAGCGGACCAATTGTGGTGAGCACACCGCCGTTGGGGCCGCCGCCCACTTGCCCGTTCACGCCACCCTGCGTCATCAGCG
The DNA here is from genome assembly GCA_013298045.1 of Betaproteobacteria bacterium. Taxonomy (GTDB): domain Bacteria; phylum Pseudomonadota; class Gammaproteobacteria; order Burkholderiales; family Casimicrobiaceae; genus Casimicrobium. The sequence continues at coordinate 2,435 of JAAFJI010000305.1, forward strand.
TATTGGTCGCGGCGTCGATCACGTACTGCGAGGTTGTATTGGTCGCGGGCGGCGGCGTTGGATTAGGCGTTGTATTCGCGCCGGAAAAATTTTCGGTGTAGGCGGCCCCGACGACTTGCGGTGAGCCGGGATTGATCGCGGTATCGACGCCTGCGATCACCCCTGTATCCGGATTGACTCGAATATTCTGACCGCCATCGCTCACGATGCGCAGCAAGTTGTTGTTGGCATTGGCGCGCGGATTGAAATTCACGCCAAACCGCGTGCCGTTTAGCAGGGTCGAGAACTGACTGCTCCCGACCTGCGTAGCAACCCCCGTTGTGAGATTGATGGTGTAGAGACGGCTGGTCGATCCGACCGCGTAGAGCGTTGCAGCGGGAAATACCGACGGACGAAAGTCCATGCCGACAATTGCCTCGCTAGGCTGCAAACCGGTGATGGCAACCGAGGTCTCAATGCGCCCCGGTGCGAGCGCTCGGAACGAAACAAGATTCCCTGCATTCGTTAGGCCATAGATCGTGTCCGGCGTGGGGGCGATTGCAATTGAAACGACCGGCGAGCTGCCGCCAATTGCACCGACCAAGCTGGCCGCGCCCGTACTGAGATTAACTTGATAAAGCTGCCCATTGATTTGCGCATAGACGAGCTCAGTGGAGAGTGACTGTGCATTGGCGACGTGCGGCGGCCAGCAACATAGCAAACTACAACAGAGCCACGCAACGTATGCCGCGTTCGTTCGGTGCATCAAATTTCCCATGAAGCTCCCCCGCTCCGACAATGAGTCGGCATGATACGCGCAGTCTTTCGCTGTGTCGAACAAAGCGACGCCGAAAGATCGCACCACCCGCGAAGTGTTTGCGCTGTCGATTTGGACGCAAGAACCGATTGACGATTGGGTTCGCCCGTCGATCCCACGCCGTCGTCGCCGACCGACTCTCGAATGGAAAAACAGGGTGAGCGCAGGGCTCGTTCGCAATCCGTTCGCATTCGCGTCGCACGTATTCCACCAGTGGCGCTTACGGGCAAGGCAAGAAGCTCGAACCGTCAACGCACTCGGTTTTTGAGCCGCCCAACGCTTTCGCGCAAAATACGTCCATGAAACTGCGCCGCTGGCTTGC